>JAFDFZ010000058.1 GCA_019309565.1 Deltaproteobacteria bacterium
TTTATAGCCGGACTGCAGAAAACCGCCCCCGCCGCCGCAGCAGTAATTGTTGGATCGATTCGGATGCATCTCGATGAAGTTTTCCTCTCCCACACAGGATTTGACTACAAACCGCAGATCTTCGGCTATGGGATCTCCAAAACTTTTCCTAACGATCTGACAGGGATCTTGAACCGTGAACTTTATCTTCAGCTCCTTATTCCAGTTAGAATCGACCTTCAGTTTTCCTTCTCGGATCCATTTTGCATAGTACTCATAGATGTTTTTGACCTCAAACTTATGTTCAATGTTGAATTTTTTCAGTCCTGCCAGGACTGAGAAGGTGACATGCCCTCATTCCGTGTTGAGGAATATTTTACATCCAAGACTGTCGGCCTGGTTTGCGGTTGTTCGTGTAATTTTCTCCCAGGCCTCATCGTCTGCGAGAAACATACAGTAATTCTCCCCGGCCCATCCCTTTGAGCCATATGTCCAGTCGGCGCCGGCAAGATGCAGTATCTTCCACAGCGGAACCAGCTCATCGGGTTCTGTCACCGGTTCTCTGGAATTCTGATTCAGGAAAAACTCCGCCCCCTGCTTATCAATAGGCGCCTGCATGTCCTTGAATTCAGGCTGTGCCTCCCGGTACTCTTCAAGAACATCTTCAACAACAAACTTAAAATCCTCCGGAGGCGTGCCCATGGCGCTGCAGCTATCATTTCGCAAAGCCATGTCACAGGAGCCAAGGATACCTTTGGGCCGCTGTGCCCTCGGCCAGGACGCACGGGCATGATATATAAGCTGAGGGATGTCAATTTTCATAGGGCATACATATATACAGCGCTGGCACATGGTACACATCCACACCCAGTCGGATTTTAGAATCTCTTCATCCATTCCGAATGCGGCAAATCTCAAAAATTTCCTGGGATCCATATCAGAAAGTTCGGTAGCCGGACATCCTGAACTGCACGCTCCACAGGTTAAACAAAGATTAAGATTGCCCCCCTCGGGTAGCAGTTCCTGTACTTTTTCAATGAAAATGCTCTCTTTGTGAGGTCCAAGTTTGATTGCTGCCTCGGCCATAATATCGGCTCCTCCATCTAGATTAGGTTTCTTCCAGGCTTTTAAAGCCTCGGGCATATTTTTAAGTCCCTGTTGAAGCGATTCCCACCACTTCTTCAAATTCGTCTTCGCGGAAAACAGAAAGCGGAGGTTTTTCCTCCAGGCTTCTTCCGGCCTGATAGTCAAAGGCCTTCTGCGTGGAGTCGGCCACCATACGGAACAATTCCATCACGTGGATATCATTGGGGCATGCATTTGAACACTGCCCGCAGCCCACGCATGCCGTGCTCATATGCGCAAGACGCGTGATATGGTAAAAGACGGTGTCTGTCGGCATCTTGATTGCCCCCTTGCGCATGGCCCACTGCAGGTATTGTGACGGCTCATGGTTGAAGACATCGGTGACAAACACACATTCCTTGCAGTAGCACACAGGACAGGCCACGCGGCAGTTATAGCAGTTTGTGCAACCGGCAAGGTAGGATGTCAGTTTTTCCAGGGTGTTGGTGGCTTCCCTGGTTTCGGCAAACATGTTGTCGCGGTATGCAATCCTGCGAGATACGATTGAATCTATGGCCTCTTGCCGTGAAGCAGGCTCTTCTGCGGGGGAAAGTTCAAGCCGGCCTAAAAGTTCATCCCCGGTATGGCTCTGGGACATGATAAGAAAATGATCATCTGTGTTTACACCAAACAGACCGATTGTAATATCAGCCCCGGAAGGTACCGGGTATTCACAGGCCTTGCAGGCAGGTGCAAGATCGATTCCTTCCATTATCTTGGTTTTACCTGCAAGAGCATTTCGATAAAACTCAGTCGTTGATTTCTTTACGTCTTCTGCGGCAAATCGAAAATAGTCAGTATTTTTGTAAGCCCCAAGACAATCAACCCCTACTATCACCAGTTCATCTGTGGTTCCCTGCTTGAGTTTAACCAGTTCATAAAATGCCCTTATCTCACAGGGTCTCAACACGGCTGCAACCTTACCGCCTGAGGGTTTGCGAGTAAGTCTAGATACTATCCTGGCTGCATTCAGGGGAAACACAGGCGCCAGTGGATAAACACCGTCTATGCTTTCAGGATCGCTCACAAGCGCGGGCATTATCGTTTTTTTCATTGGAAGCTGCCGCGGGACAAGCACGGCACTGATATCTTCCAGTTTAAGCATGGCTTTAAAAAACACCTCAAGAGATGCCAGGGGATCGTTGTCTTTTACTTCAAGTTTTGCTGTAGCTCCCATCAGATTCCTCCAGTTATATCACCATTTTCAATTTCGCCTGGCTTGGCCCAAGCTGTTTGACCTGGGAGACAAGCTCCTGCATGATCTCTGCAAACTTTATCCCGTCACTGGCTCCAATCCAGGTCAACCGAAGCCGTTCGGGTTCAAAACCGAACTGCGGCAGAATCTCTTTAAGGAGCTTAACCCGTCTGCGTGCCTTGAAGTTGCCGTTGATATAATGGCAGTCTCCCGGGTGACACCCGCTTATCAGAACCCCATCGGCGCCCTCAAGAAAGGCCTTTATGACATATTGAGGATCCACCATCCCCGTGCACATCACCCGGATTAACCGCACATTTCTCGGATAGGTTAATCGAGATGTTCCTGCCAGATCCGCTGCTGTGTAAGTACACCAGTTGCAGACAAACGCAATGATGGTCGGTTCAAAATCTTCCATAGCTATCTCCTAAATTTGTTATCGTTAAAATTATGTATCCAGTTTTCTCGTCCTATATTCGACATAAGCCCTGTATGTCTTTGCACTTTAACTACATTCCCACCTCGTGCAGCGCATCCATAATCCCATCGAGCTCCGCAAATATTTGCTTTCCCTTAAAATGCTTGATTTGAGCCGCATCGCTCGGACAGAATGCTGAGCAGCTACCGCACCCCTTACAGATAGCCTCATTTATCACCGAAACACCTCTGCGGTCATCAAATTCGATGGCGGAATACGGACACAGCTCTATGCACGTCTGGCAGCCCGAACAGATATCCGGATCGATCCAGGAGATGGTAGAAGGAATTTCCACCTTGCCCCGGACCGCCAGAGCAAGCGCTTTGCTCGCCGCCCCCGAGGCCTGGGCCACAGTGTCCGGAATATCCCGTGGGGCCTGACATGCACCTGCCAAAAAAACTCCGTCTGTTGCCGTATTCAACGGAGCCAGCTTGGGGTGTTCTTCTAAAAAGAAACCATCTGCGCCCTGGTTTAATCCGAAAATTCGGCTTACCTCGTTTGCGTCACGACGGGCTTCGATGGCCGCACACAGAATCACCATGTCAACCGGTATCCGCAGACGACTACCAAGCAGCGTGTCTTCGGCTATGGCAATAAGCTTACCCTGCTCTTGGGGTTCAGCTGCCCGGTCGGTAATTTCAGCCACCTTGCCCCTGATAAAAATGGTGCCTTCCTGCTGGCATCTCTTATAGAATTCCTCATATCCCTTTCCGAAACAACGCTGATCGATATAGAAATCATAAATCTTTGTATCGTGCCCTACTTTTTCCTTTATCAGATGGGTGTATTTGAGCGCATACATGCAACATACCCTGGAGCAGTATTCATGATAGTTCACATCTCTGCTGCCGATGCAGTGAAGAATTGCCACGCTTTCGGGTATCTTTGTAAATTCCCCATTTTCGTCCCTTATAAGAATCTTTCCTCCCGTGGGTCCTGTGGCGTTGCTCAATCGCTCGAATTCAAGGCTCGTATAAACGTTTGGGTAGGTTCCGTAACCGAACTGTTTCATGGGTGTTGGATCCATCAGGTCGAATCCTGTGGCCACGATGATGGAGCCGACTTTAAGCTCTAAAATTTCTTCTTTCATATGGTGGTCTATAGCCTTGGGTTCACAGACCCGTACACACTCCATGCACTCGCTGCAAACACCACAGTTAAGGCAACGCTTGGCTTCGTGTCGGGCGTCCAATTCAGAGAAACCGATTTGCACCTCCTGAAACGTTGTAATTCTTTCTTTTGGTTCCAAAAAGTTGTTTTGAGCCCGGGCACTCGGAACAATTCCCTCATCAATTTGTTGCCAATCCGGCTCTTTTTGAATTTGGCTGGAATTTTGGTCGCCTGATCGCTGTTTGGCATAAGCGATTAAGTCTTCCCCATTCAAATATAGATGGATCGCTTCAACGGCTTTGTGGCCATCTGCCACAGCCTCAATAACACTAGCCGGTCCGGTCACCGCATCTCCGCATGCAAATAGATGAGGAATGGTTGTCTGCATAGTTGCAGGATTCACAGCAATGGTATTTCGAGCTGTCCATTTCAGCTCCGGTACCGTTTCCGCCCAGCTGGTATCGGCAACCTGACCTATCGCCGGGATGACCGTGTTGCAGGGGATTACGAATTCCGATCCCTCCACCGGAACGGGTCTACGGCGACCGCTTTCATCCGGCGGCCCCAGCTCAGTCCTTATGCATTCTATGCCAGTCACCTCCCCGTTCTGACCAATGATGCGAATTGGAGCAGTTAGATATGAAAATTCGATCGATTCTTCCTTTGCCTCTTTAAGTTCTTCAGGATAGGCCGGCATTTCGGTTTCTGATCGACGGTAGGCCACCGTTACGGTTGAAGCTCCCAGGCGTTTGGCGACTCTTGCGGCATCGATGGCAACGTTACCCCCGCCGATAACCACGACCTTCTCTCCAACATCCATATGCTTGCCTAAGTTTGCATTTCTGAGAAAATCAATGGCATCGACAACACCTTTAGGGATATCTTCCCCGGGGATGCCAAGGTTTAAGCTTCGATGTGCACCTGTGGCAAGAAATACAGCGCGATAGCCCTCATGTTTAAGATCTTCAAGCGTTATGTCCGTTCCAAACCGGGTATTGGTTTTCACCTCAATACCTGTCCGAAGTATATGATTGATTTCCTGATCGAGTATTTCGGGCGGTAGTCTGTAATTCGGTATTCCCATACGAAGCATACCCCCCAGAACCGGCATTGCCTCGAAAAGAGTGATTTGATATCCCTTTTTACGCAGATAATATGCAACAGTCAGCCCTGCAGGGCCGGAGCCAATTACGGCTATTTTTTCATCTCGTTCCTTAATTTCCGTCAATGGTAGCGATTCAAATTCGACTTGATCGGCTGCAAATCGTTTGAGATTTCGGATAGCTATAGCCTCGTCTATATTCAATCTTCGACACTGCGCCTCGCACGGATGCGGGCAAACCCTGCCCAGCACGCCGGGAAGCGGCAGACGCTCCATGATTAATTTTATGGCTTCTTCGTATTTGCCCTGACCGATCAGCTGAATATACCCCTGTACGTTGATACCCGCCGGGCAGGTGATGCTGCAAGGTGCCCTGTCCTTTTTCTCGATACAGAAAGTAATGGGAACGGCCTGTGGGAAGGATCGATAAATGGCCTTGCGCTGGGTTAGGTTTTCATCCCACTGGCTATACACAGATACCGGACATACTTCAGTGCACTCACCACATCCGGTACATACGCCTTCCTTTACGTACCGGGGTTTTCGATGGACCTTTACGGTGTAGTTTCCGATGAATCCGGACACTTCCTTAACTTCGCTATAGGTGAGCAGTTCAATATTCGGATTCTGTGCCACCTCCACCATCTTCGGTGTTCCGATGCATGCGGCACAATCAAGCGTGGGGAAGGTTTTATCAAACTGCAGCATGTGTCCGCCGATGGTGGGATCTTTTTCAACCAGATACACTTTATGGCCGGAAGCACCTATGTCCAGGGCTGCCTGCATGCCGGCAATGCCGCCACCGACAACCAGCACATCCGGATGAACGCTCACTTCACGGGTTTCCAGACTTTCGTGATAGTTAACCCGGTTTATGGCCGCTGCGGCCAGTGTTTTTGCTTTCTGGGTGGCTTCCTGTTCATTTTCTGTAACCCAGGAAACCTGCTCCCGAACAGAGGCCATCTGAAAAAAATAGGGATTAAGCCCCGCTCTCTGGCAGGCGCCCTGAAAGGTTTTTTCGTGAAGCCTTGGTGAGCAGGAGGCTACAACAACACGGTTAAGACCGTATTGCCTGATATCCTTTTCAATCATATCCTGACCCGGATCCGAGCACATAAACCTGTAGTCCCGGGCAACCACTACATTTTTCATCTGCTTGATAAATGCAGCAACCTCTTCCACACGCACCTTGCCGGCGATATTGATTCCACAGTGGCAAATATAAAATCCTATTCTTATGGACATTTTTACCCCCCCCTTATGCGAGGTGTGCACTCAAAGTCTTTACCTGTTTCGGATATCGGTTTTCTTTTTCATTTGAACCCGATAGGATGCATCAGGGCCCAGCTCTTCGATGGTGATCAAATCGTAGCAGAATTCCGGTAAAATTTTGAACATATCTATTCGGGTGTCCGGATCCCGTCCCAGTATTTCAAGAACTTCGTTTGGTTTCATTTCCCTGAACACTTGAGTTACCTTAAGGAGGGAAATCGGGGGAATCGCCCCCCTTAGATCAAGAAAATGATCTACTTTGGGCTTCAAGTTAAACACCCTCCATCAGTGTTTAGGAATTCTAAAATGAGCAAGGTCGATGCCAATTAAACAGCCTGCCTGTAGTTAATCCTTGAGCCTTTTCCAGGTCTCAACTCTAATAGTATGAAATAATTTAATTTATTTCGGTTAAGGATAATATTCAAAATCCTCTTTGCCTTCTCATCGGTGCATTCGATATAAGGGATATTTCATTTTTTTGTTGCATTTAAACGTTAAAATGCTAAATAATTAAATTTAACATGTGCTAAATTTTTTACAGGAGAACGCTTCATGTTTGAACAGGAGTTGAACAGTTACTGGAAGATTGTTGTCGATACCATCCAGGATGGGATCATGATCGTGGATAGGGGAGGGACCATAGTTTCTGTAAACAAGGCTCTTGAGAAAATTACCGGTTATAGCCGGGATGAGATGTTAGGAAAACCCTGTACCGTGTTAAACTGTGATATCTGCGAGATCGTGCTGGAAAAAGAGGGAGAGTTCTGGTGCAGGTTATTTAAAACCGGCACTCTGGACTTGAGGGAATGCACCTTCACCAAAAAGGATGGCGGCCAGATACAGGTCCTGAAAAACGCGTCTCTGCTACATGACACCCGGGGAAACGTAATGGGCGCTGTGGAAACCGTTACAGACATTTCGGAACTTGTAGAAAAAGATAATAAGATCGCTCAGCTCCAACAGGAACTGAGATCTGAAAATGGATTCAAAGGTATTCTGGGGAACTCTCCAGGAATGCAGCGCATGTTTGACCTCATTTTAAACGCCGCTCAGTCGGATGCACCGGTTATCATTTTTGGTGAAAGCGGAACTGGCAAGGAGATGGTGGCCAAGGCCATCCACGAATCTGGAGCGCGGAAGAACAAACCCTTCATTAAGGTAAACTGTGCAGCCCTGAATGAATCGTTGCTGGAAAGTGAACTTTTCGGTCATGTGAAAGGCGCTTTCACAGGAGCGTTCCAGAATCGGGAGGGACGGTTTGAAGCCGCACGAGGTGGCACGATCTTTCTTGATGAAATCGGAGACCTGCCCCTTTCCACCCAGGTCAAGCTGCTGCGGGTACTGGAAGATACGGTCATCGAACGGGTGGGGGACAACAGACCCATAAAGGTTGATGTAAGAATCGTTTCAGCCACCAACAAAAATTTAAAACAGCTGGTTGCTGATGGCAGTTTCAGGGAGGACCTGTATTACAGAATCAATGTCATCCCCATCACCGTCCCCGCGTTGAGAGAGCGAGCAGAGGATATTCCCATTTTAGCTGACGTATTTTTTCAAAGGATCAAGCTTAAGAGCAACAAAAAAATTCAAGGCATCTCCAACAACGCCATGCGGGTGTTGATGAACTATTCCTGGCCTGGAAACGTGAGGGAATTGAAAAGCGCCTTTGAGTATGCATTTGTGACCTGCCAGGAATCTCTGATAATGCCGGAACACCTTCCTGCTAACATTGTTCGGGAAGAAAAAACATCAAATCCGGCCGCTGCTGCTTCTTTGAGCAGGGAGGAGATAAAAAAACAACGCCTTTTAAAGGCGCTTGAACAGGCCGGTGGAAACCAGACCGAAGCCGCCGCCATTCTGGGTGTGTCCCGGGTCACTGTCTGGAACCAGATGAAGCGATTCGGGGTAAACCTAAAACGAGGGTTGACCTTCAATTGAAGATCACGCGGCTTCCGTCTGTCCTATTGCAATGTTGAATCAACTCCCGGGTTGATCAATTATTTGCAGTTCAAGCATTCACTCCACCGGTATGCGAAGCCGAAAGGTAGCGCCATCGCCCGGTTTGCTTTCCACATCAACGGATCCCCCGTGTCTTTCCATAATCCCATAAACGGTAGACAAACCGAGTCCAACCCCGTATCCTTCCTGCTTGGTGGTAAAGAAAGGTTCAAAGATATGGGGAAGATTTTTTGGAGGTATACCGGCCCCGGTGTCCTTCACTGAAATCATAACCTGTTTTTTAGAGGCGTCATAGGCTGCAGAGAGGTATAATTTCCCCCCCTCTGGCATGGCATCAATCGCATTGAATATGAGGTTGATCACGCATTGTTGCAACTGGTTGAAATCGCCGATGACAGGAGGAATATTCGGTTCGGTGTCAGAGATCAGCTGGATATTCTGTAACTGCAGTTTATGCTGGCTCAAAATTACACAACGCTCCAGCAGTTCGTCGATGCGAACCTGCCCGAACGATGGTGGTGATTTACGTGAAAAGGTCAGCAGGCTGGAAACGATTTTTGAGCAGCGATGGGTTTCATTCTCCATGAGTTTCAGGTAGTCCAAAAACTTTTTTCTTCGATCCTCTGACAGTTGACCGGTGCTGAGTATGCGGATCATCAATCGGATATAATTTAAAATACCGGAAAGCGGATTGTTGATTTCGTGAACCATGCTGGCAGCAAGCTTTCCCAGCGACATCATCTTATCCTGATGAAGGATGCGCGCCTGATCCGAAACCTCCCGCTCAAGCTTTCTTATTTCTCGAAGGTCCCTGAAGAAAAAGACCAGTCCGCCGCCCTGGTCTTGATTCAACGGTGCGGTGGCGGAGACCTGAACCGGGATTGTTTTATCGGAAGAACCCACCAATGTTGTCTCAAACAGCAGGAGCCTGTTTTTTCCACCATATCTTTCACCTGCTAGTTCTTGTTTGAGCCGATCCTTTTCGCCGGGAAGAAAGAACCGGTCAAGGGTCATTTTGTTTAGAACCTCCTGTTTGGAGTAGCCGAGCATCTGTTCCATACTTCTGTTGAAGATCACGATCGTTTCGTTTTCGTCACAGCCCAGGATTCCATCCATCGAACTTTCGATGAGGTTTTTTTGAAAGGTGTATGTTTTTATCAATTCCTGAACGGTTTCTGCCTTTTCTCTTTCTAAAAGAGCGGTATAGTCCTTTAGCTGTTTTCTTGAGGTGTAACGCTCCTTTGCACGCTTCAGAGCTAGATGCAGTGTTTCATCGTTAATGGGCTTGGTAATAAAATCCGATGCATCCAATTGTAGGGCTCGAATAGCCAGCGACATTTCACCAAAGGCGGTGGCAACGATAACTTCAATATCAGGATTATGCTTTTTTATGGCTTCCAGCACCTGAATCCCATTCATCCCGGGCATCCGGATATCGGTAATGACAATCTGAGGGGATATTTCAACGGTTTTTTGGATTCCGCTCTCACCGTTGTGGGCTGTATGAACTTCATATCCGGCGTCTTCAAGGGCGATGGTCATAATATCCCGGATATCTTCCTCATCATCGATCAAGACCACCTTCCAATCCTCTAAACCTGTCATGGTAAATCCTCCGAGTCGTTTTGCAACACCGGGGTTGATAAAAAAATCTTACCACCTGTTTCATATAAAATAAATGAAGCCACATCGCAACGATTCCCTTATGACCATCACCCACGGCCGATGTAGTTTGATCCATGAGGGCCGATGCCCGCATGTTGAAGTATGTTGGCTGGCTTAAAGAGTTTGTGCGCCGTAAATCGGACACCTTAAGCGGTGGAGGACTTTATTAACAAGCGCAATTGAGGTACCTGCATTTCTTTGATATACTTATGACGTGAAATTCAAATCCACTAGGCAAACCATCACCCAATGCAAGCGATGTGCCACCTGCTGCAACAAAGGGGGGCCTGCTCTGCATCTTGAAGATGCACATCTTGTTGTAAACGGAAAAATCCTTTTAAGAAATCTTTATACGATCCGTCCGGGTGAGCCTGATTTTGATAACATACAAAACCGTATCCGGCCGGCAGATTCAGACATCATCAAAATCAAAAGCAAAAAAAATTCACAGACCTGTGTGTTTCTTAATGAATCGAATCATGATTGCACAATATACGCTCAGCGTCCGGTTGAGTGTCGGGCCTTAAAATGCTGGGATACGCAGCAAATTGAACGCATCTATTGCATAAACCGCCTGACACGAAAAGATCTGCTGTCGGATTCAAAAGACCTGTGGAACCTGATCTGCGATCATCAAACTCGTTGTGATTACAGTAAAATACAAAAAATATTGACATTTCTATCCAACAGATCAGATGAGCGCAGGCTGAAAGAACTTCACCGGATGATCCGCTACGACCAGCATCTTCGAAGCGTACTGGCAGAAAAGGGAGGGATGGATCGGGAACTGATGGATTTTCTTTTTGGGCTGCCCCTTTCACAAACCATCAAACGCTTCGCACATCAGGCTGTAAGGCAGCTGCTCATATAAGCATCAAACGGCATGAATCCATTGGCACAAGAAGCAATTTGTTGTCGGACGCTTTCACGTTCAATTACGGTCTTATGACTATAAAAATACCCTTGACAATTCGATTATTAATTAATATTATGAGCATAAGCTCCAAACAGAGAGGATGATATGCCAAGACCAAGAAAAGCAAGGCTGGTTCAAGGACGCCCCATTGTCAATGCCTTTGTACCAGACATCATGCCTCCTTGGGGGCAAGAGGAAACCTATTTGCCCTTAGAGGGGCTTGAGGCAATCCGGCTCAGCGATTTGAACGGGCTGGATCAGGAGACGGCATCCCGCATGATGAATGTCTCCAGGCAGACATTTGGAAGAGTTTTGGCCGAGGCAAGGGCTGTTGTGGCCGATGCCTTGGTGAACGGGAAAGTCCTTAGAATCCAGGGCGGCCATTATGAAATGCCACCCTGGGGCAGAGCAAGACACCGCCGTGGATGGCGCGGCGGATTTTAAAGAAAAGAAAGGAGGTGTTAGATATGCCTGGACTCGATGGTACTGGGCCCCTGGGTGCAGGCCCCATGACCGGAGGCGGTTTTGGGCTGTGCAACCCTTACGGGCGAACATATGGATGGTGGCCAGCATTCAGATTCGGTCGAGGGTTCAGAAGAGGTTTCGGTCCGGGTCGTGGCCGCGGCCGGTGGTTTGGTAGAGGAATTGGCTGGCGCAGCCTTTATCCTGCTGGCTGGTTTGGCGCTCCATACGCTGCTTTTTATGGGGCCCCATATCCCTATGCTCCACGCCCGGAGGATGAACTCAACATGCTCAAAGAAGAAGCAGATATGGTCCGAAACGAACTTGAGGCCATCAACAAGCGAATCGAAGAGCTTGAATCCAAAACCTCTCAGTCATAACTAGATGCATCCCTTCCGGTTCTCCGGTTTTCGGTCGATACTGATCATCCCGGAGGACCGGAAAAACATCCGTAAATTTAAGATACATCCTCCTTACCTGTATCTTAAGTTTCGCATCCCTAATCCTATGAAAATCCTTATAATGACGGCGTCGAATGAAATTTTAAATCATTATGGCTGACCTCGATATTTTCTATTGGATGACCTCTTAAGCGCTTTGATGTCATTAGTTGAGTTGGCGGTCAGTTTTTCTTTCACACGCAGTAAAATCGCGAAATGAACCACCAGCTACGAAGGCGTGCACCGTTTAAACGGTTTGTCATGGGAAACCCGGATCAACCGCGCGTCATGGGTTTTCCGCATTTAGGGCATTGCTGCTGATGACAGGGGACACCTAGTTGGTGAGTCATCCTTTCTCCGCATGCCGGGCACACACAAACGCCGCTGGGCCCGGCTCCAAAACCACCACCTTGGCCTTGTCTCTGGCCGCCCCGGTCTCTTCCCATTCCCCTGCCTGTTCCTCTTGGGCCCTGTCCTTTAGGTCCTGTCCCATCTCCCCTTGGCATCGTCTTTTCCTCCTTTGCGGATTTGCAAGCTTTATCAAAACCAAAATTACATCTTTTATCGCCGGCACGATTCGCCTTGCCGGATCGCTATCCTCTCCTGCAGGCGCCGGAACTTGAGCAGGGTGGCGTTTCGCAGCGTTCTTCACGACCACAACAGGTATGACCCGGCATCTGCCTGGATGAGTTCAATGTGAAAGACGCAACGGAAAGGATTCTGTTCATATCCGTGCTGCCGCAATTCTTACAGCGGATGGGTTCCCTGTGCCCAACGCCGATAAGATATTCGGATACACTGTTGCATACCTTACAGCGATATTCATAAATGGGCATCTTATCCTCCTTCTTTCCTTATGTCAAGCCGCTTTCTCCTTCTGTCCAGCCTGAAGTTTACAGCCGGATGCATGCATCGAATCGCTAAATGCCTAACCTTTCTGCCACCCTTTCCCACAGTGCTCTCACCGCCCGAGCTGCCTGAGATCGGGCGTCATATTCGAAAATGTTCTTGCCTTCGACCATGGCCCTGGTAAAGACAGGGTCAAAAGGAATCCTGCCAACAACGGCCACATCTTTTTTTCTGGCAAATGCCTCGATGGCTTCTCCCTGATTTGGGTTTAGATCAAATTTGTTCACACAGACCATGGCGGGCACTCGGAAAAATGCTGCCAGATCTGAAACCCGCTCCATGTCATGTCTGCCGGACACCGTTGGTTCAGCCACGATCAATACGGCCGTTGCCCCGCCGATGGAAGCAATTACCGGACAGCCTATCCCCGGGGGCCCATCGGTCAACAGCAGATCAAGGCCGTTTTTTTCTGCAAGCTTTTTACCTTCCTGCCGAATTAATGCAACCAGTTTGCCCGAGTTTTCCTCCGCAATCCCCAATCGGGCATGTGCCATGGGCCCGAAGCGGGTTTTTGAAAGATACCACCGCCCACACGTATTCTCTGGAAATTCGACGGCATCTTCGGGACAGAAGTAAAAACAAACCCCGCATCCTTCACATGCAATAGGGTCTACAGCAAAATCCTCACTGATGGCCTCAAACCGACACAGCTCTCTGCACAACCCACACCAAGTGCATCTATTAGGATCGATACGAGCCTTGCGGCCGGATTTGAAATCATGTCGTTCCTCAATTTTTGGATCCATAATCAGGTGAAGATCGGCAGCATCCACATCTGCGTCACAAAGCGCTTTGTTTTCTGCAAGCGAGGCAAAGCCTGCCACCAGGCTGGTCTTTCCGGTTCCTCCCTTTCCACTGATGATCACCAGCTCCTTCATTGACTATTTTGCCTTTTGATTAACTATTTCTTTGATCCTATCATAAAGCTTCTTGAATTCTTCTTTCCACCGAGGCAGCGCTTCGATTATCATCTCCCCTCTTGAATAGGCTTCGGCAATGCGTCGATCAAAAGGGATCTCCATCAGCACAGGTAACCTCTCATCTTTCGCATACCGGATTACCCGGTCATCTCCCACATCCGAGCGGTTGATTACCAGAGCGCAGGGAATATCCAGTATCCGAACAGCGCCTATGGCCAGCTTAAGATCATGCAATCCAAAGGGGGTAGGCTCTGTTACAAGCAGCACAAAATCCGCGTTTTTCATGGAAACAATAACAGGACACGACGTCCCCGGCGGTGCATCGATGAGAGTCACCGCACCGGAGCGCGCATACTCGCGCACCTTTCGGATAAGTGGAGGAGACATGGCTTCTCCGACCCGCAGCCGGCCGTGAACAAATTCGATTCTGTTTCGATGGCCTTTTTCGATCGTACCCAGTTCCCGTTTTGTTTCAAAAATCGCCTTTTCCGGGCATACCTGAATGCACCCTCCGCAGCCGTGACAGAGTTCAGGAAACGGTAAAACGGTTTCTGCAACCACTGCAATCGCCTTAAATTGACAGATTTCTGCGCATTTCCCGCAAAGGCTGCATTTTTTCATATCGACTTCCGGAACGGGCATAAAAACCTTCCGGGTTTCCTCGAAGATCGGCCGGATAAAAAGATGAGCATTGGGTTCTTCCACATCACAGTCTAATAATTGAACCTCTTTTTCAATAGCCGCTGCCAGGTTCACGGCTACTGTCGTCTTTCCGGTTCCTCCCTTTCCGCTGGCTATACTGATGATCATGGATGCAGTTCCATACAATAGTTAGCTTAAGCCATAACCAAAGATTTCATTCGACGCCATCATATATGGCTTTTCAAAAGATCAGGGCTGCGAAACTGGAGTTACGATTTTCAATGATCGCAAACGTTTGCTCCTGTAATAAGACGGCCTTCAAGATACTGGTGCACCAGGGATTCGGGTTCATCTATCGGAGCGCCTGTGATCACCTCTATACCCTTTTCTTCAAACAACTGCTGGGCCCTGCTGCCCATACCGCCCGCAATCACAATACGGGCCCCCATCTGCTGAAGCCATCTGGGCAACACACCAGGTTCATGGGGTGGCGGAGTGTGAAGGGTCTTTCCGATAATCTTTCCGTTTTCGGTTTCAATAAGCGCAAAATTTTCACAGTGCCCGAAATGAGAGCAAAGCTTTCCGTCGGCGATGGGAATGGCAAAAACAACCTTTCCATTCCGATCGATGCCCTTTGGTTCTTGGACTATTCTCTTTGAGACAGTTATATTTGTGGTCATCATCTGAATGATGGTATCGACCATTTTCTGAAATTCATTATTAAACGCACTGCTGCTATCTATCATCTTCTCCAAAGTGCCGCCGTCAGCTTGATCCACCACCTCTGGTTCGATGGGCAGGCTTGCCAGCAGTGGTATGTTCTCTTTTTTTGCCGTAAGCAGACCGCCGCCCTTTTTAAAAAGATCGATTCGCTTCCCACAACAGGGGCATATCAGACCGCTCATGTTTTCCACCAGTCCCAGTATCCGCATGTGAACCTGGCGGCAAAAATTTATGGATTTTCTTACATCTGCCAGGGAAATCTCCTGGGGGGTTGTCACAATGATCGCCGTTGCATCCGGTATGGTCTGAGCGACGGTCAGGGGTTCATCCCCTGTTCCAGGGGGCGAATCAATAATAAGATAGTCAAGATCGGACCACTCGATGTCCGCAATAAACTGCCGAATCACACCGATTTTAACAGGCCCTCTCCAGATAGTGGCCAGGTCTTTATTTTCACCCATAAGGGATTCAATGGAGATAACCTCAAGATTTGGCATGAAACGAATCGGAAGCGCTTTGCCCACTTTCTGAGCAGGCAGTATATTGCCCCTCAACCCTAAAAGTCTTGGTATGCTGGGGCCGTGCAAATCCACGTCCATAAGCCCCACCCTGTACCCTTTTTTAGCAAGATATACAGACAGGTAAGCCGCAATGCTGCTTTTGCCAACGCCTCCTTTGCCGCTCATGACAAGGATCTTGTTTTTAATATGAGCCAGGCGATCTCGAATTGCAGCATCCTGCTTCTGTCGCTCAAGATCCTTGTGTTGCTTGTCTGAACAATGTCCTTCATTTTTCATGTGGTGCTTTGACCTCCTCATTTTTTTAAACATTTATCATACATTAAAAATAATGCATCTCCCACGTTTCTGACAAGCTCCAGGCGATGCACTCTAAAGAAAACGTGACGGATGTCTATTTCCCTTAAGAACCGAAATGGGGCGGAACATTTGGTTCTGCAGAAAATTTCAGTTCCCCTTTTTTGAATTTTTCAATTGCCTCCCGTACAGTTCCATCCTGCCCGAGGATGACCTTGATCCCGGCGGCCGAAAGGGTGCGCATCGCATTCGGCCCGCAGTTACCTGTAATGACAACCTCAGTGCCTTTGGAACTGATGAACTGGGCGGATTGAATTCCAGCACCTCCGCCAAGGGTACGGCTGTCATTGGGAAAAACCTCAAAACTCATATCCTCAGTATCCACAATCAAAAAGACGGCACATCTCCCAAAACGAGGGTCGACAGCCGCTTCCAAATCTTTTCCAGCGGCACTAACGGCAATCTTCATGGTGCAATATTCCTCCTTTTGCTCTTCCATCCGGGAGTTGAAATTTTGGGCTTGAAAGCGTATCGTTCAGGTACGCGTCCAGTACCTGTGTAATATCTCCTGTCACAGACGAGATCACGTGGATACCCAGGGATCGAACCATGTTTTCAAGCTCTTTGGAAATCGCCCCGCAAATCAAGACTTTTACTCCCAGGGTCGAAAGCTTTGCCAGTTGCGACAAAGACGGCAAGTCGGGATTTATCCGATAATACCGTTTGCGGGTGACAACTCTGTTTTCTATACTAGCAATAAGAACCCGATGGGCAAAATCGAACACCGGTGAAACCCGATTCTTCCATACAGGCAGTGCTACTTCCATATGAAACGTTTCCTTTCCGATTGAACATTAATCAAATTTTATGCCAGAATTTTGAAATCGTGACGGTAAATGAAATAGCTCCTTTGATATCAACAAGTTAAAGTGGAAAAGTTTTTCACCTGGTATTTGAAGAAAAGCATATTGTTGCAAAATTGAAACAAATTGGCATTGCAAGAATGCAATTTTGAGGATTAAAATTTGAGCCCGACGCAGAAATTGGACAAAAAGGGAGGCTTTGCAAAGGTCTCCTTAATAAATCAGCTTTTATATGACATTGTAGATGATCAGTATGCTGGACGATCCCCAGAGGATCACGCTTAAAAGCAGTAACCAATCAGAAGCTATGATTTTTTCGGGTGCCCCGCCCTGTTTTCTTACATGGATCAAATAAAGATATCGAAATATGCCGTAAAGGACAAACGGGAAGGTATAGATAAGCTGATCGGTTTGAAACTTTTTAATCGTATCGGCAGATACGCAGTATAACATGTAGCTTAACAGCGTGCTGGCGGTTATGACAGCGATCATTTGATCCAGAAGCGGAAGTTGATACTCCAAAAGGACCTTGCGATGACGCCCTGCACCTTCATCGCCCAGGATCATCAGTTCGTGTCTTCGTTTTGCCAGCGCCAAAAACAAGGAAAGCAAGATCGAGCAAATAATCAACCAGTGTGATATTTTAACTTGAATGGCTGCCCCACCCGCAAGAATACGCATAAAAAATCCGGAAGAGATGCAGAAAATATCAAGAATCACCACCTCTTTCAACCGAAAATTGTACAACATCTGCACAGCAAGATACGCCATGATGATTAAAAAAAATCGGATGTTAATCTGCGCTGCCCAAAACAGAGAAACAAGAACCAGAACCGCTGCGGTTGTTTTGGCGACAGCGGGCGGTAGAAGGCCGGCTGCCAGCGGGCGGTATTTTTTTTCAGGGTGGTTACGATCCGATTCCATATCCGCAACATCGTTTAGTAAATAAACAGCGCTTGCGAGCAAAGAAAATAGCAAGAACGCTTGAACACTCAGGTACAGGCTTTGAGGTTGAAAGATTCTTTGTGAAAATATCAAGGGGATGAATATGAATAGGTTTTTCATCCACTGGGCGGGTCGAAGGGATATGAGCAGAAACCGAGCGGTTTTCATAACTTAAATATCTTGGTTCGTTTGTAAAAAAAGGGACGAAACACCTTTAGGGCCAGCACGGAACCAATGGGTTTCAGCAGCCACGAGATCATAGTTCGACTGCCAAGGCACCTTTTGCAATATGGATGTACCGGCCGTAGACGCTTAAATCCGTCTATGATTCTGCCGAGTCTGTCTGAGCTTAGAATTTGTTCAAGACTGTAATCATCAACGTTGCCCATGGCCGTTTTGCCGTCGTAATCTATACAGCAAAGTGTGACATCTCCATTATATAAAACACTGAAATGATCTCTCATCCCGAAGCAATATCCGGCCCAGGCATCTCGAACCTCCGCATCATCAAATGCGTGGCCCCATTCATTGAGCATATAAGTTTCAAAAGAGACGTTCGGATAAACCTCTACCACATTCCATTTATAGGAAACCAGGCCGTTAATCTTGCTCAAGGCGGCCGTGCGTTTATCCCCGTCAACGCTCAGGATATCATATATTTTACCGGCCCAGAATCGGAAAATATCACGAAGCTCCGATGTGGAAGAGATGAGCCTTACAGGTCCCTTTTTTCTTTCAAGCCCCTTTTTCGGTATGCGCGTATTCATGAACCTAAATTTGATAAGGGTGGAATGTCCTTTGCCGAGGTATGAAGAAAAGAAGTTGAGGACACCCTCAATATATCGCTCGAAACTGAGAGAGCCTGCTCTTCGAAGAGCAAAGGAGGCCTTATCCGGTGTCTGAATGGAAATATCAAGTTGATACAGAGGGTAGTCGAGCAGACGATCGCCGATTGGACCTCCCAACCCGCTGCCGTTGGTTGTGAGACCGACATTTACCCCCTTGGTTTGTGCATGATCAAGAATATCAAAAAAATCAGGATGCAATGTCGGCTCGCCCATGACATGGAAGGTGATTTTTTCGCAAAGCCCGTTGTCCCACACTTCTGAAATCAGTCGCTTTGCCAGATCCGGGGCCATATACCCAAAGGGCCGGGTCATCTGGGATTTGGGGCAGAATCGGCAGTTAAAGTCACAGATGTTTGTCAATTCGATGTGAACGCGCTGCAGTGGTATTTTTATGTGACCGAAAAACTGCTTTGTCATGAATTACCGATCATCCATTACTCTGTCGGGTTGATGATTCCTTAAGAGTTGCTCTTTCTGTCCCTGGGTTTTCAAGCAGCGATTCTCGGTGAAACATAGGCTATGAGCCGAATGTTTGCATTTTTCACACCCTAATCCTTCGAGAAGCTCCATTCGACTCAGGCGCACTTTTTCGCGAGCCTCACACGCTTCAAAATGCGATTATTCGGCGAATAGAGACCTTTTTCACATTCACCGAGGATTTCTGGTTTTCAAGGCTTCATAAATATCACATGTTCAAAAATTTTCAAAGCATGACACTTAAGCCCAAGCCATTTTCGGTAAGCAATCGATACAGCCCGGGTCTTCGGTTGGGAAGGAAATAGCGCATGTTATGGGTCCGTATTCGGGCCAGCGAATCAGCGGTTAAATCTGCCAGAAGAATGCCCTCTTTGTCGCTTGTCCATTTTTTCATAATTTCACCGGATGGAGCGATCACCACTGCAATGCCGGGAAACGAGAGCCCCATTTCATTGTCGCCGGTTTGGTTACAAGCAACGACAAATACAGCGTTATCATACGCTCTGGCCGGAAGGTGTCGGGACCAGGACTTCAATTTCCCTGCCGGATCACATCTGGGTGATGCATGGGGAATGAAAATCAGATCCGCGCCGTTAAGCGCCATGTAAGTTGTAAGCTCGGGAAAATGGGCATCGTAACAGAGCTGTATCCCGAATTTAACGCCGTTTATATCAAACACAGGAATGCGGTTGCCCGGCTTGAAGATGGTTTTTTCAACGGGTGCGATATGAACCTTTCGATAGATGTCAGCGGTGCCATCCGGCTTGATGACCAGGTGGCTTGCATAAATGCAATTCCCATCGGTCTTTTCTGCCATTCCGGCAAGTATGATGATCTTTTCACTTCTCGCAAGTGAAATGAGCCGCTCGGTGATACGCCCGGTGGCAGGTTCAGCGAAATTTCTGATCTCCGCGCGATTCAGGTATCCGGTAATATTCATTTCCGGAAAGCAGATCACATGGGCTCTTTGGTTTTTCGCCGCGCGCACCCATTTTACCATTCCGTCCAGATTTTCCCGCGTTTTTCCCACCGGACAGCGGGTAATGGCTGCAGCGATGCGAATGTCTTTCATGGCGTGATTTCTAAATAACCGGACCCGGGATACATTTGGCTGTTTGGGGTTCAAGCATCAGACACGTCAAATTGCGCCCGAATCTTGAAAACCCCGGTTGAAGGTAGATTGATGATATCTGTTATTCCCGTTGCTTTGGAAATCTCTTCAAGTTTTTCCTCTATCTCCTGCATTGAGGGCGCAATAAATGTAAACCAAATATTGTAAGTGCTGTCTCGCTGGTAGTTATGAGTGACGCCAGGGTATCGATTTACCGCTTCGGCGAAGGTTTCGATTTTATCTTCCGGCACCTTTGCGGCGCACAATGTACTGACAAATCCGAGCTTTTCAGGGAAAAAATTTCCACCGATCCGCCGGATGACGCCGATTTTTTTAAGTCGAGTCACTCGCCTCAACACCTCCTTCTCGGCCAACCCCAGATCATTTGCAATGACCAGATATGGGCGAGGGGTAATGGGAAAGTTTGATTGAATCCTGTTCAGTATGATTCGATCGATATCATCAAGTGCAGCCATGGGTCACTCATGCACAGCCGAAGGGTACATCCCTTAGGAACCTCACGTGTACCTTTCGGGTTCTCGGGCCGTCAAATTCGCAGAAGAAAATTCCCTGCCAGGTACCAAGTAACAGCCGCCGGTTTTCAACCGCAATCAACTCCGATACACCAACGATGGTCGATTTAACATGAGCGGACGAGTTTCCCTCCAGGTGCCTGTAATTCGCATCCCAGGGCACAATTTTGTTTAGAACAGACAGGATATCGGCTTTTACGCTTGGGTCCGCGCTTTCGTTGATGGTTATGGCAGCAGTGGTATGCGGTACGAAGAGCAAACAGAGTCCGTCGGTGATCCCAGCGTTATTTATAAGCTGCTGGACATCTGAGGTGATATCGATAAATTCTGTTTTTGCCTTGCTCTTAATCGTCAGAATCATAGACACCCTCCGCAGATACAGAAAGGGCCCTGTCGAAACAACAGAGCCCCTTTCTGATCCATTTCCGAAAAATTACACCGACCGCATCAAACACATCCGGTGGGTTTGGGCAGGCCGGCCATCTTACAGGCGCCTTTGCCCGGTCCGGATGGAAACAGCTCATAGATGTGTTTCAATTTGAAGCCTGTTACTTTGGACAGTACACGTACCATGGGAGCGATCCCGTTTTTCTTATAATAGTCCTGTAAGACATTGATCACTTTCCAGTGTTCATCGGTCAGCTCCTCGATACCTTCCGTCTTCTTGACATACTGCACCCATTCAGGGCACCAGTTATCGAAGCTGTCAATAAATCCATCTTCGTCTACAGTAAATGTTTTCCCTCCAAATTCAACAGTAGGCATTTAATGAGTCCTCCTTTAGTGAATATGTTGTTTATATGGCCTTCAGCCTGTTATCCGATAATTTCTGTAAACGCATTTAATATATGATCATTCCTGTCATGTCAACATGAAAAAAGCGGGGTACAGCATTTCTCGGCATATGTGAAACGGTTTGTAATTCACCGAATAATCACACTAGTATTCCCTGGGCATCTTATTGAGCTGTGCAAGCGTAAACACAGGTCCATCCTTGCATACGAATTCCTTTCCAACATTGCACCTGCCGCACATTCCGATTCCACATTTCATCCGATTTTCCAGGGACATGATTATGTGGTCCGGAGCATAACCCAGATCGTGCAGCACCGGTTGGGTGAACTTGATCATGATCGGAGGACCACAGACTATCGCATAGGTGTCGGCATCACCCGCGGGAGCCTTTTGTTCCGTGATGGCAGGAACGAATCCGGTGTTGTATTTCCAGTTTGGATCGTCTGTCGCATCAACAGTAATATGCACTTTGATGTCATTGTGCTCCTGCCAGGCTGCAAGCTCGCCCTTGTAAAGAAGCATACCAGGTGTACGCGCGCCGTAAATAACATGAATCTCTTTAAAATTAGAGCGATTGGAATGATTAAGCATGTATACAATCGCTGACCTCAGCGTTGTGAATGCAAACCCACCGCCAATAATTACCACGTTTTTTCCCGCCAGTTTCTCCCACGGGAAACAGTTCCCGAGAGGCCCTCTCACCCCCATAATATCGCCTACTTTCATGGCATGTAAATAAGAGGAAACCACTCCCACTTTGTTCACGGTGAACATCAGAAAACCCCTTTCCGTGGGCGAAGAGGCGATACCTATGGGAATCTCCCCCTTTCCTGCTACAGAAAGCTCCGCAAATTGGCCCGGTTTATAGGAAAACCGCTTTTCATCTTCTGGGTTCAAGAACACCAGTTTGAAGGTTTTTAGGTTCTTATCTTCCGTTTCGGTGACGATTTCCTCGATTCGAACGGGATATGGCAGATACGGATTTAGCAAGGCGTCTTCGTTGCACTCCTTTATGTTTCCACGGTACAGGCCGAAGGATCGAAATCGTTCATCATGTTGCAAATCTTGCGAATATCAATATTGACCGGACAAAGACGAATGCATCGACCGCATCCTGTACATTGGATACCCGCATCGTATTTGTCCACGTAATACTTGAGCTTGTGCATGAAGCGCTGCCGCACTCTATGCGTTTTAGAGCCCCTGGGATTGTGTCCGGAGCCATGAAGGGTAAACAGCGGATACATGCAGCTATCCCAGTTGCGCAGCCGTTTGCCGGAGTAACCATGGGTTTCATCCTGAATATCGAAACACCAGCACGTTGGGCAAACATAGGTGCAGGTGCCGCAGTTGATACAGGAAAAGGCCACATCTTCCCAGAAAGGCGCATCATAAAGTGCTGTTGTTTCATGCTGATTTAGTCGATCGGTTCTCACCTGTGAGCCTATTTTTGCTTCGGCAGCCAGCTTCATGCTTTCGATTTCTCTCTCCATGGCACCCCCATCCATCTCTTTGTCCCATGCGGCAGCAGCGATAAGACGATCGCCTCTGTCGGTGATCACCTTTGCCAGGAAATATTTCCCTGCATCCACCAGCAACACGTCCAGATCGTCCTCATTGAAAGGACCACATCCGGCGGTCGTGCAAAAACAGGTAGCACAGGGGCTGTTACAGGCCAACCCCACAAAGGTCGTTTTTTCATAGGCACTAATCCAGTAAGGGTCTTTGTATCCGGGGGTATCGAAATTTAGCCTCACCAGCCTAAAAGCTCTGGCATCGCAGGGTCGGATACCGAAAATAACCTGGGGATACTCATCATTGGGGTGTTCTTTCAGGATATGGTGATCCCGTTTTCTTTCATCAAGGGTATAGTCAAACATGATCTGTGATTGGGGGTAGACGATCGATTTCGGAGAAAGCCGGGTATTTGAACAGTTCATATCAGGCTGCTGTCCTCTGCCAAGGATCTTAAACATGTGAAAGTCTTTTTCCGGCAATGGTGCAAAGATGCGATATATCTCCTTAAGTGCCTCTATTCCTTTGACAAGATCTTTTTTTGGAACGCTAATGATCTTCATGGTGATATTGTCCAGCCCTGTTTCTCAGCTTTCCCCATATAACTTGTATTGATCATTCCCTAATGCACTGCCCACCTTTGTCATTTGATAAAATCATTCGGATCCTCTGGTCGGTATGTGTCAAGCGGTGGGCGCTGATCAAGTGTCAACCCCGCTTCCCATTC
The DNA here is from genome assembly GCA_019309565.1 of Deltaproteobacteria bacterium. Lineage (GTDB taxonomy): Bacteria > Desulfobacterota > Desulfobacteria > Desulfobacterales > SURF-15 > JAFDFZ01. The sequence goes on from JAFDFZ010000058.1 coordinate 23,527, forward strand.
AAACAACTGCAGGCAATCCTTTTCCAGTTTCTTTGTTAACAGGCGCATGTTGATCCCCACCGGGCAAGCTCGCTCGCATGCTCCGCAATCGGTGCATCTGCCGGCACAATGGTAGGCTCTTAAGAAATGAAACGTTCGAATATCCACGGGGTCCTGGCTTTTACCCAACCATTGAGGTTTGGATTCATCCACAAAACATGTGGGACAGTAACAAAGCGGACATGCGTTCCTGCACGCGTAACATCGGATGCAGTTGGACAGGAGATCTTCAAAATAATCCCATTTTTCTCTTCCTGACAGGGATTCGATCTTTCGAACATCTTCGTAGCGATCTACATCGGTCTGCTCAGTCACCGGGCTGGCTACCAGCTCATCGTAGATGACCGGATTCCGATGAAGGCATATCCGGCAGTTTTCCTGCAACATGTCGATTTTTTTAAACGATGTCTCAAAGCCATGACCCTTTACGGTAATGGTGTTGTCATATTCAACCATATTTTCAATCTCACCCGCCACTGAAGCCGTTATTTTATGCTTATCGAGCATTCCCTTGCAGGGAACACCGATAATAAACAGCTGCTCTCGTCTGATCTTGTTTTCGATAATATGGGTGACTATGTTCCTCGAATCACACCCTTTAGCGATAATGCCGATCTTCTCTTGTCTATCAGGCAGGTAATTGGCCAGGTTGATGCCGCAATGGCTGTCCCACACCAAAGTTTGCACGTCTGTTTGCGTTTTAATCGCACAGGGCTCGTTCATCATGGGAATTGTTCCTTTGCGAAAGCCGATGATCAAATCGACACTGCCTTCTGACAGAAGACGTCCGGCGATCTCTTTTATCCTCTCGATATATTCCAGCATATTACTCGATACGAACTCCGTTTTTTACAAAATGCCGGCTGGGGCCTAAAGCTTTGACGCTCTGAACTACTTCTTTTGCCACCTCCACGAACTTTGTCGATTCTGCTGAAGATATCCATGAAAAATGGATTCGGTCGCGTTCCACACCCATATATTCCATGAGGTTTTGAAACAAAGCGAACCTTCTTCGTGCATATAGATTACCTTCCAGGTAATGACATTCACCGGGATGTCAGCCGGAAACCCAGACACCGTCCGCTCCCTCCCTGAGAGCGGCAAGCAAAAACTTGACACTGATTCTCCCGGTGCAGGGAATCCGAATGACACGAATGTTTGGAGGATATTCCATTCTGCTTACCCCGGCCAGATCAGCCGCTCCATAACTGCACCAGTTGCAAAGAAAACTTACGATTATAGGTTCCCAATCAGACATTCATACTCCTTACAGATAGGCGTTTCGATTTTTACGGCAATAATGGACCAAGACCCGATTCTAAGATAATTTGATAAAATTTTATTCAAGTTTCGAACCCATAAATGCGTTGTAAAGCCTTATAATGATGGTGACTCAAGATCTATTTACAATTCTACAGTAATATAGAGTGCGAAACTTGAGATTTTATACCATATTCTGCTAAAAATTAGAAACAGCATCCATCGATCATCGAAAAAACACTTTTTATAATATCAAAAAATATCAATCAAAGGCATCCTTTCAAGAGCAAAACCCTATAAAACAATTATAATGGAGAGGTTCAGTTGTCTGAAGCATATTAGCCCCGCAAAGCGTGGGTTTTATGCGAGTTTTGAGCGCGCCAAAATCCGGTTATCCCGGGAAATTAAAAGTGTTTTATTGTTCACCAAGAATTGTAAGATCGATATGACCACCCTTGTTTGGAATCAAATTCTGTGTCATCATATGTTATAGATTTTAACAGCAGCTTGAGTGATAACGAAACTTATAGATCGATTCCACCCAGATGGGAGCGGCTTGTAAAACCGCAACAACTTATATGGAAGCGATTGAAGATCAGACCCGAATCATTCTAGACAGTATAGCCGATGGAGTCTTTACAGTTGACTCGAACCAGAGGATTACTTCCTTTAATCAGAGCCAGTATTTGTGAAGGCCGATGTTCGCTGAGTAAGACTATGAAAACAGGCCGATCATGTGTCAACCAGGCCGTTTTCATCGTAAATTCAGAAGGAATCCGCATCCCTGTCAGCATATCCACCGCTGTGCTGAAAGATAAACATGGCCGGGTGATTGGAGGCGTTGAGACCTTCCGCGATTTGAGTGTTGTAGAAGAGCTGCGCAAAGAGCTGTCAGGGCGTCATTCATTCTTTGACATTATCAGCAAGAACAGAGAGATGCATCGGCTTTTTAAAATGCTTGAACTTATATCCGAAAGCGATACCACGGTGCTTATTGAAGGTGATAGCGGTACTGGAAAGGAGCTTTTCGCCAAGGCCATCCACTCACTGAGCCATAGAAAAGACGGACCGATGATCACGGTCAATTGCGGTTCTCTTCCGGACACTCTGATTGAATCCGAGCTGTTCGGTTATAAGGCAGGGGCCTTTACGGATGCTAAAAAGGATAAACCGGGACGCTTGGCTCTGGCCGAGGGGGGAACCCTTTTCTTGGATGAAATTGGAGATATCTCGCCGGCCATACAGATCCGGCTGTTGCGCGTGCTGCAGGACAAGACATACGAGCCGCTTGGCAGCACGACCTCATACAGGGCGAACGTTCGTATTATTTCCGCAACCAACAAAAACCTGGAGAGTCTGGTAAAGGAGGGCGCCTTCCGACAGGATCTATATTACCGGATCAACGTTGTTAAGCTGCACCTGCCGCCTTTGAAAAACCGCAAGGAAGATATTCCGCTACTGGTAGAGCATTTCATACAAAAAACGAATCGCCTTACCGGTAAAGAAGTCCAGGGACTGGCACCTGAAGTCTTACCCGTTCTTATGGCGCATGATTATCCTGGCAATATCCGTGAATTAGAAAATATCATCGAGTACGCCATGGTGGTCTGCAAGAATAATTTTATTGGTATCGATCATCTTCCGGACTATCTGAGAGCCGATATAGATTCAGCAACACTGGAACAGAAAGGGAATATTAAAAGAAATCTGTCCTGGAATGAAATAGAAAGCTCTTATATTTTAGAGGCGTTGAGGAAAAATAATTGGAATCGCGGGGCCACTGCTGCTGAGCTCGGTATTCATACCACGACATTGTGGCGTAAAATCAAGCGTCTTAATCTAAAAGTTCCAAAAAGGGGTGATTTGAGAAAGATTCGGTCGGATTCTTTTTAAACATTTCATTATTGCAATATTATCGGCGAATTTTCATTGCAATTTTACAATATATTAAATCATAATCTTATTTTCACAACGTATTTGATTGGTAAAAAAATATTTAATTGAAGACCCTGCGACCCAGCCTAAGCGGGATCTGCACCCTGTTGGGTTGTAGGCTATTGCGAAGCCCAATACGCTTCGACAAGCTTAAGGGGAATGCGCTCGCCCTATTGAATCCCCGAAGGGGTGCGCAAAGCGCAATTCAATAGGGCTCGCTGTTTCGGTTCAATATGCTAAATACATATTTAGCTATATCTGTGTCTGCTGGTACATTTTGTGCAAGAAATAATCGATTTCTATTGGAAAGAAAGGATATTCAAATTGAAACTAACCGATATTATACCCCTTGATAAGTGGATTGAGCTTGAAAAAGAAATCAACGCAAGATTTAATCTCAATGCATCTGTTTTTGATGCCATGGGCAATCGAATAACCGATTTTAACAAATGGGCAAATTCATTATGCCCCGTGGTGAAGGCGAACGAAAACGGCAAGCGATTCATCTGTGCTGCAGCCCATCAGGTGATCGCAGCCGAGGCGACGCAAACCAAAAAACCTGCTATAGAAACATGTGATGCAGGGCTTATAAAGTTGGTGGTGCCCGTATTTTTAAACGAGACCTTCATGGGAGTTGTGGGAGGCTGTGGTTTGCTTCGCGGGGAGGAGGAAGTCGACAGGTTTCTGATTCATAAAATTACCGGCATAGAAATGGAAGAAATCGATCGCCTGACAAAGGATATCGGCGTAATTGAGGCGGATCAAATCGATTCGGCCGTTGAATATATTCAACAAGAAGTCAACCACATTCATGGCAGAAAAACAAGATTCTCTTAGCTAAAAAGGATTATCAAATGGATAAAAGAATTTTTGCGATTCCGGTGTCCGGAGGAAAGCTATGCTCACATTTCGGCCACTGCGAACAATTTGCTCTGATTGAAACCGAAAGCGGAGAGATAAAAGGCAAATCATTACATACGCCACCCCCCCATGAACCAGGCGTGTTACCAAAATGGCTCCAGCAGCTTGGAGCCAACATCATCATTGCTGGAGGCATGGGCTCTAAAGCTCAGGACCTGTTTAGCCAGAAGGGAATTATGGTCATTACTGGAGCCCCCGTAGATTCTCCGGAATCACTGGTCCGCCAATATCTTTCCGATACCTTGGTCACAGGAGAAAATGTCTGTGATCATTGATTGTATACGGAAATCAGACGAGTGGTTTATATGAAAACACTCACTATCAGTCCATGAGCCCTGATATGATTCTATTTTGTGGAGGCTGTCATGACCGACTCTATCGATGACTTCGTTCTGAAATTTCAAAGCGAGATATTAAATGAAATAAAAAAGACCTATGGGGAAAAGGTTTATGAGCGCTGGTTGAACCCGCTTTATATGGGATCTATCAAAGACCCTGATGGGTATGCACGGCTTAAAGGGCGCTGTGAGGACACAATGGAAATTTTTCTTGTATTTGAAGACGATCGCGTCAAGCAAGCGTCTTTTCAAACCGATGGTTGTGGTTCAAGTATCGTGTGCGGTTCCTATGCGGCTGAGATGGCTCTTGGGAAAAGCCCCGATGAACTGCTGGAGGTAACCGCAGAGGCCATCCTGGAAAAACTAGGTGGACTGCCCAAAGAAGATGAACACTGCGCCTTTCTGGCTGCAGAAGCCCTTCATGAAGCCCTAAACGGCTTCATGATAAAACAGGCGGCTCGTAAAAGAAATAAGTTATGAATAGCAAAATGCCGGAAAGTGACAATACTTTGTAAGGGGCTTTTTTATCCCTCCGCCATTTTTTTCAGTATTTGATAGCGATGGTTGATTTCAGCTTCGATCTGGGCCCTGAGGCGTTTTGATTCTTCCGGGAACGTATTTTCTAGAGAGGAAAACCGAATCTCTCCGGATAGAAACTGCTGAATGGTTCCATCGGGCTCCTTTGATTCAAGCACAAAGGGATTTTTCCCTTCCATCTCCCAGGCCGGGTTATACCGGTAAAGCGGCCAGTAGCCGGATTGAACCGCCAGTTTGGATTCTTCTTGACTCTTTCCCATTCCCCGTTTCAGCCCCTGGTTGATACAGGGGGCAAAACAGATGATCAAAGAAGGGCCGGGATGCTGATCCGCTTCTGTAAATGCCTTAAGAAGTTGCTGTTTGCTTGCCCCCATGGACACTGAAGCCACATACACGTATCCGTAAGTCATGGCAATGCGCCCAAGATCTTTCTTCCCGATCTTTTTACCGGAAAAGGCGAACTTGGCCACCGCTCCGGTGGGAGTGGCTTTCGAGGACTGTCCACCGGTGTTGGAATATACTTCCGTATCCAGCACCAGAATATTGATGTCTTCACCCGATGCGATTACATGATCAAGTCCCCCGTATCCGATATCATAGGCCCAGCCGTCTCCCCCGATAGACCAGATCGATTTTTTTGTGAAAAGATCAGACATTCCATAGATTTTATCCAGAAGTTCGTTTCTTTCTGTTTTAGCAAGCAGGGCCTTTAGTTGATCCCCGTATTTACGGGAAGCCTCTGCGACATTCATCCCCTCAAGCCAACCGTTCATGGCATCCTTCATCTCATCCGGGATGCCATTGGAGATGGCCTCTCGCATCAAATCGGCCAGCTTTTTTCTGCGCTGCTTGATTGCCACGGCTATTCCATAGCCAAACTCAGCGGTATCTTCAAACAAAGAGTTACCCCAGGCCGGCCCATGTCCGTCCTTGTTGACGCTGTAAGGTACTGAAGGTGCTGATCCACCCCAGATGGAACTGCATCCGGTGGCATTGGCGATTATCATTCGCTCGCCAAGAAGCTGGGTTAGCACCTTGACATAGGGAGTCTCACCGCAACCCGCACAGGCTCCCGAAAACTCCAGCAACGGTTTCTGGAGCTGGCTGCCTTTGACAGTGTTTCGTTTGAGCAAATTATCTTTGAACGGAACGGTCAACGAAAACTCGTAATTGGGTATCTGCACCGGTTTTTGAGTCTCGATGGGCCTCATTATCAGTGCCTTTTTCTTTGCCGGACAGATGTCTGCGCAGTTCCCGCATCCCTGGCAGTCAAGCGTATTGACCTGTATCCTGAAATGGTATCCCTTGAGTTCCTTTCCGATGGCCGGAATGGTCTCAAAGCTCTCGGGGGCATTCTTCAATTCGTCATCGGTGGCAATAATGGGAATAATTGAAGCATGAGGGCATACGAATGAACATTGATTACACTGGATACAATTTTCTTGAATCCATTCCGGTACGTTTATAGCCACTCCCCGTTTCTCGTACTTGGTTGTGTCAACAGGGAAGATCCCGGCAGGATCGAAGACACTGACGGGCAGTTGATCTCCTTTTTGGCTCTGCATGGGCCGCATTACTTTGTTTACGAACTCGGGGGCTTCCGACCACCGCCTGGGCTGTCCGGTGGCATTTTTCCAGGATTCCGGGTATTTTATTTCCTTTAGGTTTTCAAGAGTATGATCCACCGCCTCCACGTTCATCCGCACGATATCTTCGCCTTTTCGGCCGAACATCTTCTTTATGGAATCTTTCAGGTAACCTATGGCCTCATCTATCGGCAACACATTGGCAAGGTAGAAGAAGGCCGTCTGCATGATCATATTGATTCTGCCGCCAAGCCCGACACTTTCAGCGATTTTTACCGCATCCACATTGTAAAATTTAAGCTGCTTCTCAGCGATGGTCCTGCGCAGTTCCGCAGGAAGTTTGCTTTCCATCTCCTCTAGGCTCCAGGGTGAATTCAACACAAACGTACCACCGGGTTTGATACCTTCAAGTATATCGTAAAGATTGACATAGGTGGGATTGTGACAGGCAATGTAATCTGCGGTATTGACCAGGTACGTGGATTGAATCGGGCTGGGAGAGAATCGAAGGTGACTGATCGTTAACCCACCGGATTTTTTAGCGTCATAGGCAAAATAGCCCTGGGCGAACATATCGGTGTTGTCACCTATGATCTTAATGGCGCTTTTGTTGGCCCCAACAGTACCGTCGGCCCCGAGCCCCCAGAACTTGCACTGCACGGTTCCTTTCGGGCTGGTATCGATGGGCTTCCCCACCTCAAGTGAGGTGTGAGTGACATCGTCGATAATTCCCACGGTAAAATGGTTTTTCGGGGCCTCGGCCTTCATGTTGTCATACACCGCCATAACCATAGCCGGCGTGAAGTCCTTGGAACTTAGACCGTAGCGTCCTGCAAAAATCTGCGGGGTTTTACCCTTTTCAAGCATTGCAGTGCAAATGTCTGTGTATAGAGGTTCGCCAAGCGATCCGGGTTCCTTGGTTCGATCAAGCACAGAAATCTGTTTTACCGTGGTCGGGATGACCGCCATCAGGTGTTCTGTTGAAAACGGCCGATAAAGACGAACCTTGACAAGACCGACCCGCTCGCCGTTTGCGGTCATATGATTGACCGTCTCTTCGATGGTTTCACATCCGGAACCCATCGCTACAATGATCCGTTCGGCTTCGGGGTCTCCTACGTAGTCAAACGGACGGTAGGGGCGGCCTGTGAGCCCTTCGACTTTTTTCATGGCTTCCACCACAATGCCCGGAACCTTCAGGTACCAGGGGTTACAAGCCTCGCGGTTTTGGAAGAAAATGTCAGGGGTTTGTGATGTTCCCCGGAGATGAGGGTGTTCTGGATTCATGGAACGCCTGCGAAATTCATCGATGGCCTCGAAATTTGTCAGTTTCGCCATGTCTTCGTAATCGATGATTTCAATTTTTTGAATTTCGCTCGATGTCCTGAACCCATCAAAGAAATGAAGAAACGGAATACTGGATTCGATTGCAGCCAGGTGACAGACCAGCGCAAGATCCATGACTTCTTGAACCGAATTGGAACATATCATCGCAAAACCGGTTTGACGACAGGCCATTACATCTGAGTGATCGCCGAAAATTGATAGAGCATGGGTTGCCACAGACCTGGCTGAAACATGGAAAACACCCGGCAGCAACTCCCCGGCAATCTTATACATATTCGGTACCATCAAAAGAAGACCCTGGGATGCGGTAAATGTGGTTGTAAGCGCACCTGCTGCAAGCGCACCATGAACAGCTCCTGCAGCTCCCGCTTCGGATTGAAGTTGTCTTACATCCATGGTTTGTCCGAAAATATTCTTACGGCCCTGAGCAGACCACTGGTCCACAATCTCACCCATTGATGTGGAGGGTGTGATCGGATAGAGTGTGGACACCTCACTCATCCCATATGCTACGTGGGCTGCTGCAGTGTTTCCATCAACTGTTTGCATGTTTTTTCCCATATGACACTCCTTTTGGAATCTAATAATGAATGCCGGCATACAGCCGACAAGAAATCAACAAAAACGAACATTTCCAAAGAACTAATTCTAATAATGATCCGTGATAAATTTCCCTTTTAGTTGTTGAAAAATTTCCGTAACATTTAACTAAAAAGAAGTTAAATTAACGCATTGTTTGATCAAAGTAAAGAAAAATTTTTATATGACAGCCCAGTGCTCCACCATTTTCAAGAGGCGATCTCGGTGTTAAGATTGTTGCTGGCTGGAAGGGTAAATTAGCGGGTTGAAAAAATGTCCTGTCAACCGTGGTTTTTCAAGGGGCTATAATGTTACAAATAATGATTGCCGTGATATGGAGCGAACATCTGAGTACATCATTTATCCCGACCTCTTCAGCATTGCCATAAGCTGAGCAGTCTTTTTTTCCATTTCCTGTTCTTTTCGCTTGTCTTTTTCGTGATCAAAACCGAACAGATGCAGAATTCCGTGAACCAACAGCTGGTTGAATCGTTCTTCGGTTGAAATTCCCGCGGCTTCCCCTTCTTTTTTTGCTGTTTCAGCGGAAATGACCACATCTCCCAGCAGCTGCGGGTTCAGATCGGAAAATGGTCCTTCGCGCATTGGAAATGCGATGACATTGGTGGGGCCCTTGCGTTGGAAGTATGCTCTATTTAGTTCTTCAATTTGCTTATCATCGACGATTACTATGGAGAGTTCTCCGTCATGAAAGTCCAAGGCGTCTAAGATGGCCTGTGCCGTTTTTTTCGTTCTCTTTAACGATATCCTGATGTTGTTTTGCCTGTTGTCGATCTGCACTGCCATTTTTGCCTTTCCCTTTACCGGCGGCGATCCCTTCCGAATACTCGATGCGGTGATGGTGAATTCCATACAGAATGGTATTGAAGCTCTTGGCGATGCTATGAAGATCCTTTAATGTGAGCTCACAATCGTTCAACTGGCCGTCTGAAAAGATTTTATTGGTCAAATTCTGGACCAGTCCCTGAATCCTGGATGGGGTTGGATTTTCCAAAGCTCTAGAGGCTGCTTCAACCACATCGGCAAGCATCACCAAACCTGCTTCACGGGTCTGGGGCTTGGGGCCGGGATATCTGAAATTGTCGATATTCACGGCAGACTCCCCTTTCTGCTGTTTTGCTTTCTCGTAAAAATACCGGATCAAACTGGTTCCATGGTGCTGTCGGATGGTATCGATAATCACCTGTCCAAGCTTATTTTCCTTTGCAATTTCAACACCTTCTTTAATATGCGAGATCAGGATAAGACTGGACATGGAAGGGGCCAGCTTATCATGCTTGTTTTTACCGTTATTTTGGTTCTCAATAAAATAAAGTGGTTTTCGCAACTTTCCTATGTCATGATAGTATCCGCACACCTTCGCAAGCAGTGGGTTTGCTCCGATTTCAGCGGCCGCGGCCTCCACCATAGAACCCACTATAACTGAATGATGGTAGGTGCCAGGAGCCTCGATCATCAATTTACGAAGAATGGGACGATCCAGGTTAGCTAGCTCCAGCAGTGTGATGTCGGTCGTGTAACCAAAGGCGATTTCCAACAGCGGGGCGATTCCGGATGCAATAATCCCGGCGCCCACTCCTCCTAAAAACCCAAAGGAAATGTCCCACAACAACTTGAATCCGCTGAATTCAACCTTGTATACGCTGATTGCGGTTGCGAGAATCACGTTTAGAATGCCAAGTTTCAATCCGGCCTTGATAAAAACCTTGCGTTCCCTGCAATTTTGCATCCAGTAAGCGGCCATAGAACCGCTGATCATGAAATAAAGGAAATTTTCAAGTTGGTTCTGGAAAATCATAGCCGCACAGACAGCGGTTATTATGGCAAAGGGGATGGCTATCCTCAGGCCTAAAAACAAACAAACCGCCATTGCACCCGAAGCTATGGGAATCCCGTAGGTAATCGATGAAGCCGACATTGAAAACTGGGTTAACTGGGTCATGGATTCAGATAACGTGGCGGAAAATTTAGACAGAAGGATCATGGCCATCAGCATAACGGTGATGAACAACAAGTGTTTGTTGTGGTGCATCACCTCTTGTCGTGTCGACTCCGTACAAAGCACATAGGTGGTCATCAATAGACACAGGATGACCATGGCAGCACCGATGCTGCTGATAAGAAGTTGTTCTTTTTTGACCTGTCCTTGAAGCATTTTCAGCTTCAACAGCTGCACCTCGGTAACTCGCTCTCCTTCACGGAGCAGCATCTCGCCGGCTTTTATCTGATAGAGGGTGGGCGTAACTTTGGCCGCCGCCTGTTTTCTTCTTTCTTCTGTTTCGCTTTTGTTGAGCGTAATATTGGGCTGTATCAGTTTTTGGCAAAAATCAACGACCAGCCCCCGAACATTGGGATTGAATTCCGTCAGCAATGGCTGACCGATAATCCGTACCATGGCTTTTGCCTGATCAAGACCGTAGAAGTGTTTAAGAGCATGTACTTCGGTTTCTTTCTTCTTCCCTACGGTTCTCAAAACGATGCCTTTGCCAGCTTCCCGTAGAAGAATCTCCTTGTTGGCAACAACACCATTTTCCAGAATCTTAACGAGTATCCGGTTGATCAGCTCTGGTATCTCCTTTGAAAACCTCTCTTTTATTAGAAGCGTATAGAAGCCTTTACTGACCTTGATGCCAAGTTTTTCCTCAAAGCTTTCCTTTTTTTTCCATAATATTTTTTCAACGGCCGCTTTTGGTTTGACATTGTTGCTTTGAGGTGTTCCAGGGCCGGCTGCCGCTGTTTGATTTGCCGTTTCTTGATTGGCTGCGATGATTTTTCTGAAGTCGGCAAATGCCTTCGCAACCCGCCGGGTTAAATTGGATGATAAGGCCGCATCGTGGTCGTATACAGTTAAAATACTTTCAGCAGCCCGTTTCCGGTTTGCTTCCGTTGCCTCCGTATCTTCCACAAGAAAATCTTTCGGCGCTTTGATATCTCTCTCTGCAACATCTCCCAGTTGATAGGTGTGTTCCGTGATGACCAGGTTTGGAGAAAGGACAAGAGTAAACAGAATCGTTATGACGGTCAGCAGGGCCCATTTTACGTAACTGCTGGATTCAAAAAATTTTCGAAATGGTTCTCTGTTTTTTCCGGTTTTCATTTTTCACTGTTGCTTTTGGTTTTTTCAAGCTGCTCATAAGCTTTGATAATATCCTGAACGAGCTTGTGGCGAACCACATCGCGATTTGAGAAGAAAATAATTTTTATTCCTTTAATATCTTTCAAGATATCCTTTGCCTCCACTAAGCCGGAGGTCCGCTCCGCCGGCAGATCGATCTGGGTGATATCTCCGGTGATAACCGCTTTGGAGTTAAACCCAATGCGGGTTAAAAACATTTTCATTTGCTCGGAAGTCGTATTTTGAGCTTCATCCAAAATCACAAAAGAATCATTCAGTGTGCGACCACGCATAAATGCAAGGGGAGCGACTTCAATAATGCCCTGTTGCAAAAGATTGGACACTTTTTCAAATCGCATCATATCGTGCAGTGCGTCATAAAGCGGCCTGAGATAGGGATCCACTTTTTCCGCCAGATCCCCGGGTAGAAATCCCAGGGCTTCGCCGGCTTCAACGGCGGGTCGGGTTAAGATGATTCTGCTCACCTCTTTGTTTGAAAGTGCTGCTACGGCCATGGCCATGGCAAGGTATGTCTTACCGGTTCCTGCCGGGCCGATCCCGAAGACAATATCATACTTGCGGATCGCATCGATGTATTCTTTCTGTGTCTTGCTCTTGGGGGTAATGGCATGTTTCTTGGATGTAATATAGACGGTATCCAAGAAGATATCCTTAAGCTTAATGCGATGGTCGCTGCTCAGAAGACGCACGGCATAATCGATATCCGTGTCAAAAACCGGGTATCCACTTTTTATCAGTTCATAAAGCTGCCGGAGAATGTTTTCTGCCAGATCTGACAAGATGGGCTCACCCTTGATATAGACCGTGTTGCCCCTTGCGTGAATTGAGATTTCAAAAGCAGAAGAGATTTTTTGAAGGTGGCTGTTACGCTCACCAAAAAGCTGTCGGGCAAGATCAATATCCGGGAAAGTCAACTGGATTTGCTTGTCTTCCGGATTTTCATCCGTATGACTGAGGGGTTTCATGGTTGCCATGCGTTTTGTGAACAATAAACTCGATACCTGTAATATCGCTTTTTGTTTTCACCCTTTTTCATCCCAATGCGGCGATTGTGTGGCCGTATTCCCTATCACACTCTGTTCAGCGATTGCAAACACCAATTTATATCCCTTTTATACCCCGTTAAGTTCAGCTCAAGGAGGTCAGGAAAAACAGCTTGACTGCATCCCTTGGCTCTGTTAATCTAAACATCTAATAACCTTAACAAGTTTCGCATACTGCGGGTAGCGATGGTTCGAAAATTCCAGAGTGCGAAACTTATTTTAGGCATGATAAAACAAATATTCTAAATTCGCAACCGTATCTCGTTTTATGAATATAACCAATCCTCTGGACATTGGAATCGTGGTCATATTAGGGTTCTGTTTTGCAAGGGGATTGCTCAGAGGTTTTGTCAAAGAGGTCGTTTCACTCATTGGTATTCTTGGTGGTTTTTACGGTGCCTGCGTCTATTATGTGCAGGTGGGCAAATTGCTTTCCAGGTGGCTGTCCCATAGCCCCTATCTAAATTTTGTGAGCTTTTTTATGGTCTTTGTCGGGGTTTTCATTTCCATCAGCTTGCTGGGGGCGCTGATACGCTATTTGATGGACATTGTTTTCCTGGGTTGGATAGATCGGATACTTGGGGCAGCCGTCGGTACTGTAAAAGGCATTCTTATCGTTTCCCTTCTTCTGCTGGCATATGCCACCTTTTTAACTGAATGGAAACCCCTGTATGAAAAGTCATATTTATCTCCTAGGATTACCGCCATTGCAGGGAAGATGGCCCGGGTGATTCCAAAAGGAGTGAAACGTGAGGTGGCCAACAGGATCCAGGCATTTATAAGCGCCTGGAAGGTGCATACTTAGAGTACCGGCTTTTTGGCATCGGTGGTTTTTTGCAAACATATTTTCGGTTCAAAAAGTGAATCTCACCTGCGACAGGGCATTTTTTCAAAACCCAACCCGCACAAGCCGGTTGGAGCAATTGGGCTTCGCCATAGGCTACGACCCAACAAGGGGTAAATCCCGATCTTTCGGGGAGCCAAAAATTTGCCACAAAGGCCTTAAGACACAAAGGATATGTTTAGGGAAAAAGTTTTACCATAAAATGCACGAAAATGATTTCTATCTGAAAAGCAAAAATGCCAGCAGGCAATGAAAAAGAAGATCCAGTTGTGATACCATGATTGCAATCATCGACTATAATGCCGGCAATCTGACTTCCGTAGCCCGTGCGCTTTCTCACATTGGATATGAGTCTGTCATCACTCATGATATCAATGAATTATTGCACGCGGAACGTATTATTTTTCCAGGCGTGGGCGCTGCCGGCTCTGCAATGGACAGCCTGCGGCGTCAAGGACTGGATACGGTCATATTAGATGCTTTTCAGAGCGGAAAGCCGATCCTGGGGATTTGTCTTGGCACACAGATCATCATGAATTACAGTGAAGAAAACCATACCCCCTGTCTGGGTATTGTAGAGGGAATTACCCGTGCGTTTCAATCCGGGCTCGCTTCCGACGATGGCACCATTCTGAAAATACCGCACATGGGCTGGAACCAGGTTGAACTTTTAAGACCCCATCCTGTGCTATCGGAGGTTTGCACAACAGATGAATTTTATTTTGTCCACGGGTATTATCCTGATCCAAAGAACCCGGATCATATCCTCGGGCTTACGAACTACGGAGTAACTTTTGCGTCCATTGTCGGATATCGAAACATTATTGCCACACAGTTTCATCTTGAAAAAAGCGGGCGTCCCGGGCTTAAAATATTGGAAAATTTTTGCAAATGGCAACCATGTTAAGCAAGCGCATCATCCCTTGCCTGGATGTACGGGAAGGCAAGACGACAAAAGGAATTAAATTCAAGAACAATGTGGATATAGGCGATCCTGTAGAAATGGCGAAATACTATTATGAAGCCGGGGCAGACGAGATCGTCTTCTATGATATAACTGCGTCGTATGAAAAACGAGGCATCATGATCGATGTGGTGAAACGGGTGGCAGAGACGATTTTTATCCCTTTCTCGGTGGGGGGTGGAATTCGCACCGTCGAGGACATGCGAGCGGTGTTGCTGGCGGGAGCAGAAAAGGTAAGCGTCAACACTGCCGCTGTTAAAAACCCTGATATCATTGCAAAAGGCGCTGAGGTTTTCGGCAGCCAGTGTGTAGTTCTTGGAATGGATGTGAAATCTGTTGGGAAAAAAGACTCAATACCATCGGGCTATGAGGTCGTCATCAACGGGGGAAGAACCTATATGGGAATCGACGCGGTAAAATGGGCGATCCAGGCAGAGCAACTCGGTGCCGGAGAGATATGCTTAAATTCCATTGATGCCGATGGTACCAAGCAAGGATACGAGTTGAAGCTGACAGCGCTCATCTCTCAGTCGGTGCGTATCCCGGTGATAGCATCCGGAGGGGCTGGAAAGCCGGCACATCTGTTTGATGTGCTGACAAAAGGAAAAGCCGATGCGGCTTTAATTGCCTCCATGGTACACTACGGTACACATACTATTTCAGAAATAAAAACCTACCTTAGCCGCAAGGGGGTTAAGGTAAGACAATCCTGGTGACACGCCCCCTGACATCGGGACCATTTAAAGCCTCACAAACAGATCATCGAGGGTTTCGAACATGTGAATCACTATCCGTATCTTCCGTCAGTATCATGAGTTGTAGTCACCGCGATAAAACTTAATATACTCTACGTTGGCAGCGACCGCCACTTCTTGAGCTATTTTCCTCAATTCAGGCGATGTTTCCGTGGCTGCTTTCACGAGCTGCGAGGCTTGCTGTTGCATGGAAATAATCAACGGCTCAATATCTTTCAAGGTTTTGTTCGGGCTCTCAATATCCCTTGTATAATGGCTCAGAAGATCCAAAAGTTCGTGTGTTTTGTTTACGACACTGCCCGAAGACTGCTCGATCCTTGTAAATGATGGGGCCTGAATTTCGCCAAGGCTTTCTGTACGTGGCTGGGGGGACTGATCTATTAAATGCTTTGATTGGGCCTCGGCAAGCTTCTCGTGAAATGCGTTGCTTTTGGCAGGTTGAATTTTTCGAAGCCCTTTGACCGGGGGCACATTAGTTATGTCTGTAACTTTTTTCATTGTTTTCACCACCCTTCGCTTTTGTCAATCATAAATACTCCATAGGCTTGCAATCCAGCTTCAGTGGTTGTTGAAGCGCGCCTAAGCTCAAAATAAGGTTATGCAAAAAAAAGGCCAGTATTCAATACTGGCCCTCATGAAATTTTTTTATAATTATTTAAATCAGTTATATAACATTTCGGTCAAAACAACCGCCCGGTTTTCTTTGCAGACCGGAAAAAATTTCCTCTTAAACAAATTCGCTTATATAATGACCAATCATTTTGTCGGCCACCTTTTCAGCATCAACCCTGTATTGACCCTGAGCCACTTTTTTCTTTATCGGATCAACCTTCTCTGAACGAATATCTGGTACGGATGCCACGGCTTTCTTTGCAAGCCTCATATCTTTAGAAGCATTGGAAAGACTCACTTTATCATTTTGTAAAACTTCAGCCGTATTTTCAGCAGCCTGACGTTCTACACGTCGGTTTTCCGTTGAAGCGGCCGCGAATACTTGGTTGTCATATTTGTTAGTAATGTTGATCACATTCCCCATAATCTCCTCCGAGTCACGACTCCATATTCTTATCCACTGCCTCTTGAGCGATTTTTTCCAGACGTTTTGTCAGAAAGCCTGATCCTTTAATTGGAAGCATGTTGGTCTTTTTATGGTTATTGTCATCGATGGTGTTGTAAACAAACTCTTTTTCGCTTTTCCATGTTTCCCTATCCAGCTCCTCATCTTCGCCGAGTTCATCCTGCAGTTGGTTTACGATGTTCTGCTCGATACTATCCTGGGGGCCGAACCGAGTAATTCTATCAACTATGCCGGCTGCGACCTTTTCGATAACCATTTTGCGTCTACCTTCAGCCGATATGTTGATCTTGTCGCCCGAAGCTTTATCATCCTGACTTTTTTGACGTTCCAGTATCCTGCTCTGGCTGACCTGCTTGCTGTATACTTTAAGCACATTATGGATTTGATAACTGGGTATATACATTGGTCCAATTCCTCAATTTATCCATCGGCAAGTCAGGATGAAAACTTAAGGGAAAAATGTCCCTGAAATATGGCTCAACACCCCTTTCATCCATATTAAAAACTGTTGGAAATGTCAAGAAGTTTGGTATTTAACGCGAATCAACTAATCGTCGAAATCCCCTGCCGGGCCCTTTTCGGATTCGAGCAAAGCCGCCTTTTCAGAAATCTTCTCAGGAGTCCATTCCGCAGGCTCTTCGATTCTTGTCGCCTTCGGGCCAGGGTCATAGGAGCCCGTTTCATGGATTGCTTCTATCACAAGAGGTGCTGTATCAGCGGAATTGAATACATCAACCAGCATGCCATACACGAATGTCTCAACCCGTTTGACCATTCTCTGTCGAATTTCCTTAGGAAGAGCATTGAGCTTGTTTTCAAAAGGAAGGTTTAACTTCTTGTAATCCCCACCCTTAAGACCTTTCGAATCCGCATAGGCCACCATCTCTGCCCACATTTCCTCGGTGACTCCTTCATCCTTGATCTTAATGAAATTGCCCGAGTCGTCTAAAATAGCGTTTCCATAATCATTGACCTGAAGACCCCAGGAAATCATTTGCAGGGCTGTTGCTACATTGGCCTTGGTGGTTCGGGTTTTCGAAGCGATTTGCCTGAGCCGCTCTGAACTGTTTCCGGATGTTCCGTGTTGTGCCCCGGAAACTCGATAGGGTTCAAGCGCCCTGTGGATCTCCGCAGTAAGATCGACTCGTATCCCCTGAGCACTTTCCTCTATACCATGGGTGGTTCCATTGTTAAGAGCAATCCAGTCAGGGAATATCTCATGTGCATTCAAGCCCTGAATCTGAAAAAGCGCCTCCTCTTTTGTGGACAGTCCCAGTTTTCCTTTGATCTCACCCACCTCGGTTTCAAGGCCCGCCCAGTTGGGTATGAGGGGATACAACTCGATGTTGGTAAGCAGGTTTCTGTCATTTGGTAGATGAGAAGCATCTATGGCGATTGAGGTTATCCCGGCATCAAAAAGTGTTGGAATCTCTGTTTTTGCCGCCAGAATGTCATCGTTATTTTTTAACCCGTAATGGTCGGCATGGATGGCAACCGGAATGGTGATGCCCAATTCATTACAGAATGCATCCACGTACTTTGCCATGTTCCAGTAGTTGATGGCACAATAGGCGTTTCTGCCACCTTCGGATTTGGCAATCTCTATGATGATTGCCGAATTTGCCCGTTGGGCCGCCATCAAAGCGCCACGAATGATGAAGGAGTTGCGGGCATTTGCTGCCATGGCAATGGCTTTACCCTTTTTGAGCATCGCCCGATCAATATGTCTTCCGCTCACAATCAGAGCTTTTGAATTAGGAAAGAGAGAAACAATGTTCGGGGGTCTACCAATTTCTACCGCCCTTTCAAACCTGGGTGAATATGCCTGGGACATCTGTAAACCTCCTTATATTTGATTTCTGTTTAAAGACCCCGCAGCCCCGATTAGCGGAATCTTCACCTCGATAACCTGCGGGAGATACGTTCGCTGTTTCGGTTCAAGTGAAACAGATCAGCCTCCGCACGCCCCTCGCCCCCTGATACCTTATGGAGGAAATCAAACTGAACTCTTCGCCTAAATACCGGGGTTTTCTGCCAGTCTTCATATGAGATAATAAAATTCATTTTTATTATACCCATAAAAAACACAGTTTGCAAAATTTTATAAGGGCAAACAGCAGTTCCCGGTGAATGGTTAGATTGCAATCAACGCATACTCCGGCATGTTGTACAGTTTTCGTATGCGGTAACTGAGCGAGTCCGGCAGATATCGTCCCCAGATTTTAATCGGAATGTCATCGAGGCTGGTGGTAGGACTCAACGCCACTGCCAGAAGATACTCTATGATATATTCCACGTTGACCGGCAAATTACCGAAATAGGCCTGCTGCCGGCGTTGTTGAAAAATCCTGGTTTCATGCATGGATCTTCCGATTTCAGACTCCACAAGCTCTTCGTAAGTGGTAAATATCAAATCGATTTGAAGTGTTTCCACCCCCGTTTCCAAAAACTTCCTGAAATCCTTCTGCATCCCTTTTTTCGGAAGCCCTCTTGCACTGCAGTCAATGTACTTTGAACTTTCATTAAACCGCCGCAGGATATAATCCATGTCAGCCTTCAATTCCACTACATAGTGCACAGCGTTATAATTGCCCGTATGTCTTTCTTTCTCCAGGATAGATGCCCCCGGATAGGCCATGATGGCAGATTCAAGCAGGCTTTCCCTATATCCGGTATCAATTATTTTCATACCGAGAACATCTTTGATGGCCATCTGCTGTAAGGGCAACCGGAGGCCCTGCTGCTTTATCCGCCTCATCACCTGCTCCTCTGCGGTCATGAGAACCTCAAACGGAATAAGCGTGTTCTCATCCACCTGTTTCCCGGTTTTTTTTTCCAAAATTTCTCTTCCCTGCTGCTTAACCAGATCGTGAAGATATATGGAGGCATAGCGGCTGGCCTTCTCGGCTATCCGCTTTACCCGTTTAAAGCGACTTATGCCGATGATGGAGTTCGATTCGGTGAAGTAAACATACCCGGAGAAGGGTGAATCAACATAATAAAATTCAGGCATTTTCCTGTACTTTCCAATCATGGTTCTGACACGATCCGAGCTGGTAGCCATCGAATTGCAAATGAAATCTTTCAACTGCTTTTTATCGGTCAGGGCTTTTCTGCGGACCGGAAGACCGCTCAAAGATGCCAGCAGTCGGTCCATATAGGCAACGAGCAACTCCCATGCCGTAAAACTGTCATAGGTGATGATTTTCGTGATAACCAGGGGATCGTCTTGTCTCAATCGACCGGAAAGCCAGCGGTTGGTTATTTCAAAAAGCATCTGCCTGTGCAAAAAACCGGTAAGGTACATGTCTGCTCAGTTCCCGGATGTGCCGGGCTTCCCTGTCTTCTCTTTTCTTAGGCGGTTTTCAAGCTGTTGAAGATCCTTTTTTTTCTTTTCAAAGGCCTGAAATTTTTCTTGCCACTTAGCCTCTTTAACCTTGAGCTCCATTAATTTTCCCCCGAGCCACGGACTTTCTTTTTCGAACAGAATAACGAATCCTCCAGGTTTTGGTCTCGGCGGCGATCCGCTCTTTTTCATTCATCAGATTCTGATATTCTTGGTCCAATTCTCTTCTCTTTTGATTGATGAGGCTCCTGAGATCTTTTTCTTTGTGCCCTTCGGTCAGCCTGCCAGGCGTTTCAGGAGCTGCTTTAGCTTTTTTGGAAGCTGTTTTAGGCCCACTTGAAGGTTTCACCCCGGATGCAGGGGGGCTTTTAATTTCATCATACTTCTTTACATGATCCCTCAGATGCGTGGGAACCTTCATAATATCGTTGGTAAAATGAAGTACGCCCTGCTTATCTTTATATTCATAGATCTGAGCAAACAAAGCTGTAGAAGCGGAACACACAAGATAAAAGGACAAAAATAGGAAAATTCGAAACATAGCAACCCCTTTATCGTATTTTTTCTGCCCTTTATTGAGCCTTGAACAACCGGTGATTTTCACAAATTTCATAAGAAAGTATAGAAACAACATTAAAAGCCTGTCAACCTTCAAGCCTTGTTATCAGCGATTCTCTGTGAATTTCTTCTTGAAGCCGGGTGATCGGATTTTGGAGCGCTCAGCTGTTTGAAGAATATTAGTGAGCCTTAAAAAACCGAGCCTTACAAATGCTTTAGTTGAAATAATGATTTAAGTTTCGCACCCCATTTTATCGTAAAATTCCCAATGGACCTTAAGTCGAATAAAATTTTTAAAGGCAAAATAATCACACCGAAACTCTTGAGAGTGGCCATCCAATCGGAAACATCGAGCTTAAGGCACAAGGAAGATGGCGCTAAGTAGCGGAAGATCTTGATAGCTCTGGTTTAACCGCTTTGTTAACTCCTATTGTGCCGTCATCGAAGGATGGTAAAGTGTATTTTGCCTTTAAAAATTTCATTCGACGCCATCCTATAAGGCATTTCATAGAAATAGGGGGGATGCGAAACTTAAATTACGAAAAATTCATTCTTAAAGCCGTGGCCAGGCTCGGTTTTAGGCTTACTTTTGTGCGAGTTTTGAGCGCGTAAAATTCCGGTTATCCGGCGAAATTAAACGAGTTTTATTGTTCGCCAAGAATTGCTGGCTTGTTATTATACACAGCGTCATGATAAGTTCTGTATTCATCCTTTGTAACATTGTTTTTAAAAATCTGATATGACGTTAAAACATTCTGGACGCTGGGTTAAGTATGCGCAATGATTTATATCGTTCTGTATAAAACAATTATTTGACAATATGCAAATGTTGTGTAGATTAATAATTTTAACATTTTCTTTTGAACGAGTTTCCTTGTAAAACGTATCCGAACCCTTTTCGATATGAAACGATCCATTCAAATTATCGCTCTGATAAGCATCGGATTGTTCTACCAATGCGCTCCAAAACCTCTTGCACCTCCGGTTGCGGTCCGTATGGACGAAGCTCACAGGCGGTTTGAAGCTGCCGAGCAGTTTTTTCAGAAAAAAGACTTTCAGAACGCCATTAAAACTTACTCCGCATTTCTGAAAGAGTTTCCTGATCACTCGCTTGTACCGGCCGCACTGCTTAAGATAGGAGACATATATGCTGCAACGGGCCGGTCGGAAAAAGCTCAAGAAACTTACAACCGCTTGATCACACAGTACCCACAAAGCCCTTTTTATGTTGCAGCCATGCTTGGCATACTTCAACTGCACTATGATGAAGGCAAGTACAATGAGGTCATTGCACGAGCTGCCGATATTAAAGAGGATCGTCTTTCCAGATCGGAAGCGGTACGATTTTTACTTCTGCTGGCAGATTCCCATAATGCTGTTAGTGCTATCGAAGAAGCAGTTTTTTCTTACGCCAGAGCATTTGACAGGGCGGGGGTAAGCGAAAAAAAGCTTATTCTTCCCAAGCTTCAAAGTGCGCTTCAGGCGCTAGATGCGGAAGCAATCGTAAGAATTTTGGCAAGGCTGGAAGATGCGGAGTCCAGGGGGTATCTTCTGTACCGGCTGGGTTTGCTCAGAGCCCGGCACCAGCAATACAATGAAGCGGTAGGGGCTCTGGGGGAGCTGGTAGAGAAATTTCCAGATCATGAGTATGCCATAGAGGCGGAGATCCTTTTAGATGAATTCAAAGAGATGGCTCTTTATTGGTCCCGAAAAAGAATTGCCTATCGTCGATATACCATTGGATGCATGCTGCCGCTTAGCGGACCTTATGCCACTTTCGGCAACCGGGCTTTGAAAGGGATTGAATTGGCCTTAAATCAGTTCAGTGCGAATGAAATGAACCCGCCCATGACAATCATTGTAAAAGACACAGCTTCTGAGTTGAACAGGGCATTGCAAGCTGTTGCCGAATTGGCCGAAGAAAATGTGGCGGCCATCATCGGGCCCATCAAAGCGGCGGAGGCAGCCGCTTTCGAAGCCCAGGACAGAGGAATCCCCATAATCACCCTGACGCAGAAAGACGATATCACGGTTATCGGCGATTTTGTTTTTCGCAATTTTATAACCCCGAAGATGCAGGTCAAGACCCTTGTATCCTATGCGGTCCATCATCTGGATGTTGATCGATTCGCCATTCTTTATCCAGATGAACCTTTTGGGAAAACCTATATGAATCTGTTTTGGGATGAATTGTTGCTCAACGGAGGAAGGGTCATGGGCATCGAATCCTATGATCCGGCCCAGACGGATTTCGCGGATTCCATAAAAAAGCTGGTTGGGCTTTATTATGAGGTTCCGGAAGAATTGAAAGAAAAACATAAACCTCTGTTTTACAGCGAGCAGGCTTTTCAAGAAGATCAGGATTTGGACACGCAACTAAAACCGAAGACAGAGGAAGAACCTAAGCCCATCATCGATTTCGGTGCCATCTTCATTCCGGATGCACCAAAGAAAGCGGGGTTGATTATTCCGCAGCTTGCCTATCACGATGTGGTGGATGTGCATCTGCTGGGGACAAATCTCTGGCACTCTGATAAGCTCATTGAGATGGCCGGACAGTATCTTCAAGGGGCCATCATGGCCGATGGTTTTTTTTCAAATAGTCGTTCCGAAGCAGTTCAGCGGTTTACTAAAGATTTTCAGGAGGTCTACAGAAAGAGACCGGGGTTTATCGAGGCTATAACCTATGATACAGCCATGATGCTTTTTGAAATCATGCGTCGTCCGGAAATCGGATCGAGAAGCATGCTAAAGGACGTTTTGCTGAAAATGAAAGATTATCCGGGCGTTACCGGATCGACGAGCTTCAACGATGATGGGGATTGCGAAAAGCGTCTGTACCTGCTTCAGGTCAAGGGGAACAGATTTGTTGAGGTGCCCTACCGATAGAAAATGAATATAGCCTACGCAGCATATAAGTCCGTTACTACGGGTCTTTTCATAACGCTGTTCCCCCCCTTTTGGGTTTATTCCCGCATCTCCGGCAAGTACCTTGATGGTTTGGGGCAAAAAGCAGGCTGTTATCCCGAAACCATGGTGCAATCCATTTCAGGCTCACCCCGTATTTGGCTGCATGCAGTGTCGGTGGGAGAAGTCAGCGCGGCAATCCCCATTATCAGAGCGCTGGAAGAGAGCATCCCCGAATGCACCTTTATTCTATCAACCGGAACCGAACACGGCCAGGCATTTGCCAGGTCGAAAATGGGATCAACGGTGCACTGCATATATGCGCCGCTGGATTTTTTTCTTTCAACCCGCCGCGCACTTCAAACCTTCACTCCAGATGTTCTTGTTTGTGTGGAAACCGAAATATGGCCGAACTGGCTGATTGAGGCCCACCGATTGGGAGTTAAGACCGTGCTTGTCAACGGCAGGATCTCAAAACGCTCGTTTAGAGGCTATTTGAAAATTCGTTTCCTGATGCAACAGGCACTAAAACATATCCATGCATTCAGTATGATCGCAGAGGCCGATGCCGATCGAATCCATCGGCTGGGAGCGCCTGTGGGTCGAATTCAGATTAATGGCAACGCAAAATACGACATTTTGATCGGCGAGGTGGATGAACGTATTAAAGCCGATATGATGAGACGCTACCGGCTCAACGGCGATCAACCGGTTTTCGTGGCAGGAAGCACCCGAGGAAAGGAAGGCACCATTGTTTTGGATGCCTATAAGAAGATCCTCAGATCCGTTCCAGAGGCACTGTTGATCATAGCCCCCCGGCATGTAAAGCGAGCTCGCTCAATTGAGCGGCAGGCAAAAGCTAGAGGGTTTTCAAGCCAGTTTAGAACCAAACTAGATGACCCCGGGGCACTGCGAACCGCTCCTGTCATCATCGTCGATACCATCGGAGAACTGCAGGCGCTTTACAGCATTGCCTCTGTGGTGTTCTGCGGGGGCAGTCTGGTTCCTCGCGGCGGGCAAAACATTCTGGAAGCAGCTGTGTGGGCAAAACCCGTTTTGTACGGCCCCTCAATGGATGATTTTCTGGATGCAAAACAAATGATAGAGGAAGCCGGAGGGGGGGTACAGGTAAGGGACGGAGATGATTTAGCAGAAAAGGTCATTTTCTATCTCAACCACCCCCGGCAGGCTGAAATCATGGGAAGAAGTGCTCAAGCAGCTGTCTTATCCCATAAAGGAGCTGCGCAAAAACATGCCCGGGTTATCAGGCGTGTGCTGCAGAACGGATGCGGTTAGAAATCACTTAACTTCCTTCTTGACAAACAGGTGGTAATGGCGCAGTCTTAAAAAAATGGAGCATAATTTCTAGGCGCTTAGGGACATCATATCGACAATTTGTTGTCGTTATTGAATTACATGCTTTTGATAAGCGTTTATAGTGAACTAAAGTTTAAAGTGAGCTAAAGTGAGCTAAAGTTAAGGAATTTGGTCTATTTTTAAAATGAAAGAGCGAAGC
>JAFDFZ010000183.1 GCA_019309565.1 Deltaproteobacteria bacterium
CTTTGCTTCTAGAGGTTCTCAACAGACTATCCCGCTTCTACTCGAAGAATTCAGGGTAGTAACTGAAGACGGATAGATAGTATTTTTTTACAAGCCGCACATATGTTCCATCCTCCTTGCACTGCTCAAAGAACCGGTTAAAGGAATCCCGTAACCGCAACGACGTTTTAGCAAAAGCATAACCCATGTTCTGCATGTGAGAAACCGGGCCAATCACTTTAATTTTGCCTGTCCATTTTTCTAAGGCTACCAGGGCATCAGACACATCAAGCAGTGTTGCATCCGCATCGCGGTTGATGATGGCAGGTGCCAGCTCATTTAGTTTTCCGGTAAAGAGCCTAACCTCCGCCCCGGCCTCTTTAAGACCGTAAAGAGATGGATCAAGGCATGTATTGGCAACCCCCAGCACACTGTGCCCCTTGAGTAGAGTCTTGACCGCAGCAATATCCTTATTTAAATCACCACAGGGTTTAATCGGTTTTATAGGGGAGTCTGCTTGTGTTATCAACCATACCTGAGTGGGGAATGTCGGCACAGAGTAGGCCACAATCTTCTTGCGCCACGAAAGAATGGTCAGCCCACTGGCTATGATATCCCCTTTAACAGGCCAGTGCCCTAAGATTTCAATTTCACTGCCTCTGGGTTGTACTCTTTTTCCAGTTAAATCAGCAATTACATCTTTCCAGCTGGTCCTAATGTATTTGTACCCAACGCCCAGATGCCGGGCAAAGAGCGTGACCAATTCCACGTCCAGACCGTCTCCGCTTCCCGTGACAAAATTGGCATAGGGCACACCCAGGTGGCGCAGGACTCCTGTCTTCCTGACTTCCTGAAGATCAGCCCCAGAGGCAGATTCAAGGGCGATTATCAACAGCGCGGTAAGCGAAGGGACCCAGAATGTCAATCGACCAAGTGATCTTTTATTCAGTTTCATTTTGCCCCCCTTGTCTTTTGTCTCACAGCGGATAAAAGTTATTTTGGATTTGCTTTGGAAGGCATAAGTATTCCGGCTCTGCATGGTATTTCTTTGAGATTCCTTGTTTAGGTTTCCTAAAATATCACATAATATCAAAGAAGGCATGCTATTTTACAAGGCAGCCCGCACTTTTTGATTTCCATGGCGATCCGCTTCTATGGGATTTGCCCGCGCCGAAAAATTCCTCAAAAGTTCCTGTTAAAATTTTTAGAGCCTAGATTGCAATATAAAAATTATGAAAAGGATCTGGTTGTAATTCAAATATTGTTAAGGGAGCACACAGTTGAAAATCAAACCTACATCTGAAAATTCCAATCGCATCCATATCGGCCTGATTGTGGGAGCACGGAACCAGGCGAGGTATGTTCAAATTGGCTCGAAATTACAATGCCAGCGTAAAAAAAGTTTGACAACAAAAACCGGTTTGGTTATTTGGATAAATATTGTTTGACCCAATGGGCGACAATATGTTGGGTTGTTACTTAAGCCTATGCACCCACAATTTTTCCTTGATGCGTTCCGAAAAGCAATGTCTTATCTTCCATTAGACGTTCGGGGCAAAGGCGGATTTTAATGCCAAATAACACCATTCCGGCTCTTATAGCAGAAGATATCCATAAAAGTTTCGGCAGCCTCGAGGTGCTGAAGGGCATATCGGTGACTGCACATAACGGCGATATCATCTCCATTATAGGCAGCTCGGGTTCCGGCAAAAGTACTTTTCTTCGCTGTATAAACTTTCTTGAAACACCTAATTCAGGCAGGATTGTCGTAGGCGGCGAAGAGATCCGCGTAAAGACGGATTCAACAGGCCGGCTGATCGGAGCCGATCGCAAACAGATCGATCGAGTACGAATGCAGCTTGGAATGGTATTTCAAAGTTTCAACCTGTGGTCACATATGACGGTTCTTCAAAACGTAATGGAAGGGCCGGTCCATGTACAGAAGCGCGCTAAAAAAGATGTTCGTGAGGAAGCAATGGCGCTTCTTGATAAAGTCGGTATCTCCGAAAAACATGCCAGTTATCCGTCAGAGCTCTCGGGGGGCCAGCAACAGCGGGTGGCTATTGCACGTGCCCTTGCCATGAAGCCTTCTGTATTGCTGTTCGATGAGCCGACCTCGTCACTTGACCCAGAGCTTGTAGGAGAAGTCCTCAAGGTTATTGAACAACTTGCCGCAGAGGGCCGAACCATGATTGTTGTTACGCATGAAATGGGTTTTG
This sequence comes from Deltaproteobacteria bacterium, assembly GCA_019309565.1. Taxonomy (GTDB): domain Bacteria; phylum Desulfobacterota; class Desulfobacteria; order Desulfobacterales; family SURF-15; genus JAFDFZ01. Next base: position 2,199 of record JAFDFZ010000183.1, read on the forward strand.
CTCGGGAAGTTTCAAACTTTGCGATCTTTCTTGACAATGGAAAAATAGAGGAGCAGGGACCGCCCGACAGGCTGTTTACCAATCCTAGTTCACCACGGTGCCGGCAGTTTCTGTCAAGCGTTCTGTAGTTATATGCGCTCTGCTACTCCGGGGGAATCAATCTTAATTCAAATGAGGAAAGGAGATAACCATGAAGCTGTTCAAACTATCCTTTTTGGCAATCATTATGCTCATTGTAATAACATTTGCCTTACCGGTGGCCGCCAAGGACTACAGGCACATCAAGATTGCCACCGAAGGGGCCTATGCGCCTTACAATTTCAAGGACGCCGGGGGAAACCTTGTGGGCTTTGAGATCGACCTTGCGGCTGATCTGTGCAAAAGAATGGGAATCAAATGTAGCATTGTGGAACAGGCCTGGGATGGTATTATTCCATCGCTTGTGGCCGGCAAGTACGACGCCATTATGGCCGGAATGTCCATCAAGGCCAAACGTGAAAAGGTTATCTCCTTTTCCAGATATTATTGCGCAACACCGATTCTGTTTACCGTGCTGAAATCAAGCCCGCTTGCAGATTTCAAAACCAAATTGAAAGCTCTCACCCTTGATGATGTAAGCGCTGAAGAACAGGCAACACTTGATCAAATGCGCAAGGCGTTTAAGGGAAAAACCGTGGGTGTTCAGGTTTCAACCACCCACGAAGATTTTATGATAAAGATGATGCCGGATATTGAAATCAAGTCCTATGACAAGATGGACAACATGATCCTTGATCTTTTAGCCGGAAGGATCGATATCGGGTTGACCTCCTTGACCTTTCTGTCACCGCTTATGAAAAAACCGGAGGGCAAAAATCTCCGACTGATCGGGCCGGTCATGACCAAAGGGCCCTTTGGCCGGGGGGTAGGAGTTGGTGTACGGAAGGAAGACACAAAGCTTAGAGACATGTTCTCAAAGGCGATAGACGAGGCTATTGCCGATGGAACTTTGAGCAGACTCGCCATTAAATGGTTCGGCTTCGACAATTCCGCGAAAGAATAGTTTACCGTCCGCTGAAGCGGGCACCGGCCAAAAGATGCCTGTGCCCGCTTGTTTCCCCACAGTGGTTTAAAACAGGACAGCGGCTATGGATTTTTCTTTGCTAGGCTGGGGCGATGCCGGCTGGGGCGACGAGTTTTTGCGCGGTATGGCCATGACTCTAGCGGTTGCAACGTGCGCATTTCTTTTAAGCATTGTTTTCGGCACCTTTTTTGCCAGCGCCAAACTTTCTAGATACCGCTTGCTTCCCCTGCTTGGAGATATTTATACTACAATGCTGCGGGGTATTCCGGAACTGCTTGTTATCTATCTTGTTTTTTTCGGAGGCGGCTCTGTCCTGAGATCCATTGCAACATCACTTTTCGGATTTGAGGGTTACATTGATCTTCCCGTTTTTGCCACCGGTGTACTGTGCATAGGTGTAAGCGCCGGCGCCTATTCCACGGAGGTTATCCGAGGAGCGGTCCTTGCGGTTCCAAAAGGAGAGATTGAGGCGGCCCGTGCAATCGGGATGGGAACAGTCCTTCGTTTCCGCCGTATTCTTGTACCCCAGGCAGCCAGGTACGCACTACCTGCAATGGGAAATGTCTGGCAGTTCTGCCTGAAAGAGACGGCCCTTATATCCATAGTGAGTCTTGTTGAAATAATGAGAACAGCCGCACTTGGAGCTGCCTCCACAAAGGAGCCGTTTACTTTTTACATTACCGCCTTTTTTCTTTTTCTGTTTCTGGCCTCTATTTCCAACCGCGGATTTCGAATAGCCGAAGACTGGGCCGGGAAGGGGGTCAGGAGACAATAGATGGATTTTGAACTGATTGCAGACTCTTTCCCGAAACTCATCTCGGCGATGGATGAAACCCTTATGCTGGCCTTTACTTCGGTCTCCATCGGGTTTTTTGTCGCCATTCCCATCGCGGTCATGAGACTTTCCATGTCAAGGTTTTTGTCGGCAATTGCCTATGGCTATGTGTATATCTTCCGCTCGACTCCGCTTCTGGTACAAATCTTTCTGATTTATTACGGCTCGGGACAGTTCAGACCTTTTCTTCAAGCAGTGGGGCTGTGGGTTGTCCTGCGCGAGGCATGGTTTTGTGCAATCCTAGCTTTGATGCTCAACACAGCGGCCTATACCAGTGAAATTATCCGCGGGGGCATCCAGTCCGTTCCATGGGGCCAGCTTGAGGCTGCCCGAGCAATCGGTATGTCGGGCTTGCTGCTGTTTAGGCGGATCATATTCCCCGTTGCCGTGCGTCAGGCCCTGCCGGCTTATGGAAATGAATTGATGTTAATGGTTAAAGCGACTTCACTGGCCTCAACCATAACCATTATCGAGATTACCGGAATGGCAAAAAAAATAATCGCCGCAACATACAGACCGATCGAAGTTTTTCTCATAGCAGGAAGCATTTATCTTGCCATAAACTTTCTTATCAGCCGCGGTATCGTGCTCACGGAAAACTGGCTGAACCCCCACCTGCGACGACTGAGACAAACCGAAAAAACCTCTGTCAGCACCAGAGCATAAAAGGTATACCGTAGCATAACGAATATGAAATCAATAACTCGAAAGGATAAATTGTGTGCATGTTGTGAATACATCACATTAATCTTCAAAAAAGTTTTTATTAAACACCAAAAATGAAAGGAGACTGATCGTGAGTGAGCGAAAAATTGGAAGACGCCGGTTTTTAAAGGAAACAGGAGCCTTTGTTGGGGCTTCAGTACTCGGTGGCCCCGGCCTTGCCCTGGCAGGCGCAAAGCCGGGCGGGAAGGTGGACTCCATGAAACTGATGACCACAACAGCTACCTTCGACCCGGTACGGCCCGAGGCTGCAAGATTGATCTGCCAGGAGTTTAAGAAGCTGGGGTGGGATGTCGAACCTTTGCCAATTGATTACAAGCAAAACGTGCAGAAAGTGGTCATGGAGCACGAATACGACATGTGGCTGGTCCGCTTTACCGGGGCATCAATCCGGATCGATCCCAATGTTTTCATCTATAAGGTTCACCATTCTTCACAATACAAAAAGGGCGGTTATAACTGGACAGGTTACTCAAATGCCGAGGTGGACAGACTTTCAGAAGCCCAACAGGTGGAGATGCACGTCGACAAGCGGCGTGATCTTGTACACAAGGCTCAAAAAATCATCCATGAAGAACAGCCGGAAAACGTACTGGTAAATGCAAAGATGACCAATGCTTACAGGTCAGACCGCTTAAAAGGCCTGGTACCGATGATGGGGGAGGGAATCGGAAGTTTCTGGTCGGACATCAACATGGAAGTCATCAAGGGAGATGGTTATGTGCGCTCGGGGGTGACCGCTGCGCTTAAAAACCTAAATTCCATCGATGTAAAGGATGCTAAAGAATTCAAAGAGCTTCGGATGATCTATGACCGCCTGTTTAGAATATCAGCAGAAGGTAAGGCCATACCATGGGCCGCTGATTCTTACAAAATTCTGGACCCCACAACCATCGACATCACCATCCGCGAAGGGAATGCTTTTTCATGACGGTCATCCAGTAACAGCAGAGGATATTAAATTCACCTTTGATTACCACGCCAAATGGAAGGCGCCTTTTTTTGCTGCTTCTTTAAAGAACGTTGAAAGTGTTGCTGTAACCGGTAAATACTCTGTTCGCATAAAACTCTTTAAGCCGTTTGCCCCGTTTCTTTCAAATGTGCTGGCGGCAATCTTCATCATCCCGAAGCACATCTGGAAAGACATTCCCGAAAAAGTGGACGTGGATGATCCACTGAACTATCCGAACGAAAAGCCCGTCGGCAGCGGGCCGTTTAAATTCGAATACTGGGATCGCGGCCGCGAGCTGAAGCTAAGCGCCTTTAAAGAACATTTGCGGCCGCGAGCTGAAGCTAAGCGCCTTTAAAGAACATTTCAATCCTCCAAAATGCGCCGGCAACCTGATGATAGTTTACGGAAGCCATGATGCGATGGCAGTGGCCATCGAAAAAGGCGAATGCGATCGAACTCGTTATATTCTGAAACCCAGTCTAATGGAAGATCTTAACAAGGTAAAGGATTGTGTCGGAAAATCTTACCCAAGCCATGGATTTTACGATTTGAGTTACCACACCAGGCGCCCCCCTCTGAATGACCCGGCGTTCAGGAAGGCCATTGCCCACGTGTTGCCAAAAGAGTTGATCAAAGACGCTGTTCTAAGCGGCCACGCCACCCTGGGGGGCTCGGTCATAGCTCCTGTAAACAAATTTTGGCACAATGCGGATGTTAAACCGTTTCCTACAGATATCCGGATAGCCAAAAAGATCCTGGCACAAGCAGGATATACATGGGATAAGAGGGGCAAACTCCATTACCCCAAG
>JAFDFZ010000184.1 GCA_019309565.1 Deltaproteobacteria bacterium
TACCTCTACTTTCGGAAAGGCCCTGGGCGGTGCTTCCGGAGGATTTACCAGCGGCCGAAAAGAGATTATCGAGATCCTCCGTCAGCGTTCCCGGCCCTATCTTTTTTCAAACACACTTGCACCCGGTGTTGCATCGGCGGTTTTCAAGGCACTTGAAATGCTCAGCGCCTCCACCGAGCTTCGGGACACACTTAAGAACAACACCATCTATTTCCGGCAAGGGATGATTCAGGCTGGCTTCAAAGTCAACCCGGGAGATCATCCCATCGTTCCGATAATGCTTGGAGATGCCAGATTGGCAACGGAAATGGCGGACAGAATGCTTGAAGAAGGTGTTTATGTGATCGCATTTTCTTACCCCGTTGTACCCAGAGATACGGCCCGGATCCGAGTTCAAATTTCAGCCGCCCTCACCAAGAAAGTTGGAAAAGAAATGGAAATTGTCTAACAAACCGCGTTGCCACAGCATCTGTTGCAAAGCACCTGCATATCCAACCAGGGAAACTGTATATAAAGAGGCTTCAACCCCAGGGATCGGATTTGAAGTCGCACAGGTTTCTGAAAATGAAATCCCAGGTCAGCCTTGAAACAACAAAAGAGAGCATCGGTCTTGATCTTCGCACCGTTACGATCATGATAATTATCTGTTCGGCCTGGGGTTTGAATCACCCTTTGACCAAGATGGCCTATGTGGACATCTCTCCGATTTTGGCCGCAGCGATCCGCTCCCTGCTTGCTACCGCCGGTCTGCTAATCTATTGCCTTACCAGGGACATATCGCTGAAAATGGAACCAGGCGGTCAGCTTCATGTAATGGTGCTGGGTTTGGTTTTTGGAATCGAGTTCGTTTTTTTCTACGTAGGAATAGATATGACCCTGGCCTCGCGCGGGGCGGTTCTATTATACTCACAGCCCTTTTTCACTGCGCTTATGGCACACCTGTTTTTGGCGGGAGACAATCTCAACTGGATTCGTTTGATGGGTCTGGTGCTGGCTTTTTTCGGCATAGCCGTGGTAATGGGAGATACGCCAGCCAACGGTCGGCACAGCCTGATGGGAGATTTCTTCTGCCTCACAGCCGGTTTTCTGTGGGCTGGAACCACCATCTATATTCGGAAGTTTATGGTTTCAAGAGCATCGGCCGTTCAAACCCTTTTCTATGAGCTGCTTTATTCTTTCCCGGTACTTCTGGCAGCGGCTTTTCTTTTCGAACATGTTCGCTTCGATCCTACGATGCAGTTAATCAGCATTTTACTCTATCAAGGCCTTGGCGTTGCCTGTATCAGCTATCTGATTTTTATCGGCTTGCTTTACCGATATCGAGCATCCACCCTGGCAGCATTTACCTTCATTGCTCCCGTAACCGGTGTGGTTTTTTCGGGTTTGATCCTGACAGAACCCTTGACATTGTATCTCTGGTTGGGTGTGGTTCTGGTCTCTGCCGGGCTGTGGCTGGTGAACAATAATTAGCCTCAAACACGCTTCCGGATTTTTAAAATATCTCCGCCTATTTTTTCTTGATATTGGGATAATCCACAAAAGAAATGTACAACGAAAATAAAACTGCAACTTCAGCTTTAACCTTTATTGGCCAAAAGATCGTTTTTCCTCTTTGGGCCTTTGGACCTTAAAGTCCTTAGCTTGTCTTAATTCACAACTTACGGTTTGGACACATCACCGCGCTGGTGGCTGCTGCTGGCTTCAATTGATTCTTGACAACCGCTGAAGTGGTTCATAAAGTGATTATTACAGTTCCTGTCATCGGCAGAATCTTTTCTTCTTTTGCCAAATCTCTTGGGTATCTCCTCAAGCAATGATTCTGCCCGAAAATGATAACATCCCTTCCTGAGGGGATTCCATTTTACACCTGGAAAAAAAGGAAACAGCAATGGAATCGATCTGTTTCTCGATAGCCTTTATGTGTGGGTTGTTTGCCGTCCACCGTCTGTTCTTGATTGGAATTTACCTTTGGTTCAAACATGAGGAAAAACACAGACTGCCGCCCAAATCAGCAGGTTACAGGCCGTTTATTACCATCCAGCTTCCGGTTTACAATGAACGCTATGTAGTGGGACGGTTGATCGATGCGGTATGTAATATTCGCTATCCCCGCGACTTGCTTGAAATACAGGTATTAGATGATTCAGACGACATCACAAGCGCACTTGTGGATGCTATGGTTGAAAAGAAACGCAGCCAGGGTCATCCAATTCGAGTAATTCGCCGATCTTCCCGTAAAGGGTACAAAGCAGGCGCACTTCAGAACGGACTTACATCTGCTTTTGGGGAATGGATTCTAATCTTTGATTCGGATTTTATTCCCCAGCCTGAAATACTGGCCCATGCCTTACCCTATCTGAATGACCCGGCGCTTGGGATGGTTCAATTCTGCTGGGACCATATTAACAGAGATTATTCTGTTTTAACCCGCGTGCAGGCATTGTTTCTGGACGGTCATTTTCATATTGAACACTTTGCGCGCAACCGCTCAGGCCGGTTCTTTAATTTCAACGGAACCGCCGGGATGTGGCGAAAAAAGTGTATTATCGAAAGCGGCGGTTGGGAATACGACACCCTTACCGAGGATATGGATTTAAGCTACCGGGCCCAGATGAAAGGCTGGAAATTCTTATTCTTATCTCATATCAGGATACCCGCAGAATTGCCCATCGAGCTGTCTGCATTCAAATCCCAGCAACATCGCTGGGCAAAAGGAGGGATTCAAACAGCAAGGAAAATCTTACCGTATCTTTTTCTATCGAATCTGCCCTGGTCTATCAAGATCGAAGGTGCCTTTCATATGCTTTCAAACGTGATGTACCTTGTGCTGCCGTTGATGATCCTGCTGATGCCTTTTGTTCTTACGCACATGTCCGGCTCAGCCCTGTATTTATACGAATCTGTGCTGTTATTTTCGATTCTTTCAGTGATTATCTTCTATATCGTAGCGGGAGGGAATTGCTCTTCGGTCTCTTGCTCTCGAATACTTAAAGATATTCCGTGGCTGATGGCCGTTGGCATCGGCCTTTGTGTCAACAATTCGCGTGCTGTGCTTGAAGGGTTCTTTTCAAATACAGCGGTGTTTGTGCGCACCCCCAAATACAATGTTTTAGCTAAAAACGGCTTATGGAAACAAAACGCCTATCGCATAAAGCGGATGTCGCTTTTTTGGGTTGAAGTTTTTTTCTTAACCTACCTTCTGACAACGCTGCTTTACTGTATCAAGACCTCAACTGTTCATATTTTTCCGTTTCTTGTCATCTTTATCACGGGATTCTTCTATTTCATCACACTTGGGCTTAAACAAACCGTGTTTAATCGGGCTTAGGGCGTTGGTTTTGCAAGAAAGGTTTTTCCGATATCGGTTTTATGCTCACTTTTGTGCGAGTTTTGAGAGTGTAAAAATCCGGTTATTCGGCTAAATTAAACGAGTTTTATTGTTCGCCGAGAATTGCTGGTAGTTCTGTGTATGTATTGCACCATCAACCGATCTGCGCTATGATATTGATTGCCTGTTGGATAACGAATTAATCACGAGCTGAAATTTTTTTATTGCGATCACGAACTTCAAGCATACAAGCCTTTATGGAAAAATAACATGGTTACCATGCAAGCAGAGGAAATCCTTGTTCGGTTGCGGGCGTTAAAGCCTCAAATCCTTAAAAAATTTCGGACAAAAGAAATTCAATTGTTTGGATCCACTATTCGAAAGGAACAAAGCTCTGAAAGTGATATAGATCTTCTCGTAGATTTTGAAGACGAGGCAGATCTCTTCGACCTGGTTGGTCTAGCAATCTTTCTTGAAGACGAGCTGCAGCAGAAAGTAGACATTGTTCCTAAACAGGCGCTGAGGGGTGAGCTGCGTGAAGCGATTTTGAATGATATTATAGCGGTATGAGAGATTACAGGCTTTATCTGAGAGATATTTTATCCGCAATGGATAGCATTGAGGCGTTTGTGGAAGGGATGACCTTTGAAGAATTTTGTGCAGACGACAAGAGCTCAAGCGCAGTTATCCAAAAATTTGAAATCATTGGAGAGGCCACAAAAAATATCCCAAATGCTAGGGCTTCGTTGCGAAAAGCTTAAGGCTTTGCAGCAGCGGGTCTTTGGGTTCGGTGCCGATGATGCATACAAAAGGCTCTATGTCTAAATGGGAAGCAACGGTGGACAATTTCCAGTAAAGAATTCCGATAAGCGGATTTTCTATGCGATCCCGGGCTACCCGGTAAAGCGCCTTGATGGCAAGGGCTCGCTCCTCAGGATATTCCGGCTGATCCTGCCATATGACAAATTTCTTGTCAGCGCCCGTTCCAATAAGTGAAAAACCGGTGTTCGCCCAGGGCTCTATTGTGCAGTTTTTACGTCGCGTATATCCTATCTCGGTAAAAAGGATCGGTATTCCCCTAAGGTTCTGCTTTTCGCAAAAGGCATCGATCCGGTTGAAAACAGCCTGCCAGCCCTGCACAAGCATATCTTCAAGAAGATGTTCCTTATCGTTTTCGATAATATCTTTGTGAAGCGGGAAATAGGCATTGATACCCATCACATCAAGCGCATCCCAGAAACCCACCTCGAAGTATTGATCAAAATTGGCGGCATACGTAAGCTTTCCGTGATAGAGGTTTCGGGTTCGGGCGATCAGTTTCCGCCACAGCCCATCCAGTTTTTGACGCCGCTGATTGATGCGGGCAACCGGATCTTTGTCGTCAAAATAGGCGCTCTGTCTTGCCCAGCTCTCAAGAGCTTGCTGTTTGTCATCAAGAAAATCTTCAAAGGTTTCATAGTTGCTGTGTCCGCGAACCCATAGATGCCGGTTCTCTATTTGCTTGTTATGCTTAAGCAGCCGGGATTTCATCTTCTTCTGTTTTAATCGATTAAGGTACCAGTCTTGAAGCTCCGGTATCTTATCAACCGCAACCGTTGAGGTCAGCGTGTTCATTTCACTTGCAACCCCCAGCACATCCACCCCCAGGTCCTGGGCTATCTTAGCCCAGTGCAAAACAAACCGCGTGTACTTTTCAAACCAGCTCTCAAGCGCCTGATCGGTTTTCGGCATGATAAGACCGTGCCACAGAAATTTGTTTCTGGGATATGCATGATCAAGCGCTGTTCTTAAAATCAAAACCACATGCAGCCCTGCTGCTTTTGCCAGACGGATTTCATTGATACGTCCTGGATTGTCTTTTTTAAACGTCAAAAGATCGGTGTCCCAGTCTGCCTGATAGGCATAAGCGGTAACTTCAATGCTGTTCATGTGCTCCTGTTTTAAGGCACGAACCCATCGGGTTACATCCGGCTCGTTGACCTGGATTCCTCCAAGGTAGAAGTCCCCGGCGAAACCAGCCACAGGGAAAATGGACAGGCAGGCTGTTAGAATTGCATGAAAGATAATCTTACTCATAGAAAAATTTTTTCTCCTTGAAACAGGAATCGGCCAAAAGGATAAAAAATGGAATGAAAATAACCCCCTTAATCCATAGATGTTCCTGCCAGAGCCCCTGTTCAAAATAATCGATCAATATATAATAGTAAATGGCCACACCCATGGTCAACCATAACCAGGCTTTGTCGGGCAGCAGAACCAGCAGGGGAATTATCCACAGCACATACCAGGGATGAAGGGTTGGAGATAGGATCATAAAACCTCCCAGCACCGCAAGAGATGCGCCGGTAAATTCACCACCCTTCAGGTAGATATAAGCGTATATCATTAAAAAAAGAACTCCCACCACAATCCTTGCCATCACCTGGTTTTTTATCAACAAATGAATAACATAAAACACGGAATCATTGGCCTGCCAGGTACTTGAATATATGCCAAGCCCGGAAAACACCTCAAGGCCAGCGCCATGGAATGGTAAATAGAATACAATCGTAAGCGCAAGGAGCATAAGATAGGGCCATTTGTTTTTATTACGAAGCAATAATGGAAACAGCATCAATGGAAACAGCTTTGATAAAAAAGATGCGATCAGCATCAATGACGATTTCCAAAGGTTGCGTTTTTGCCAGAAATAGACACATCCTGTTAGAAAGAAAATGCCGATCACATCCTGATGACCGCTTCCGGAAATCTCTATTATGACCAATGGATGCCAGCCATAAATCAACAGGCGATGCAGTGAAACCAAACGGTTCTTTGCAATAAAGTAAAGAAAGACCATAACCGCCAGATCCAAAGCAATCAGAACGGCCTTAAAAAAATAAAGATTGTATGCAACCCCCATTATGAGCCGGAAAAAAACCTGGGACAGGGGAGGGTAGATTGTGGCGATCGTCTTATGGTTGATGTGCTGCCAGTATTGATCTCGAAA
>JAFDFZ010000059.1 GCA_019309565.1 Deltaproteobacteria bacterium
CGTAGTTTCATAAGTCACATAGTAAAATGGCCTGTACGGATGATTAATCGGTAACAGACAACTGTGCCTTTTGGGTTGTTTTAACACAACGGGGTTTAGTTCACTTAAGCTCACTTCAAACTTTAGTTCACTATTTTTCTCTATGAACACAGCATGTTATTCAATAACGACAATCTTTTGTCGATATGATGTTAATAAGCGCATAGGAATTTCTACGCAGGCTGTGTTTTTAACTTTAGCTTAAGATCCCCTTGGAATCAATATATTGCCAGAAGAGAAAGTATTATTTAACAAAAAAGCACCTGTATCCGAATATTAGAAGAAATACCGGAATGTATATAGAATGATTTGGCGCAGAACTTGCAATTAACCCCGAATCAGGTTTGTGTGATATTTACCCCGTTGGAGAAAGCCACCGACTCCTGTCGGTTGTATAGATAATTCCTTATAGATGGGGGTTTAATGCCACCATCTATAGTCGTTAGAGAACATCGTTCTCTAACGGGGTTTACTATTTTGAACCTGGATGAAAATGGAGCAGAGTTCGCTACGAGTATGTTGAAAAATTTCATTAAGTCCAAAAAATCTGGACATGTCCGTGACCGGATGATCAAATATGTCACTAGAATACTCACCGACAAGCAACATCAAGAGGTTCATGCCATTGTCTCCGGTTTTAAAATGCCGCAGCGCGTGTTGAGAAAATCGACGGGAGAGTGGTACATCCCTGATGTTACATCATACAAAGGAGGACAATTTCGACTGTACGCCGTTGAAACCAAGGAGACAATCCAGGCAGAGGATACTGACAAAAGATGGGCGCTTTTCGCAGAATACGCCAAACAGAATGGAGCCATGTTTTATATTGTGTTTCCAGCAGGTGCGGTTTTGCAGGTAAAACAAAGGCTTGCAAAATTATCCATTGAAGCGCACCTCTGGCAGGCATCTGAAGCTTTGAGCGTATGATGGGGAGACTGGTTGCATGATCGATCTAAGAAAAATGAGTGTACTCATAGTGGATGATATAGAGAATATGTGCAAATCCATTCGGGGGATGCTGAAGGTATTGAACTATGGTTCCAGGTTTCGTTTTGCCACAAATGGAATTGACGCATGGAGTTTATTACAAAAAGAACCTTTGGACCTGGCCATTGTGGATTGGAATATGCCCTCCATGACGGGGGTTGAATTGCTTAGCCGCATACGGGAGAACAAAAATCTCAGGGACATGCCGGTGGTGATGGTGACGGCTGAGTCGAACCGGGAGATCGTTGCCGAAGCGGCCGAGTCTGACATCGACGCCTATATTTTAAAGCCCTTAACGGTAAAATCCTTAGGAGACAAAATTTCCAGCGTTGTTGAAAAAGCCAACAACCCTCCGCCCATGTTCTATCACTTAAAACGGGCCAGAGATCTAGAAGAGGCCGGTGAAATAGATGCAGCCATCAATGAGGTTAAGAAGGCCATGGAAGCAGATCCGGAATCTTCCAAGCCGATACGCGAACTGGGAAAAATGTATCTTAAGAATAACAATTTAGAAGAGGCGGAGAGATGGCTCAACAAGGCAGCTAAGATGAACGAACTTGATGTCATTGCATTTCATAACCTGGGTGAACTATATCTAAAACGCAACGACATCAACAAGGCCGCCCGATTTTATGATAAGGCCATGACTATTAGTCCTAGACACGTATCTAGAGGCATAAATTTCGGGAAAGTTCTTGTCAAGAAGGGAGAAGTTCAGAAGGCATTGCGGATCTTCGATAAAGCTATCAATCTCACGGACAACTCGTTATCGGTCCAGGAAGAGGTGGCGGATTTCTGCCTGGAAAACGGCATGGATGAGTATGCGGCCCAGCTAATGGAATTTATCCTCCAGCAGACACCAAATCGCCATGATATCATGTATAAACTTGGCATTGCCAATGAAAACCTAGGCCAGCCCCGCAAAGCCCTCAGCTATTTCATCGGTGCCGGAAAGAAGGATCGAAACAATCTGGAAATACAGGTTCGAATAGCAAAAAATTATATCGATTCCGGTCAGGTGCTTAGAGCCGAAAAGGTGATCAAATCCATACTTGATGTGGACCCCGACAATCAGGACGCAAAAGATCTACTTAGACGATGTCTCTAAATAAGGATGGATCATGAAGCGAAATGATAAAATACTGGAAACGCTGAGATCCATTACCGTAACATCCAACAATTCACGACTCGATTTCAAAGATAAGCTTCAACGGATTCTATACGATATCGTATCCTGCATGAACTCCCAGAAGGGTTCCATAATGATTGTGAAGGGTCGAAAAACCCTTGAGGTGGTGGCCTCAACCAATCCAAGCATCATTGGCATAAAACAGCCGATCGATTCAGATACTCCTTCGGCCTGGGTTGTTAAAAACAAGAAAATGCTTCTTGCTGGAAAGGTTTCCGATTCTTCGGAGTTCACTAAAAGATTCGATCATTACAAGAAAGAAGCTTTTCTTTTGGCACCCATACTCAGAGAGAACAAGGTGATCGGCATTATCAGTGTGACCGAAAAGATGGGCCAGGATCGTTTTTCGAGGGTGGATCAAGAGATTCTTCTGATCATTGCCTCCCATGTCATCAGCGCTTTGGACAATCACCGGCTGGCGGAATCTTTGAGAAAAAGCCGGCAGTCTCTTAAACAGAAAAACAAAAAACTCAAAGAACTTGAAATGCTGGAGAAAGTACGAACCGATCTTTTCAACATGCTGGTTCATGATTTGAAGGGTCCTATCTCCGAGGTGCTGGCAAACATCGATATTCTCTCATACACCGTGGAAGGCGAAAATCAGGATTATGTGGAGTCGGCCCGCTCCGGTTGCGATACACTCTATCAGATGGTCGCAGATCTTCTGGACATCGCAAAAATGGAAGAAGGCAGCCTTCAACTGTGCCAGGAGAAGATAGTTCCGGCAGATCTTATACAAGAGGCGGTATCCAGATTACATGGGCTGTCCAAAAGCAGGGATGTTCACTTGATTGAAAATATCCCATCCTCCGGCAACAATATCACCCTGAAAGGTGATAGGGGAATTTTGCTGCGTGTATTACAAAACCTGCTTACAAATGCTATTCAGTTTTCACCATCCGGCGATACCATCATCACAGGATTCAGCCCGATCGATCCAGATAAGATTCAATTCTATGTGCAGGACAATGGACCTGGAATTCCGGTGGAATACCAGGAAGCCATTTTCGATAAGTTCATGCAGATCAGAGCCCGAAGAGAGGGCAGAAAATACACAACCGGTCTTGGGTTGACTTTCTGCAAGATGGCAGTTGACTCCCATAACGGATCCATTTATGTTAAAAGCGACGGGGTTAAAGGGAGTCGGTTCGAATTTATTTTACCAAGATAGCTTCCGATTTCGCAATATTTCAGCCTTTTGAAATAATAGTTTAAGTTTCGCACACACTCTCCCGTAAAATTAGCAATGGATCTTAAGTCGAATAAAATTTTTAAAGGCAAAATAATTACACCGAAGCTCTTAGGCTGCACCCATTAGGAAACATCGCACAAAGGCACAAGGGAAAGGTTGCTAAGTAAAGGAAGATCCTGATACCTCTGGTTTCAACGCTTTGTTGACTTCCATTGTGCCGTCATCGAAGGATGGTAAATTGTATTTTGCCTTTAAAAATTTCATTCGACGCCATCATATGTGGCATCTCATAGAAATAGGGGTGCGAAACTTAATTATTAGTTTTATGGATTACATGGTACCGTGACCGGTAAAATTCACTTTTGGAACCGGGAAGCTGTTTGAGAAAATCAGGGTTGGCCCTTATTTTCGAGTTTTTCCTGCTGAAAAAGGGAACCACACCGGTTGCTGTTTCCGCATTTTGAATCAAACAAGGAGGCAATAGCATGCGAATCATACTTATCGGCCAGGCGGCATTCGGAAAAGACGTGCTTGAGGCTTTATTGAAACAAGGAGAAACAATTGTGGGGGTGATCACCAAACCAGACAGAAGCGCAAAGGTAAATCCCGTTAAAGCACTTGCTGATGAAAAGGCAATTCCAGTGTTGCAGCCCGCTAAACTGAGAGACCCGGAAACCTTAAAATGGGTGAGACATCTGGCACCGGATCTACTGGTTCTGGCCTATGTGACCGATATTGTCCCAAAAGAAATGATCGATTTGTCAACTCATGGAGGGATCAATTATCACCCATCGCTTCTTCCCAAATTTCGGGGCGGTTCTGCTATGAACTGGGCCATTATCAGCGGAGAGACCGAAACCGGGGTGACGATCCATATGATTGATGAAGGAATCGACACCGGTCCCATCATCTTGCAGGAGAAAGTTGCCATTGAACCTGAAGACACATTAAAGAGCCTTTATTTCAACAAACTGTACCCGCTTGGTATAAAGATGATACCCGAGGCGGTTCGTTTGATCCGTGAAGGCAGAGCCAATCCGGTGCCGCAGAATGAGTCCGAAGCTTCTTATCAACCGCTTATCAAAGAAAAGGATGTGGTCATCGAATGGAGCAGGCCCACACAGGCCATTTATAATCTGATTCGCGGATCGAATCCATCACCGGGCGCGACGACACGATTCGGTGGCGAGAAGCTGAAGATATGGGAAGCTACACCCAGTGCTGCCACAGGAGAGCCGGCAGAGATCATCGCCTTGGATCCGAACCGGGGCTTTGTAGTCTGTACGGGTGATGGAGCCATATTGGTTCAGAGGGTTCAATATAGAGATACGGGTAAAATTCCTGCATACGAGTTCATTTCAAAATTTTCAGTGAAGATCGGCAACCGGCTGGGCGCCTGAGATGCAGCAATTTTTGCCGTGAGATAGCCAATGACGCCATCATACATTCGGCTAATGGCTCTGATTTCACCGAGAATTGTTGTCTGAGAGCCTATCTTTTTCTACGGACCAATCTTCTGCGAACGATTCGTTTTCGCTTCTTTTTTGGAACGGCTGAGAACTCATGTGCATGCACATTCACGTTGTTTGCGGTTTTTTCCGCAACCGAGGGAGAATGATTTTGAAGCTGGGGATTGTTTAAATGGCTCTGGTGATAATTACAGGTTGCCTTGGGGCACTTTAAACCCGCATCGCCGTTGGGCGTGGTAAATTCCACCAGAAAGGGGTTCTGGCAGAAGGGACACCGGAAATGATAGGGTTTCCCCCAGCTAATAAAGCTGCATTCCTCATTAACACAAACATAATAGTGCTTACCCTTTTCCGTTGTTGCGACCCTTACACTGCCCCCGGAACAGACAGGACAGGACATGGCCAGGGTTTCCTGAAATTTCCAGATTTTCTCTTCAATAGCCTTCTCTTGTGATATCGCTTTGAGGTTTTCATCCGGGCGATCTTCAGGTTCACTTTCACAGCTGACATCATCGGACACTTTTTCGGAAAGGATGTCGTCCTCTTCATCCAGCTCCTGTACCGGTTTGGTTTCATTCGGTTCTGATTCTGCGTCCACAGATACGGTATTTTCAACCGGTGAAGCTCGTTCTGCCTGATATGCCGACACATCTTTTTCTATGGCCCTGTCTTCTGTGACGGCCGTTTTCTTTGGTGATTCTGATATATCACAACATTCTAATCGATCCGGTTCAGTCTCTGACCGATCAGGTCGTAATGAAATGTCTGCTGTGCCATCCTGGGTTTCATCACCTTTACCTTCATCCTGGGGATCGGCCGGATCTGACGGAGTAGATTTGGTAAAAAGGGATATTACTTTCGGCTGCTCTGGGGTCCCGATGGGTAATATGGTTGGTGTTTTTGACGGTTCGCTGGCGATTCTTGATCTGATTTCTGACAACCGTTTTATATAGGCCTGCTTTCGATCGGCGACGGGCTTCTTTGCTGTGTATTTTTCTCTTATTACCGCAGCACCTTGAGAGGCTTTCTGTTTTTGTACTGAAAACGGCACACCCCGAGACTCCAGGGTCTGAGCGAACTGGTTTAAGGCTTGTTTGAGATCCTTTCGGCCCGACAATGTTTCATCGATGGTCTGGAGAATGTACGCCACCAAACCCAATCCCGGCATGTCGGGAAACATGTGGTCCAAAATTTCCACAAGTACAGCTGTCGATTGGCGAGGGACAAATGAACCGTCAGGTTCAATCCTTATGAAACCCATTGGTTGAAGATTCGCCACTGCGGTTAGAGAAACGTCATCAAGTTCCAAACCCATGTCGGCAAGATCTTCAAGAAGTGTTTCCTTTGAATATCGTTTGGGAGGTGAATCATTAAAGGTTTTGATTTCATTCTCCCTCTCAACAAGCAGGATAAGGCTGGTGATGGTTGCAAGATCAAACGGAAGAGAAGCAGCATCAGGCATCGTGTCCAGCAACCGCTGGATGTGCTCTTTTAAAATACTATCAAATTCAGTCCGTATGTTCTGTGTTTCGGTTTCTGCCATATGTCAAGCTAATTTTCTGGCACTTCGGAGGTCTGTTTGTTGTCCCTGTTAATTTCCGTAATCATTTGTGAAAGTTCTGAGGTCATATCAGATATGTTCTTAAACGGTTCCTTTTTAGGATCCGGTGATAAAGCGCTTTCTGATTCTTCAAGTGAAACCTGGGCATTATCATCCGATTGCTGCCGGGCCGCTTCCTCTATGCCATCACACTCTTCTATGACTGTTTCAGAGAGTTTCTTTCCGTCATTTATTGGGTTTTCGGACAGCGTACCTTGAGGATCTACCAAATCCGAGCTGCTTGACTTCTCCGGATCGTGTGCTGAGTCAAGTCCTGATTCTGATTGGAGCGAGGGTGAATCGTCTTCTGCCTGTTGCGTTTCATCAAGAACTGTAGAGGATGGTTCTTCTACATGCATGTTTTCGCGTGGGGGAATTTCACCCTCTGATGCTTCTGCTTCCTGTGTGACATCGCCGGAAGTTGTAAAGTCCAGATAATTTCCCGTTCGATCTAACAGAATCGAAAGGGTTACCTTGACATCAAAATCAAGTTTATAGGCGATACCGTCGTTATGGACAACGAGATCTCCTTGCCTGTATTGTACATCGTCCTGTATGCCGAGGTGGTGTTTCTCCCTGAAAATGGTTTCAATGACGTTCCAATCAAGATCACCTATGATTGTATCGATGAGCTCTTTTTCTCCGTTCCTTATGACGCTTTCATCCGTGATTTTCATCTTTTTCACCTCATATTTATCCGTGTGATTTTACATATCAAACCTTGTACGATAACTTCAATGATTATCGACAGTTTCTTCAGGAAGCTTAAGAACCTCAATGATTTCTTTGGCTAGCTCAAGATACGCTTTAGAGGCCCTTGAATTTATATCATACAAGGCCACCGGCTTCTGGTTGTTTAGTGATTCCCTGAGTACTTTATCCCAGGGAATGACGGTTTCAAACAACCTTGTATCAAAACGTCTTAGCAACTTAAAAGTAGCTGTTGGCGGGTTAGCATTTCCAGGCTCCCACATCGTTAACAGTATGCCTGCAATTTTGACGTCAGGATTATATTGTTTTTGAATACTTCGTACAACCAACAGAAGTTGGCCCAATCCCTCCAGGGAATGAATTTGAAACTGAAAGGGAATCATTACCCAGTGGGCGGCAACCAGGGCGGATACGGTAAAGAAATTGAGCGAAGCCGGAGAGTCAATGATGATATAATCATAGAATTCCTGTAGACTGGCAAGAAGGGAGCGCAGGATTTTCTTTTTTCCGGGCACCCTGTAAAGCCTTGCTTCGGCATGAATTAACCGGAATTTTGAGGGAATGATTGATAGATGTGGCAGTTCTGTATTTAGAATAACATCTTCCGGCCGGCTGTCACCTACAAGAGCCCCATACAGGTCAAGCGAAAGACTTTTTTTGTCGATACCTAAACAGGTTGTTGCATTCCCCAGAGGATCGCAATCGACAAGCAGCGTTTTTTTTTCAAATATTGCGAGAGAGGCTGCAAGATTGACGGCTGTTGTAGTTTTACCGGTTCCGCCCTTCTGGCTGGAAATGTCGATAATATGGGCCATCATGAAGTTTACACCACATATTTTGGTTTGACCTGCAACAAAGCATATGTCGAATATAATAACACGCGACATAAGCTTGATGATTATTTTAACGGAACACATGGTGTTAAACTTAAGCGATAATCGAAGAGGGAACGAGCATTGGACATTCAAATTTCACTAGACGGTATCAAAAAGGCGATTGATGCCTTAAACTATCAAAACAGACAAACCCTGAAGTACCGTTTTGTTCACGCGATCTGGCAATTTTATGAAACCCAAGATTCCATAAGCTCTCTTAAAACAATCGAATCAGACGAACTCATCCCGCTGATATGGGGCGGTGACACCCCTATTCGGTCGAAACGAAAAAATTTCAACAGCCTTAAATCTTCGGTCAACGCCGATCTAACGAAATGCTTTAAGGAGGGTAAAAATCCAGAAGGCATCATCATCGGGCCCCAAAATACCTTTGTGATGTCTGACGAAGCAAAGGACAGGCTGCTGGGGTCTTTTACCCGGGCCCTGTCCTCCAAAGAACCGCTTACCCTTGAAAGGATCGCCGAGTTATCAAAGCTGTTTGGTGAATTTCTGACTAAAGTACCTGAACCCGAAATGCTGGGATTTCTGAGCACCGTCCTTGATGCACTACCTTCGAAAGGCTCCATATCGAAAGAAAAAATTCTGGAAATACTGAATGTTTTTAGCGAATTACTCAATAAGATCACTTATAGAGATCTGGTTGACGAACGTGACAAATTTGAAATGCTGCTGAATGATCTATCCAAGAAGACTGAGCTGTTAAAGAAGGATGAGGTGCTTGCAGAAGAAGAAATCGATGAGGAAGAAACGGATTCAGAAATAATCGAGTTACTTGATGAAGAGGTGGAAATTGAAGAGTCACAAGAGCCAGATGATGAAGAAGACAAAGAGGAACTGGATGAGGATTGCGTAGTTGAAGAGCTCGAGGAGCTGGGCGAAGATGAGATAGAAGATATAGATGAGAACGAGCTGGCAGAGATGGATGAAGAGGATGATTATAAGGAGGAGGATCTAGAAGAAATCGATGACTCTGAAGTGGCTGAAGTGGTAGAGGTGGTGGAAGTAGATGATGATGAGACAGGTGAAGATGTTCAAACAGATGTGACAGATGCGATGACCCCTGGGGAGATAGACGAAGAGGAAATGACAGAGATGAATGATCATCCGGTGCTTGATGAAGATGCGCTGGATGCAAGCGGAGATGCTATCTCTGATAAGGAGCGGAACAGACTACTGTCAGAAAGATTCGATCGGTTCCTTGGAGCTGTGGAAAGACGCTATAACCAATATCTGCTTATTCCAAAAGGAGAATACCTTGTCGGTATCCCCGGCAGGGAAGGAGATGTCTTACCGGAGCAGAAAATAGTGTTGCCGGAGTTATTTTTCGGTAAATATCCTGTAACCAATTCATTGTTTGAAATTTTTATCGAACATACGGGTTATCGGACGACTGCCGAAGAAAAAGGATATGGTATAGTTTATTATGGGCGATTTAAGAAAAAAACCGATCAACATACCGGAAAGACACAATTTTTTTGGAATTCCAGCCATCGCTGGGAGAAAAAAGACGGTGCTTTCTGGTATCAGCCCAATGGTCCCGGCAGCAATCTTCACGGCAAAAAACACCACCCCGTTGTGCAAGTGAGCCTGAAAGATGCCGTTGCCTTTGCTTCATGGGTTGGCAAAAGGCTTCCTACCGAGTCGGAATGGGAAGCCATTGCAAGAACCCATTACGGTTATATACTGCCTTGGGGAAATGAATGGAAAGAGGCGCAATGTAACATTGAAGAAAGTGAAATAGCAGATACAACACCGGTAGATGGTTTTCCGGAGGCAGAAAACGAATTTGGGATTTCTGATCTTTTGGGAAACACCCTGGAATGGACGGCCGATTCCTGCGATCCACCTTATCCGACTCACCATCATCAAGAATATCATATCGCCAAAGGTGGCAGCTGGATTTCGGACCGGTCCATTCGACTGTATACTCGCTTCCGTTTCCCGAAAGATTATTCCTCAAACATACTCGGTTTTCGATGTCTTGCCGACTGATTCCTTGTTTCACCTCGATTGCTGAAAAGACTCTTGCCAACCCGATAATTTCCTCATAATATTTCAGATCTATGTATCATAAAAAACTGAACATGAGCTCATGACCGACTGTTTTAATACCAAGGGATTCCAAGTGATTACCAGCAACCGTCTGGAAATCCTTGCTGAGCATCTGGCTTACACTGTTCGAGTGCCCCTTTCTTCACCAATGGCCCCTGAGATCATCGTGGTTCAGAGTAAAGGAATGGAGCGTTGGGTATCCATGGAACTCGCATCGCATAATGGTATTTGCGGCAACTGCCTGTTTCCATTTCCAAACACTTTTATGAACCAGCTTTTCAGGAAACTGATTCCAGATTTACCCGATCGATCCATTTTCGATCCATCCATAATGACGTTTCGGATAATGGATCTGCTTGCCGGCTGTATCGAACAGCCGGAGTTCGAGCCGCTTCGGACCTACCTGAAAGACGATCGAAACGGACTCAAACTATTTCAGCTGTCAGAAAAAATTGCAGATACGTACGATCAATATTTGGTGTTTCGACCGGAAATGATTTCTGCATGGGAAAAAGGGAAAAAAAACCACTGGCAGGCATCACTGTGGCGAAAGTTGATTTTAAGCGGTGAAATGCAACACCGGGCCCGTTTAAGGGAAATGCTGCTGGAAACTATCCGAACACAGCCATCCGTATCTGAGATGCTCCCTGAGAGAATATCCATATTTGGAATATCTTATCTTCCTATATTTCACATGCAGGTTTTTTTTGAATTATCCCGCCACCTGCCTGTATATTTGTTCTTGATGAGCCCCTGCAAGGAATATTGGGCAGATATCGTTTCGGACAGAGAGCAGCTGAAAATCAGAGAGAAGCATAAAAAATGGCAAACACCTAAGGAGGATCTTCATTTTGAAACAGGAAATCCACTGCTGGCTTCCATGGGAACAATGGGTAGAGATTTCCTATCCATCATTTCCGAGCTTGATTGTTTGGTCCACGAAGTATATGAGGAACCACAGCCGGTTTCGTTATTGTCCGCCATCCAAAAGGATATCTTAAACCTGATACAGCATAGATCATCGCGCCTTTCACCTAATGACTCCCCGCTAGAAGCAGATGCCAGTATTCAGATTCATTCGTGTCACAGCCCCTTGAGGGAAATCGAAGTGCTACACGACCATCTTCTTGAGATGTTTGAAGAAACCCCCGGCCTGCTGCCGAAAGATATTCTGGTGATGACGCCCGACATTGAACAGTATGCCCCCTTTATCCAGGCTGTCTTCGGCGCTCAAGCAGAAGATTCAAAAAGGATTCCTTTCAGCATCTCGGATCGAAATATTCACAAAGAGAGTCGAATCATTGACACATTTTTATCTTTTCTTGATTTTAAGAACAGCCGATTTGAGGCCTCCCGGGTGATGTTTGTGCTGGAATGTTCCGAGGTTCGAGAAAAATTTGGTATTTCAGCACCGGATCTTGAAACCATCGAGCATTGGGTACGGGACACCAGGGTTAGATGGGGAATGGATGCATCCCATAGAAGTAAATTGGGACTACCAGGGTACTCTGAAAACACCTGGCTGCACGGTATGGAAAGGCTTTTGCTGGGCTACGCCCTGCCGGGCCGCAATCACCGAATGTTCGCAGATATTCTGCCATATGACCATGTGGAAGGAAGAGATGGGATCGTTTTGGGGAAATTGTTGAAATTTCTGGAATGCCTTTTCGATACCGTTACACGATTTGAGAGGCAGAAAACCATAGGCGCCTGGAGCATTATGCTTCATACTTTAATTGAACAATTCTTTCTGGTTAACGAAACGGTGGAGATGGAAGTTCAAGCCATTCGAACCCTGTTAAACGAGTTGTCTTTAACCGAGGAGCTTTCCGGTTTTCACCGACCGGTTTCTCTGGAAGTAATTCAATCATATCTTGTGCATGCATTCGAAAAGCAAGGATTCGGCGCCGGATTTATCACCGGGGGAGTCACATTCAGCGCAATGCTTCCCATGAGAAGTATTCCCTTTAAGATAGTTTGCCTCCTGGGCATGAATGCAGATGCGTTTCCCCGCGAAACCTGGCGTCCGGGATTTGATTTTATTGCCAAATATCCGAGGCGAGGAGATCGATCTCGAAGAAATGATGATCGTTATCTGTTTTTGGAAGCTATCCTATCTGCACGGCAAACGTTCTATATCAGTTATGTCGGTCAAAGCATCCAGGATAATTCCCGCATTCCTCCTTCGGTTCTAGTTAACGAATTGATGGACTATATAGAACAGGGGTACGGTATCAGGGGAACCGATTTGACAATTCAGCATCCTTTGCAGGCATTTTCTCCAACATACTTTAACGGAAAAGCCTCCCGGCTTTTTAGCTACTCAAAAGAAAATTTATTGGCCGCTGCCAGCCTGGTCGAACCAAAAGATCCTGTTCCCTTTATCTCGCGCGGGCTTTCCGAGCCGTCTTTACCGTATCAACAGGCGGAAATGAACCAGCTGATTGCCTTTTTCACACATCCTGTAAGATTCTTACTCCAAAATCGCCTGGGCATCTTTCTTGAAGAATCGGATACGAATATCTCTGAGCGAGAAAACTTCGAACTGGACGCCCTTCAACGACATATCCTCGGCCAGGAACTGGTTGAGCGTAAACTTCGCGGCTGTGATTTAAAAACCCTTCTGCCAATTTACAGGGCCTCGGGCAGTCTTCCCCATGGGAAAGTCGGCGAGGTTCTATTCAACCAGATGTGTTTGGAGGCAGAAGCTTTTGTCAAGCGAGTTGAGGCTTACACTTGCGGGAGTCGACATGATCCGGTAGAGGTGACCTGTGACATATCAGATTACTCTGTGCATGCGATACTGGATCAATTGTATTCCAGCGGACTGCTTTATATTCGATATGCAAACATAAGAGCCAGGGATCTCATTTCCACATGGATTCAGCACCTTTTTCTCTGCCTGCTGGATGAAGACGCTGTTCCTAAAAAAAGCTATACCATTTGCAAAGATGCCATATGGGTGTTTTCCCCGGTTGAAAACAGCCGTATGATCCTGAATGATATTCTTGCCTTACACCGGGAAGGTTTGATTAAACCGCTTCATTTTTTCCCTGAATCCTCTTTTGAATATGCGTATAGCAGGCTGGTCAGAAAAAGATCAAGAAGCCAATCATTGAACATTGCACGAAACAGATGGTCTGGAACTGATTTCAGACAGGGAGAGTCAGAGGATCTCTATTTGAATTGTTGCTTCAGAAACTCGGACATGATTGATGAAGAATTTGAAACAATTTCGATTCAAATCTTCAAGCCCTTGCTGCAACACGGTGATGAAATGAGCTGAATCCGCGTTGATTGACGGTTCATCTGGGAGTCATTCTGCATAAAAGTATATGAAAGGATTCCCCCTGGGAGCGAAGGACTTTTTTTTGGGCGGTTATATTATAGAAGCGTTGCATTTGCTTGAAAAACTCGATGGTCGTCTTTCTAACTCCGGAGGTTAGAATAATCTCTCCATTTGATTTCAAAGCAGATTTAAATAATTTCACCAGCGGGTTAAAAGAGGTTTCCGTATACAGCGATTCCGAACCTAAAATATAGTCAAACCGTCCCTCAAGATCGGGCTGATTCCAATCCAGCTCTTTTATCTCAAGATTCGAACACTGATTCAGCAAGGCGTTTGCCCTTGCAAAATTAAGAGAAAGGGGGTTGTTGTCGGTTAAAGTAATTTTATGTCCGAAGCTGGCGCCGACAATACTGATCAAGCCGAGTCCAGCGCCGATCTCAAGGAAGCGTTTTTCCGGGCAAACAGGCAGTCTTGCCAGATAATCCGACAGCACCCAGGAAGCTTCCCAAACCTTAGACCATAGCGGAAAATCCTTGAATACATCTTCAGGATTGATGAACCGCTCGATGGTGGATGGAACATATAGCCGAAATTTTCGACCGCACACCACGAATTCAGTGGTCTCGGTTTCATATTCCTTGTGGAATGATTCCAGGGAAAACATCAAATCAACCTCGTGGTTGAATAAAACAATAATGCAGACCTGTCATTTTGCCATGAGCTATCGTTATTTGTTTCTGTTCTTTCCATCTCTGTGAGATCCACAAATGGTAAAATGTCCATAACAAAGGCTCCATACCGAATCCAGTAGATTGTCGGGCTAAGATGCCGCTTCTTCCTTTCGTCCCTTTTTTTTCTTTTTTCGGCGCACATTACCGGTAGTCCCTCTCCAAATTTTCCCTCGTTTGGTTTTAACGTCTCCTTTTCCCATGGGAGTGTCTCCTCCAAAAAAGTTACTGCGCTTTTCCCGATACTTCACTCGGGATAAGTAGCCCCTTTGGGGCAGTTGAAATAACGACAACAAATTGTCGATATGATGTATCTGAGCCTCTAATAGTCACAGCTCAATGGTTTGACTGTTTACAGCCAAACAGCCAGAAAGTCAATATCTACAAATCCTTCCCGGTAAGGCCGCAATTCTCGGTGAATTTCCGATGGAGCCGGATGATCGGATTTTGAAGCGGTCAACTGTTTGAAGCATATCAGTGAGCCTTAAACCGAGCCATACAAAGGTTTTAGTTGAAATCGTGGAATCCGAATTTACGATAAATCCATTCTCGAAGCCGTAGCAAGGCTCGGTTTAAGGCTCACTTTTATGCGAGTTTTGAGCGCGTAAAAATCCAGTTATCCGGCGTAATTAAACGAGTTTTATTGTTTACCGAGAATTGCTGCCGGTAAGGTTTTGGACTTGACACACTTAAAGTATTTCTATAAGCTAAATTTTAGCGAAGCTTTGCCTCAAATCGCCAAGCGACTGTTTGCATTAACTCTAATTCCCTAACATAAATCCAACAAAAAAGGACCATCATGTTGCTTAAAGAAGTCATCGAAATATGTGATCTTCTGGACGACAGCCATGTATCCGGCAATTCGATAGTCGATTTTTTTGCCGGGTTTGATCTTCCGGCGACTCCTCTGAAGACCCTCCATGGTTCCAGGGGAAAAACCGATGTGGTTCGCATTTGTATTCCCGGAAAGAATGGAAAAACAAAAGGAAAGAGTGCCCCAACCCTGGGGGTGTTGGGTACCCTGGGTGGAATCGGCGCAAGGCCCGAGGTGTCAGGGCTGGTTTCCGACGCCGACGGGGCTCTGGTGGCACTTAGTGCAGCCTTGAAGCTGGCACGGATGCGGCAGCGGGGAGATGAATGCCCCGGAGATGTGCACGTTGCTACCCACATCTGCCCTGATGCACCCACGCAGCCTCATGACCCGACGCCATTTATGGCATCCCCTGTTTCCATTTTCGATCAGATCGCTGCAGAACTGCATCCGGACATGGATGCCATTCTTTCCATAGATACGACAAAGGGAAATCGAATCATCAATCACCAGGGATTTGCCATATCACCAACTGTTAAAGAGGGATATATCCTCAGGGTAAGTGAGGATTTGCTAAGGATAATGGAATATGTTACAGGCGATTTTCCATGTGCCTTTCCCATCACGATGCAGGATATAACGCCGTACGGAAACGGTATTTATCACCTCAACAGCATCATGCAGCCCTCTGTGATGACCGACTGCCCTGTCGTAGGGGTTGCCGTTACCACCCGATCGGCTGTTCCCGGTTGTGCATCGGGGGCGAATATGCCGCTTGGGCTGGAATCTACAGCACGGTTTATCGTTGAAGTGGCAAAAACCTTTGGCCTGGGAACGTGCAAATTCTATGATGAATCTCAATTCGCCCGAATGAAGACGCTTTATGGCTCCATGGACAAACTGCGAAAGCGGAAAACCTCATGACCTCAAGACTCGGCATCGAAGGGTGATGCGACAGGTTACCCGGAAACCCGTTTTGGTTGCCAATTCAATCGTGGCAAGAACCATTGCAGAGCTTTTGATTGACTAGCCGACGGCAAACTACGTACCAGCCTAAAGTCGGTAACTATAGAGCTTTAGAGGGCAATAGGAACAATAATGGTTTCGGCTTTGTTAACTTTCAACAAAAAAGGAGGCTTGTTATGAAAACAAGGAGGTGGATATTACCATTGGCAGTGGTATTGGGATTCATCCTGGTATTTGGGGGTGCGGTAAACGCTCTTGAAATTCGAGATGGCAAGAAAATCCTGGTGTTTGGCATGCGACAGGCCGCCCCGAATATTGATCCTGGCCAAAAGTACGATTATTCCACTCGAATGATTCAAAACCTGCTATATGACGCTCTGCTCAAATACGTTGGTAACCCTCCCAGGGCGATCAACTGGCTGGCAGAGAGTTATGAATCGACTCCGGATGGAAAGGTTTGGACCTTTCATCTAGTAAAAAACGCAAAGTTTCACAATGGGGATCCGGTTACAGCCGAAGCTGTGAAGTTTTCCTTCCAGCGAACACTGAAGCTCAACAAGGGCCCGGCCTGGATGCTTAAGGCAGTGCTGAATCCCGATGGCATTAAAGTGGTGGATGATTACACGATTAAATTCACGCTTATTAAACCGTACTCGCCGTTTCCCGCCGTTCTGCCATGGTGGTATATAGTAAATCCAAAGGTTGTCATGGCCAATGAGAAAGACGGTGATATGGGCCAGGAATGGATGCAGACCAACAGCGCGGGTTCCGGGGCGTTCAGGCAAAGACGCTGGGAACATGGTGTTCTCTATGAGTTGGAGGCCGTTGAAGACTACTGGCGGGGGTGGCCTAATAAAAACCATGTAGACGGGGTGATTTTTAAATTAATACGGGAATCCAGCTCCCAGCGAATGTCCATCCAAAAGGGAGAATGTGATATCGTAGAGGGGCTTAGTCCCGAAGAGTTTGATCTTGTGGCAAAATATCCCGGGATTTGGGTGAGCAATGATCCTGGACTTACGGCATTCGGCATTAAAATGAATAACCAGAAGGGCTATACCAAAGATATCAATCTTCGGAAAGCAATCTGCTATGCCTTTGACTATGATGCGCTCATCAAAATCTATAACGGTAATGCCATCCTGATGGACAGTCCGTTTCCCCACGGCATCAAAGGCCACATCAAAACCGATATGTACCGGCAGGACCTTGAAAAGGCAAAAGAATACCTGAAAAAATCGGCATATCCCAACGGGGGAATCGAACTTGAGTATGTTTATGTGCAGGGGCTGGAAGCGGAACGAAAAATGGGCCTTGTTCTTATTGATAATCTCGCCAAATTGAATATCAAAGTTAAAATGGTTCCGCTGACCTGGGTCAATATGAAGGCCAGGGGATCAAAAGTGGAAACCTCTCCAAATATGATGGCGATTTTTGTAACTCCTGCGTTTAACGATCCGGATGCCATTGCTTTTCAGTACCATAAGGATTCCTGGGGGCGTTATTACGGCACCTCTCACTATAATAACCCGGAAGTCTGGAAGCTTACCGAAGAGACCCGGACGATCGTCGATTGGGAAAAGCGGGCGCCTATATACGAAAAGATACAAAAAATGATCCTTAACGATGCGCCCGAAATATTCGGAATGCAGTATAATCGGCGATGGGCTTTTCGAGATTACGTTAAGGGCTTTGAATTCTGTCCATTACGGTTTACAGGTGAGATTGACCTATATCCTATTTACATCGAAAAATAGGCTGGGTTATATTGCCGGACTTAAGAAGCGATGATTGATTTTACGCCGTAAGCGGGAAATATACTTTGCTTAGTGTCACTGAGCGGGCCCGGGCGGCCAGATTTTCGATGATGGAATAGACAAGGAGGGAGTGTCGAGCACGAGGCACTCCCTCCTTTTACATTCCAATCTGCATAACAGGCCATGAAACAATATATCCTCAAACGATTCCTTTTTATGGCACTTAGCCTCTTTGGCTTAATGACCATCACTTTTATCATCTCCAGGGTTGCTCCAGGAGATCCTGCCGCTCTGGCCGCAGGGCCAGATGCATCTCACGACATGGTTGAAGTAATCAGAAAGGAGTTTGGGCTGGATAAACCGGTAATAGTTCAATATTTCAATTACATCAAAGGATTACTCCAGGGAGATCTCGGCCGCTCCATCCGCACGCGTCGATTGGTCATCGATGATCTGATTCGGTTTTTCCCGGCCACATTTGAACTGACGGTGTTTTCCCTTTTTCTTGCGGTTATCCTGGGTGTGCCATCCGGGGTACTATGTGCTGTTTATCGAGACCGATTTCCGGATCATGCCGCCAGGATATTCAGTGTGTCAGGGCTCGCCATGCCGATGTTCTGGCTGGCCCTGATGCTGCAGTTGGTGTTTGCACTTCGATTCGATGTGTTACCCGTTGGCGGTCGTATCGACATGCTTTCTGAATTACCTCCGAAAATAACTCATCTCTATCTTCTGGACAGCATTATCACCGGAAAGTGGTCAATATTCTGGGATGCTCTCAAACACATTATGCTGCCGGCTGTGGTACTCTGCTTTCCTGCTTTGGCCAGTATCATTCGTGTAAACAGAGCAGATATGATAGAAGTGTTGAACAAAGATTACATTATCAATGCAAGGGCCCAGGGCATTTCCAAATTCCACATTATTTCCCAGTATGCCCTTAAGAACGCCATGATTCCGACCATGACCATGATCGGGTTGCGTTATGGCTGGATGCTGGGTGGAACCATACTGGTGGAAACCGTATTCGACTGGCCAGGGATCGGGCTATACGCCGTACAATCTGCTGTTTCCTCTGATTTTCAGCCGATTATGGGGGCAACCCTGTTAATTGGACTGAATTTCATGGTTGCCAACCTGATTGTTGACCTCGTATACGGGGTGTTGGATCCACGGGTACGTTATGACTAGCAATAGACAATAGACATGAAAGAGACAAACACCACAGTTGATGCAAGCCGGAGCACGGCATACGACAGATGGGCGCAGTGGAAAGAAGAACACGAAAGCCTGTTCCGCGATTTGAGACTCTCATTTTACCTTTTCAGTAAAAGCCCTCTCTCTGTGGTCGGGCTTGCCATTGTTTCTCTGTTTTTCCTCATTGCACTGATCGGCCCCCTGGTGGTTCCCTTTCCAGAAGATGCCACCGGTGCGATTCATATGGACAAAAAGCTCATGGCTCCGAACGACACCCATTGGTTTGGCACCGATGAAATGGGCCGTGATGTGTTTACCCGGGTCGTTCTGGGCACACGCATGTCACTGAAAATTGGTTTGATTATTGTCACAGTTGCGATGGGTATTGGCGTGCCACTGGGTATCACCGCGGGCTTTCTGGGGGGATGGCTCAGCGAGATCATCATGCGGATTACCGATATGTTTTTATCGGTTCCCGGCAGGATTCTCGCTCTTGCGATTATCGGGGCGATGGGTCCCGGGATCACAAACTCTATGATAGCCCTGTCCCTGGTATGGTGGCCGGGATATGTGCGGCTTGTTCAAGGTAAGACTCTGTCGCTCAAAGAAGAATCGTTTGTGGAGGCCGCACGGTGTATAGGTGCGAGCCGTTCGCGTATTATCTTTTTCCATATCCTGCCCAATTGCACATCTCCCATCATTGTAAAGGCATCAATGGACATGGGAATGTCCATTTTAGCAGCCGCCGGGCTTGGATTTATCGGTGTGGGCGCTCAACCGCCGGCGCCGGAATGGGGTGCGATGATCAGTGTTGCGAGAAACTACCTCCCGGTATGGTGGTGGTATGCCACGTTTCCCGGGCTGGCAATTTTCATTACGGTGCTAGGATTTAACCTGCTCGGGGATGGGTTGAGGGATATCCTGGATCCCCAGAGCAGGGGACAGATTTAAAGATGGATTCAAATACCGAACTCTTGAAAATGTGTGATTTGCGAATAGAATTCGAAACTTTTGAAGGAATCGCCACCGTGTTGGACGGCGTATCCCTTACACTTGATCGAGGAGACACGCTTGGTCTTGTGGGAGAGACGGGATGTGGCAAATCTATAACTGCCAAAGCTATCCTCGGCTTACTTCCCATACCTCCCACTCGAATCACCGCCGGAAAGGTTCTTTTTCATCAGCAAAACCTGCTTCAAACGCCGGAGAGCAAGCTGCAAACGATTCGGGGCAGTAAGATTGCAATGATCTTTCAGGATCCAATGACTTACCTGAATCCCGTCTTTTCCGTTCGAAAACAGATGGTAGACGTTATCCTTGGTCATGCCAAGCGACAGGGGCGGAACCTGTCTGCCAGGGAAGCCGAAAGAAAAGCCATCGAGCTGCTCAAGGCGGTGCAAATCCCCAATGCTGAAATACGAATAAAAGACTACCCCCATGAGTTCAGTGGGGGGATGCGACAGAGGG
Organism: Deltaproteobacteria bacterium; assembly: GCA_019309565.1. Lineage (GTDB taxonomy): Bacteria > Desulfobacterota > Desulfobacteria > Desulfobacterales > SURF-15 > JAFDFZ01. The sequence continues at coordinate 20,351 of JAFDFZ010000059.1, forward strand.
TGTTAATCGCAATGGCTCTTTCGGGTGAACCTGAACTACTGATCGCCGATGAGCCGACGACGGCATTGGATGTGACCATACAGGCGCAAATCCTTCGTCTCATCCGCCAATTGGTGGAGAAGTATCATCTTTCGGTGCTGTTGATCTCTCACGACATGGGAGTCGTTGCCAGTGTGTGTCGACGAATTGCGGTAATGTATGCCGGGAACATCGTTGAGCTTACAACAACCGAGCGAATATTCACCTTTCCGAGTCACCCCTATACCATAGGATTGTTGCAATCCATACCCGACCTTTACGGGCGCAAAAAATCTTTGACGGGGATTAAAGGAAGCATCCCGGATTTCATTCACTCGCCTGAAGGTTGCAGGTTTCATCCGCGCTGTGCTCAGATGATGTCCGTTTGCAGGAAAGTCAAACCTGTTTTGGCAACGATCGACGGAAATCATCAAGCAGCCTGTTTTTTATATGAAACCTCTTTTGCAACATAAGAAAAGGGTATTAATTGCGTCAACATTTCATGAAATTTTTAGAGATCAAAAATTTAAGCAAGCATTTTCCCATTAAGCGAGGTTTTTTGCGTCGTTCCCGAGAAACGGTCCAGGCGGTTCGGGATGTGAGCTTTGAAGTTGATGCCGGCGAATCCTATGGCCTTGTGGGGGAGTCCGGTTCCGGAAAAACGACTCTGGCCAGAACGATTTTGCGCTTGATTGATCCCACCGCAGGCGACATTTACCTGAACGGAACAAATCTGGCTCGATTGGATCAGCGGGAACTTCAAAGGCTTAGAAAAGATATGCAGATGATCTTTCAAGACCCGCATTCTTCTCTTAATCCCAGAAAGACCATTATAAAATCCGTGGGAGAACCTCTTGTTATCCATGAAGGCCAGCGGGGTAGGGTGCTCAGAGACCGTGTACTGCAACTTTTGGAAATTGTTGGATTAAAAAAAGAACATATGTATCGCTTTCCCCATGAATTGAGCGGTGGACAAAAACAACGAGTTGGAATAGCAAGGGCGCTGGCGCTCAATCCGAAGATGCTGGTGCTTGATGAACCCACCTCTGCCCTGGATGTTTCGGTTCAGGCTCAGACTTTGAACTTTCTGGAAGAGCTTCAAGAAAAAATGTCGCTCACATATCTGTTTATTTCACATAATCTATCGGTTATCCGATACGTGTGCGATCGGGTAGCGGTCATGTATTTGGGCAGAATAGTTGAAGAAGGCCATGTAGACGAGATTTTTGAATCTCCAATTCATCCTTATACCAAGGCTCTGTTATCCGCCGTTCCTTTGCCGCAGGCCCAACAGCCTGATAATATCATCCTTTTGGAGGGGGATATTCCAAGCCCGCTGCATATCCCCCCAGGATGTTGTTTTCACACAAGATGTAACGAAAAGATAGGTGCAGTATGCGAGCAGGTGGAACCGGAACCTGCATGTTTGTCTGATTCCCACAGAGTGCTCTGTCATCTTTTTAAATCACCTCCCAGCAGAGCGCAGAGAGCATAGTGCAGAGCGCAGAGAGTAATAGAAAGTGAGCAGTCGGCAGGAAGCAGCAACGATTCTCTTTTGTTTATTTTTTTTCCAGGAAACCAACGATTCGCTCCATGGCAGGTTCCAGCACTGAACGTTCTGCGGCACAACATATTCTGATTGCACCCTCGCCGCCATTTCCAAAAGCCGCTCCTGGTGCAACAGAGACTTTCGTTTCCTTCAACAAAGACAGTGCAAAGGCAAATGAATCCTTGACTCCGTTGATGCGGGGAAACAGGTAAAACGCTCCTTCGGGTTTTGATATAGATACGGAGCTGATGGAAGACATGGCATCGTAACAATACATCATGTTGTCATTAAATATTTCTATCATCCTTTGAATCGTTTCTTCTCCGTGTTTCAAAGCGACTTCGCCGGCGCGCTGAACCATGGAAGGTGCATGAGATACAATAAATTCATTAAGCTGGGTGGCTTTCAAAGCAAGGTCTTTCCGGGCCACAAGCCATCCGAGACGCCACCCTGTCATGCAATAACTCTTGGAAAAAGACTGCACCACCACCACCGCATCTTCGCGGCTGCATAACCGCAAAATGGATGGTGCCACATATCCAGAGTAATATATCCGCTCGTATACTTCATCCGAAAGAAGCCAGATCCGATGCTGTCGGCAGAAATCCAAAAGGGCCTGTTGCTCAGAAGGATCGGCCACCCATCCCAAGGGGTTGGACGGAGATCCATAAACAAGAAGTTTTGTTTTCGGGCTCAGCACCTTTTGGATCGACGTAAAATCGATACCAAACCGATCTTCAGTGCGCACGAGCGGAACCTCTTTCGGCTCTCCGCCGTAAAGGGCGATAATGGCGGAAGCATTGGGCCAGTTGGGAGTCAGCACTATGGATTCATCCCCCGGATCAATGATACAGCGGATCGCCACATTGAGGGCCTGGACACCGGAAGCAGATACCACGATTTCAGATTCTGGATCCAGCTCCACGTTGTGAAGCTCTGCGTATTTTTCTGCGATAGCCTCACGAAGGGTTGGTAGTCCGGCGTTTTCTGTATAAAACGTATACCCGGCATTCATTGCCTCGGCGGCAGCATCTTTTATGAATTGTGGAGTAGGTAAGTTTGACTCTCCAAAATGAAGCCGCAAGACGCCTTCCATAGAAAAGGCGATGTCTGCGAGCTGGCGAATCCGAGACGGGGTAACTTGAGAAAGACTGGAAGCGAGCTGAATCGGTTTCATTGTAACCATTTCCTGATGTTGGAATTGCACCTTTTGGTGATGCATTTAAGCTGGTTTTCATTAATTGTTTCAAACTGAACACCGACTTCCACATTCAACTGCACCACTATGACCCTGGTTCGCATAATTTCTACTTATAAATGTAAAGCGTTTCTAATCGCAAGTTTATCAGTTTCAATTTAACCTAAAAGACACCATGATTGTTGCCTTTTCCTCGCTGTTTCGGTTCAAAAGATTAGAAGTGCGAAAAGGGTGAAACCATCAATCGAGCCGATCGGCAAAGCGTTTTAAGCGCTCTTCCAGTTCGGCACCGATTTGTTTGTTTGTATCCCAGATATCATTTTTTTCTTGAGGGTCATTCTTGCGATCATAAAGTTCCGGTTTTGCTCCGTCTAAATTATACAGGTACGTCCATTGATTGGTTCGAATTGCCCATTGCTTCCCATGATATCCTGAAACGACAAAGTCGCGAATATCTTTTTTTTCACCAGAAAGAACAGGAAGCAAGCTCCGTCCGGTAAACTGCAGCTTTTCGGTCTGCTCTCTGCTTTCAAATCCCGGAATATAGCTCAATGCATAGGGACTTGGGGGGATGGGCTGTGTCTGAATGTTCAATGCATCTAAAATGGTCGGCAGCAGGTCCGGTGGCTGCACGAAACAAGAAAATCTTTGCCCTTCTCCCAGCCCTTCAGGATGCCTGATCAACCATGGAATTCTGACCAGTTCTTCATACAGCCACGGCCGGGCCTTTCGAATGATTCCATGTTCTCCAAAGGGTTCTCCGTGATCACTGGTGAACATAATCAAGCTGTTGTCATACAAACCCAAATCTTTAATACAGTCCAACAATAGTCCGATCCATTTATCCACAAAGGTGATATTACCTGCATAAAGGGCATGTGTGTGCCGCAGCTCATCTTCCGTCATGTATCCTTCGACAGGGCCGGGTACGGGGTCTATGATCTCATGGCCCCTATAATCGGGGTCGTACATCTCACGATAAGGAGAGGGGGGATCCCAGGGCTCATGAGGATCGAAGCAATCCACCCAGAGCAACAACCGATCTTTTTGTTTTTTTGTTATTCTTTCAAGCCAGTGGATGCACTCGGTGATAACCCGTGCAGTACAATGGTCCTCTTCGCTTTTGAATCGGGTTGCATTTCGTAAATACTGTGTAAATAACGGCTTCCACCGAGAATCGGTTTCATCGCCGCGCAGCCTATGAAATTTTTCAAGATCCACATTAATACGTTCATCCACCACCCAGGGGTCATACTCCTGGCCTCGTATCCAAACCACAGTATCGAATCCCCTGCCGCAATTGTACACCGGTTTGTGCATATGGTAGGTATCGGTAATAAGGGCGGATGTATATTGCCGGTTCCAGAGGATTTCGGCCAGCAGATAATCACTTGATTCAAATGGTTGCCAGCCTCTTTTTGAAAACAGATATCGCCCCGTCCACCATGCTGTTCTACAAGGTAATGTGGGCAAGTTTTCCGAGTATGCCTGTTCGAATACAGCAGCTTCTTCAGCAAATTTATCGATATTTGGCGTCTTTACGGCTCCACCATAACATCCCAGATGATCAGCCCTGAGGCTGTCGGTGGCAATCACTATGATGTTCATACTCCACCTCCCGGTATTCGCCAAACTTATTGACTTTATCTCTTATATCTATTTTTTAGATGATATTGTCAACGGGTCATATCTGCGGATCTAAAAACTTTCCAAAAAAACGCATTCATAGCCTCCTTTAACTTAAAATTGGCATTTTTATGGTTATTGGTTAACCAGTTGGCTTTTTCGATCTTGCTTTTGGTATGTGGTTAACCATTTCATCTAATAGCTTGACATTATTCATTGTAAATGGTTGACCAATAAAGCCTGGTGATCGGAGTTTTATGCGAGCAAAAAGTGAGCCTAAAACCGAACCTGACCGGCGTTTCGAGAATGGATTTATCGTAACTCAAGTTTCGCGCCCCCTTTTTCTATGAAATGCCTTATATGATGGCGTCGAATGAAATTTTTAAAGGCAAAATACACTTTACCATCCTTCGATGACGGCACAATGGGAGTCAACAAAGCGTTTAAACCAGAGCAATCAAGATCTTACGCTACTTAGCGCCACCTCCCTTGTGATTGGATGGCCACTCTCAAGAGCTTCGGTGTAATTATTTTGCCTTTAAAAATTTTATTCGACTTAAGACCCATTGGCAATTTTATGATAAAATGGGGTGCGAAACTTAATGCCTTTGTAGAGCTCGGTTTAAGGCTCACTAATATGCTTCAAACAGTTGACCGCTTAAAAATCCGATCACCCGGCTTCAATAGGAAATTCGCCGAGAACTGCTGGTTAGTGGGCTATTAACTTGATTCATTGATCGAAATATTCTATGGTTCATACATAGATATTTTTTCTGTATGCTTGCAAAACGGATCAGACAGGAGATAGCAGGATGAATCTTACAACATTGTCGGCAATCTCTCCGATAGATGGTCGGTATCGAAAGCAGGTAGAACCTCTGGCAAATTATTTTTCTGAAGCAGCGTTAATTAAATACCGTTTGTTTGTGGAAGTTGAATATTTCATCGCCTTATGTGAACTGCCCCTGCCGCAATTGGCATCCATTGATAAAACCGTTTATGTAGAGCTTCGGGCATTGTACAAGGACTTTACCTTTGACGCTGCAAGAAAAGTTAAAGATATTGAAAAAAAAATCAATCACGATGTAAAAGCAGTCGAATATTTCATGAGAGAGAAATTTGACGCCCTGGCGTTAACCCCATACAAAGAATTTATCCATTTCGGATTAACCTCCCAGGATATCAATAATACTGCATTGCCGCTTTCCCTAAAAGAGGCCTGGAACAACACGCTTAACCCTCTGTTGAAAAGGGTCATTGACAAGCTTGAAGCCAAAGCCAGCCTGTGGAAGGCGATTCCCATGCTTGCACGAACCCACGGACAACCCGCTTCTCCGACAAGCCTGGGCAAAGAGATTTATGTTTTTGTGGAACGGCTGAAAAAACAGATGGATCACCTTAAACATATCCCTTTTTCGGCGAAATTCGGAGGCGCGACCGGTAATTTTAACGCCCACTGTGTTGCTTATCCAGAGATCGACTGGATTGCCTTCGGTGATTACTTCGTGAATTCGGTTCTCGGCCTGGAACGATCGAAAGTGACCACCCAAATTGAACACTATGATAACCTGGCGGCTTTTTTCGATAACCTGAAACGAATCAATACGATTCTGATCGATTTCGACCGCGACATCTGGTCCTACATTTCAATGGATTATTTCAAACAGGCCATCAAGAAACAAGAGGTGGGCTCCTCAACCATGCCCCATAAGGTAAACCCCATTGATTTCGAAAACTCTGAAGGCAACTTCGGAATTGCCAATGCCATCTTTGAGCATCTTTCCGCAAAATTGCCGATCTCAAGACTTCAAAGAGATCTTACCGATTCAACTGTGACTCGCAACATAGGAGTTTCCGTTGCGCACATGCAAATCGGGTTGAGTTCCTTGTCCAGGGGACTGGACAAACTGATTATAAACAAAGAAGCGATTCAGGCGGATCTTGAGAACAACTGGGCGGTGGTCGCTGAAGGGATACAGACGATTCTGCGCCGGGAAGGATACCCGGAGCCCTACGAAGCATTGAAGCAACTGACTCGATCGCACGAAAAAATTGATCAAAAAACGATATTGAATTTTATCTCCAAGTTGGAGATCCCAGAGGCTGTCAAGGAAGAGCTAAGAAGGATAACGCCAACCAAATATACAGGGGTTTATGACTTTTAGGGTTGTAACATCTTATCGGCTCTTATTTTTTTTTCGGAATCCCCCGATCACCCAGTGGATACCCCAGAGCAAGAAAACAGGAAAAACGCCTATATATAAATAAGGAAAGAAACCGGTTTTCCAGGGCCTAAAATAACCGGCAGTCAAAAGCGGCCATACCGCAGATGCAACCAGCGCAAGGCGCATCCGACCGGAAAGTGCCGAGAACATTCCTGAAACCGATGGCTGTTGAATCTTTCTGTTTTGGTTTCTGGATAGAAGCCTCGGCAGCAAAAAGAGAGACAAGATTACAATCACAAGTATCAAGATCTCTTGTATGCCTGCAAACATGAGTCCTCAAAAAAGGGTGAGATGAGAAAATGCATTCACGTTGAATTATTTGATAATCAAATCTGTTATCATAAATAGAAAAAAGGTTCAATTGGGAATAGAGTTGATGGGAATCGAAAGTTAATTGCTTCAATTTTAGGAAAATAATTATTGTGAGTGAGATACAGGCTCTGGTATGAATAAAAGATCGAGGGGTTTTTCTTCCAAGCCCCGAATGAGACAGTGATTGATGGAACCGTTTGATCTTCTCAATTCTCCTGTTTCTGGAACCAATCTCATTGAGGCGGATGCCGGTACCGGTAAAACTTATACCATAGCCGGTCTGTTTGTTCGTCTAATCCTTGAAAAACAGATACCCATCGAAAAAATACTGGTAGTAACCTTCACCACTGCTGCTACAGATGAGTTGAAAGACCGTATCCGGCAGAAGCTTTTTCAGGCAAAAACCGCCCTGTTGTCTGGAGCGGCAGGAGATCAAGTGGTCGATGGTATTGTAAAGCGGATATCAAATCCATCTGTCGCCCTCCAATGCGTACAGCGTTCATTGATTGATTTTGACCGAGCTTGCATTTTTACGATTCACGGTTTCTGTAACCGTGTGCTTCATGAACATGCATTCGAAACCGGCAATCTATTTGACACCAAACTTGTCAATGCCCCCGAATGGATTATTCAAAAAGCCGCGGATGACTTTTGGCGAAAACATTTTTACTACGCACCGCTGGAATTTATTTCTTATGCACTTTATTCAAGACGGATTCCGGGCCCGGACTATTTCTTCCGCCTGGTGGAACGTTTTAAGCACCCCGATATTCGGATCATTCCAAACATCGAAGATAAACCACTTGAATCACTTGCCACATTCCGCGAATGCTTCCGACAGCTTCGATGCGCGTGGCCTAAGGCTCGGGATACAGTCGAACAATTGTTAATGGATCCCCGTCTTAAAGATACCGCATATGGAAGCCTGAAGACTTCTCAGAGAAAACACAAAGTCCTGGCATTGATTGAAGCCATGGATCGATTCGTCGATTCAAAAAGTATCGGCTTTCCTGTTTTTAAAGATTTTAAGAAATTTACAAGCTCAGGATTACGTCAATTCGTTAAAAAAAACCATCTTCCGCCTATTCATGAAATCTTTGAACTTTGTGAAGAGTTACAGGTGCAAGGAGACTTTTTAGCTGCTGAAATTGATAGGCGCTTATTACATTATAAGGTCAGTTCGTTCGAATTTATAAACAAAGCAATGATCGAACAGAAAAAGATAAACAATGTTCATTTTTTTGAAGATCTTTTGGTCTCTGTAAAACAAGCGCTTGAGGGAGATGATGGCAACAGGCTGGTTCAGACCATACGGCAGAGATATAAAGTGGCACTGGTAGACGAGTTTCAGGACACCGATTCCATTCAGTACGATATTCTTTCAAAGCTTTTTTCGAGTGACAAGCAGATGCTGTTCATGATTGGAGATCCTAAACAGGCCATTTATGGGTTTCGGGGGGCAGATATTTTTTCTTATTTTAAAGCTGTTCGCCAGGCAGAAAATAAATACACTCTCAAAAAAAACTGGCGCTCGAACATCCACCTGATTACCGCCATAAACACCGTTTTCTCTGGTGCCGAAAAGCCGTTTGTGTTTGAGGAAATCTCATTTGAGAATGCATTGCCAGCAAATTCAGACAGCCCCGATGACACGGGCGGTAAACCGGCATTCATTCTGTGGTATCTTGATTCAAAAAACGGCCGGAGAGTTTCAAAAACAGAAGCGTCTCACGCTATCTCCAAGCATGTTGCAGCGGAAATCGCCGCTGTCCTCAGTGATGGTTCGGCCGCTGTACTTCCAGAGGAAATTGCCGTGCTGGTTCGAACCAACCGGCAGGCGCAGCTAGTGAAAACCTACCTTTCACAGTTTCAAATTCCTTCTGTTTTGTTTCATACTGGAAATATCTTCGATTCCACGGAAGCTCAAGAGCTGGAAAGGTTTCTTGCAAGTGTCCTTGAGCCCAACAACGAACGCAAGTTTCGAGCGGCACTTGCAACGGATCTCCTGGGAGCCCCGGGCGAAGAGCTTCAATCTTTGGAAACCCATCCTGAAAAATGGGAGGTTCGTCGCGCCCGTTTTCGAGAATATCACCAGATTTGGAGTCAGCATGGATTCATCCATATGTTTCATATGTTCATGGTCCGGGAAAATGTTAAGCAAAGACTGCTTTCATTACCGGGCGGAGAGCGGCGATTGACAAATATCCTTCATCTTGAAGAACTGTTGCACGCGACGGCCATTGACAGAAAACTGCATATGGCAGGGCTTTTGAAATGGTTATCAGAGCAAAGAGATCCGAAATCACCGCGGTTGGAAGAGCACCAGCTTCGACTTGAAAGCGACGCCCACGCGGTAAACATCATAACGATCCATAAGAGCAAAGGCCTGGAGTTTCGTATCGTATTCTGCCCGTTTTGCTGGGAAGGACTCGATAGCCGAGCGGATGAATTGATTTTTCACCCTTCGTCTGAATCCAGAAAACCAACCCTTGATCTTGGGTCCGAGGAACGGGAGCAACATGAAATTTTAGCACAAAATGAGCGTTTGGCCGAAAGTTTAAGGCTGGTGTATGTCGCAGTAACCCGCGCAAAGCAACGATGCTACCTGGCATGGGGAAACATCAAAAACACCGAGACTTCCGCTCTGGCATACTTGTTTCACTCTCAGGGTATGAACCCCTCGGAAGGGATTGTATCGTGTCTTAAAAACCATGTTTCATCAAGACAAAAAGATGAATTGATAGCTGATTTAAGTCTGTTAGCAAAAAAATCTCAAGGAACGGTTGATATTGTTTTTTTGCCTGAAGACAGCAAGCAGCAGCCGATTTCAAGAAAGAGGGACAGCAGGACTCTTTTATGCCGACATTTTTCGGGGAACATAGATTCGAGCTGGAAAATATCGAGCTATTCATCGATGATATCCAGTGGATTTCAGGATATAGATTTTCCAGACAGAGATGGTATGGGGCCCGAGCGGGAATCCCCGGGCCGGTTGCCTGAGGAAAACACGATCTTTTCATTTCCGAAAGGAACTAGAGCAGGGCTGTTTTTTCACGATATTTTCCAAAGCTTGAATTTCAATTGTTCTGCTCAAGATCGAAGAGCCTTAATAACCAAAAAACTTCAGGCATATGGGTTTGGCAATCTGTGGCTGGATATCGTGGATGAGACGATCTCAAATATTCTATGCGTACCGATTCTGGGTGATTTGAAGGGTTTTCGGCTGTCGGTGTTGACCGAAGCGGAGCGGATCAATGAGATGGAGTTTTATTTTCCATTACGGGTTATGACCCCTCAAACGCTTCAGGGTATTTTTAAAGATTATACCGGCATTGGTCTTCGCTCCGATTTTCCCCATCGACTTGGAAGACTTCTCTTCGCGCCTGCCAGGGGGTTTATGAAGGGATATATTGATATGGTTTTCCTAAACCATGGTCGATTTTATTTGCTGGATTGGAAATCAAACTATTTGGGCCCGCAAACAGAAGACTATCATAACCGGATTTTGCACAAAGTGATGAAGGAGGATTTTTACACACTACAATACCACCTTTACACGCTTGCCCTGCATCGTTATTTAAAATTGAGAGTGAAGGGATATCGATACGAAGAGCATTTTGGAGGTGTCATTTACGTTTTTATCCGAGGAGTCTCACCGGAAGGAAACCCTGAATTCGGTATTTTCAGGGATCTGCCTCCACCGGAAATTATCGATGCCATGGACGATGTTCTAATTGGTGTTTAGCAGCTACACCACATAAACTTTAGGTACTTTAGATCACTTTAGGCGCTTAACGACATCATATCGACAATTTGTTGTCGTTATTGAATTACATGCTTTTGATAAGCGTTTATAGTGAACTAAAGTTTAAAGTGAGCTAAAGTGAACTAAAGTTAACCCCAAAAGGGGGCCACTTTTTCCGAGCAAACTCTCGGGAAAAGCGTAGGTGCTTAGAAACATCGTATCGACAATTTGGGGTAAAGTTAAGGAAACATGAAATCAGAAGAATTAAAAATTCTGACTCAATCAGGATATTTTAATGATATCGATCTTCATTTCGCAGGCTTCATCACACGGCTTTCAGGAAAAGATGATCCGGAAATCTTTTTAGGCGCTGCACTTGCAAGCCGGGCTACGGCAAATGGAGATGTCTGTTTAGATCTGGGTTCATGTTCGGGCAAACCGCTGATTGAGTCAGAAACATCCAGCGGCTCGCCTGTTTGCCCAGAGCTTTCACACTGGCAGGAAAAACTTCTTGCCTGCCCGGCGGTGGGAAGGCCGGGAGAATTCCGTCCGTTGATTCTCGATGAGAAAAATCGATTGTATCTTTACCGTTACTGGGAATATGAGAAAAAGCTCTCTGAATCGATCCTGGATAAGGTAAAACAGAAAGTCGATGATATCAATATCCCCTTGTTGGCTGAGGGTCTGAATCGCCTGTTTCCCGAATCTTCTGTCTCAATGCAGAAAATAGCCACGGTCGTTGCGATCTTAAAACGGTTCTGCGTCATTTCCGGGGGGCCTGGAACCGGGAAGACGTCTACGGTGGCGAAAATACTCGCACTGCTGCTTGAACAAAAACTTCCGAGGATATTTCTTACTGCTCCCACCGGCAAGGCTGCTGCTGGGCTTCTTGAAGCCATAGAAAGAATCAAACCGACTCTTAACTGCCCTGAGGCTGTTAAAAACGCATTTCCCTGCGAAGCTTTTACCATTCATCGATTGCTCAAGCCAATTCCGCATTCTCCCTATTTTTTTCATAACCGGCAGAATCCGCTGGCGGCCGATGTCATTGTAGTGGACGAGGCGTCCATGATGGATTTGGCACTAATGTCAAAACTGATGGAGGCCGTACCTGCAAATGTAAGAATGATTCTGCTTGGTGATAAAGATCAGCTGGCATCGGTGGAAGCGGGTTCGGTTCTTGGGGATGTTTGTGGCAAGAACCAAGGGGGAGGGTTCAGCGAATCTTTCCGGTGCAAAATAGAAGCAATCACTGGGGAAAAAATGGTCGGAGGGGTGGATCAGATCGAATCTATCTCTCACCATCGCTGCAATTTGCAGGATAGTATTGTTTTTTTAAGTAAAAGTTACCGCTTTTCACCTCAAAGCGACATTGCAAAGTTCAGCAATCATGTGAATGCAGGCGACTTTGAACAAGCTTTGAGAGTGCTGAAACATGCCACCGGCGAAACCATTCGATGGGTGTGCATGGATTCTATAGATGAACTTTACCTTCAACTGGAAAAAGAAATCGTTCGCGGCTACAGGGCGTATCTGAGGACATCTGCCCCAAATGAGGCTTTGAAGGGGCTTGAGCGGTTTAAAATTCTCTGCGCCGTAAATCAAGGGCCTCTCGGTGTCGAAGGAATGAATCGCTTGGCTGAAGCCGCTTTAAGGGAAGCAGGACTGATCTCTCAAGAACGTTCGCTTTGGTACAGCGGCAGACCAGTGCTGATCACTCGAAACGATTATTATTTAGGGCTTTTCAACGGTGATATGGGAATCGCCCTGTCAATCTCTAATGAAGATCCCTCAAAACTGATGGTATATTTTCCCGGAACCGATGGTAAGCCGAAAGAATTTTCACCCTACCGGATCTCAGAACATGAAACAGCATACGCCGTGACGATTCACAAAAGCCAGGGAGCAGAGTTTGATCACGTGCTTTTGATCTTACCGAACATGGATTCTCCGGTTTTAACCCGACAGCTTATTTATACCGCAGTAACAAGGGCTCGAAAATCTGTGACCGTGTATGGAAGTGAGGCTATCATTCGGGCGGCTATATCCAGAACAATCGATCGCATATCGGGTTTGCAGGACGCCCTCTGGGGGTAGGTAAAGGCAAAATACACTTTACCTTCCTTCGATGACGGCACAATGGGAGTCAACAAAGCGTTGAAACCAGAGCAATCAAGGCCTTACGCTACTTAGTGCCGCTTCCCTTGTGCCTTAAGCTCGATGTTTCCGATTGGATGGCTGCCTAAGGGCTTCGGTGTAATTATTTTGCCTTTAAAAATTTTATTCGACTTCAGACCCATTGGCAATTTTACGATAAAAGGGGGGTGAAACTTGAATTATAACTTACCGGAAAACAACGTGTCCAAATAGAAACGAGAGATAGGATCTACACCGTCGAATTCGTATTTCTCATCCGCATTTTTTGAGGCCATCTCTTTTCTGATCCCGGTTCCACCCCGAACTGATCGAATGGATTAATGTCCCATATAAAGGCTTCAAAAACCGTTTTTGCCTCGTAAAACGCAAGCAGCCGACCGATATTTTCCGGAGAAAGATCTTCCAGCAAAATAGTAGAAGAGGGCCTGTTTCCAGGAAAAAATCTTGCCGCATCTTCGTCTTCTTTTCCCATAGCCAGCGCCATGGGTTGTGAAATCAGGTTCGCCCATAATTCCTGGTGGTTTGTTACCCCTTTTGTTTTTGCCCGGTATTCTCCGTATGTCGGACGGAGAACACCAATGAAATCAATAGGAAAGGGACGGCCCTGGTGAGCAAGTTGAAAGAAAGAATGCTGGGCGTTTGTGCCAGGTTCTCCGAAGACGATGACTCCGGTGGTTATTTCCAGAAACTCACCATCTTTTGTTACCGACTTGCCGTTGCTTTCCATGCTAAGTTGTTGAATATGCGGAGCAAGCTTGCTCAGAGCCGATGCGTACGGAATGATGGCCTGATTGGAATAGCCTAAAAAATTGTTGTTCCATATGGATATCAACGTCGCGGTGAGAGGGAGATTTTCCCTCAACGGTGCTTCAACGGCATGTTGATCCATCTCGTAGGCCCCTTTAAGAAAACGCTCAAACCGATCATAACCGAGGAAAATGCTTAAAGGAACACCCCCCACAGCCGAAGTGACACTGTACCGCCCTCCAATATAATCAAACATATGAAAGGTGGCGAGAACCGGCTTTGTCGGGTCATCCCCCGGGCTACCCTTGCTGGTCACGGTGACAAGATGGTGTGAGGGATCCAACCCATTCGCCTTCATGTATTCAACGGCTTGGTTTTCATTGGCACAGGTTTCTGGCGTGGTATAACTCTTTGAAATCACTATCCAGAGAGTTGTTTCCGGATCTATTGAGGAGATAATCGATCCAAAATTGTCGATATCCACATTGGACAAAAAATGAAGGGTAATTCCCTTATCGGCCATTGGCGCCAGCGCGTTTGCCACAAACTCGGTTCCAAGGTAGGAACCGCCGATTCCGATGACGACGACGTGTTTAAACGGTTTACCCGTGGAGCCCTTGATTTCTCCATGATGAATCTTTCGTGAAAAGATCCGGATCTGATCTCTCACCGAGTTGATATCATTCATGATATCTTTGCCGTCCAATAAAAGAGGGGAATTGGAGAAACGTCGGGCAGCCGTATGCAATGCAGCTCGTTTTTCCGTTACGTTCACTTCAGCTCCAAGTGTCATGTCACGAAACCGGCTGGTAACCCCCAGCGTTTCTGCCAACTGAAAAAGCAGGGCCATGGTTTTCTCATTAACGCGTTGACGGGAAAAGTCAAAGAAAATACCACCTCCTTTTAAAGAAAAATTCTGCAGTCTTTCTTTCTCAACAATAAGATGCTTCAGGTGCATATCCTCTGACTTCATCGTTTCCGCATGCTCGCAAAGCGAATTCCACTCAGGAAGATTAGTCAATTGTTGATTCGCCATCGTGGTCACCCCCGCGGTTCACTATTCACCCAAGAATCGCTCCTGTGATGGATATTTAATGAAGGCCGGCGACAAATTTTTTTACATGATACTCCCACTCCCGGGTTTCAAGCTCCACCCGGGTTATCCCTTCTTCCGGACAGATGGTTGCCGATACATAGCCACCGGCTCCTTCGAAGCTCAGGCATTGAGGTGAGTGGCTCTTCAGCTCAAGGCCAAGGCCCTTTTCACCAAAATAGGCTGTCATTTTTTCTATTACCTTTTCAGGTGCTTGTTTCGTTTTGATTTCAAGACTCAACATGGGGTTTTCTCCTTCTTTATGTAGCATAATTCCTTTAAGTTCCACAATTTCTTTATAATTTCACACTTCGCACCCCTATTTCTATGAAATGCCTTATATGGTACCGTCGAATGAAATTTTTTATCGGTTTAAGGCTCTCTAATAGGCTTCAAACAGTTGAGCGCTCAAAAATCCGATCACCCGGCTTCAATAGCAGATTCACCGAGAATTGCTGGGATCTTCCACTATTTGTTGGCTGCACGATCACCCGTATGCCATCAACAGCGGTATCCATAATTCAAGGATAAGGGTCTTATGAGGTTTTTCAATAGTAACCTCAAGATACTTTTCACCACATGAGATAGGGGGACGTCTATGATTTTATGCTTTACATATTAATAATTTGCTGGTAACGAAAGCACATGCCGAGAAAATCCTCAGGAACATGGCTTTAACAGCGTTGTTTCAAAGGTAGCAGACGTGTTGGGTATGGATACAGCCGACGTATTAAGCGGTGGGAAAGCACCGCAGACGGTCAAAGCGCGCAGTCTGCTTTGTTATTGGGCCAATCGGGAATTAGGGATGACCACTGTTGAGATATCCAAGCGGTTGGGTATTTGTCAGTCAGCGGTAAGCAGAGCAGCGCAGAAAGGGGAAAGATTTGCTAATGAGAATAATTTTATGGAGTAAATTAAGCAGGTTAGCTACGATATGCTAGGCGTCCCCTATTTTACTATTTCACATGGGGCGCTAATACATATGGTGTCGTTTTTTTCTTGACAACAACAACAGTTTTTATTATTTGTGCGCTTTAAAGCGCTCCTTCACGGTTCTGCGTAGGTGATATAATATAAAGTGGTTTCAGCAAACGATCTGAGCTGTAAGTTGAAACTCGGATAGAATGTTTAAGTCAAGCTCGCTACCAATAGCAAGAATCGCTTTACGCTAATGCTTTCTGTTTCTGAAGTCGCGGACAATCTGCTTGAGGATCTGAATTTTACTATTGAGCCCCTCAGTGGCTTCATTAGTGATAAGATGGCGGCAGTGTCAAAATCGCCTCAAAGACTCCTTAAACAGCCGAGCCCTGGCCGGTTTAAACTCCGGCTTACGGTTAAAAGCAATCTTGTTTTCAGCATTCTGGGCAGATGCCTTGCTCGCCGCTACATATGGATCTTAGATGTCCAACACAACGACCTTAATTCCCTTCAAATTTTGCTTAGAAAACTTCAGGAAATAAGCCTCAAGGCTTTCGTCTGTTTTATTGTAGATTACATTGTGCCTTTGCGCAAATCACAAATCAGCGTTTCATAACGATGACTTTTGGCAAAAGACTTCTCATCAATACCAAGGTACTCCGTAACCTGACACTCCTTCGTATCAAGCCCTCTTTCGACAGCTTTGTTCATGATGTTCCAAGCCCCGTACTAACTGGTGCCCGTAAGGTGTTTAGCTCCTATTATATCACATTGCTTCAGTGTATCAATCAGCCAATTCTCAAAAAGCAGGGTGAATCAGAAAGGGGGTTTTTAGGACGACTGCCTCTGATGTGGCAGTTCAATTATATCAACACATTTTTGCTCGTAACACATACGGTAAAGAGATAAACATGGAAAACTTCTAATAACCTGTAAATCAAAAGGAGGGTCGAGCAATGACAATAAGAAGAGCTGATTTTGTTTTGGTCTTAATGTTGGCTGTTGCGATTATCTTCGGAGGGAGTTTTATCGATACCATTGACCTAGCCATATGTGAGGCGGCCGATCCGATAAAAATCGGTGCATCGCTTTCATTGACCGGCAAATATGCATGGACGGGCAAACGGATGTACGAAGGGTACACCTGCTGGGAAAAACTGATCAACGAAAAGGGCTATTCACCGGGGTTAAAGAAGTATGGCCACTCAGAACCGGGACTCATAAACGGGCGTCCCGTAAAATTCATCATTTATGATGATAAGAGTAATCCTGCCACCGGTGTTAAACTCTATCAAAAACTGCTCACCTCCGATCGCGTTGATTTGGTGATGGGTCCGTACAGCAGTGCGGTAACCAAGGCCGTTTCTCCGGTAATTGAAAGAGCGCAGATGCCGGCCGTTACCTGCGGTGGTTCCGATCCTGGCATCTGGCGGGGCCGCAGCCTTAAATGGGTGGTTCAGGGACTTCAGACAACCGATGAATACACACCTGGGCTTGCCGAAATTGGGGCTGCGAAGGGCGCCAAAACCGCCGCCATTATCTTTGAAGACTCATCGTTTCCTATTGCCCTAGCCAATTCCACAAAAAAACATCTTGAGAACAAGGGAATCAAGATTGTTCTCTTTGAGGCCTATCCAAAAGGCATTTCCGACTGGACACCTATTTTGAGAAAAGCATGGGCGCTCAAACCAGATATTATCGGAATCGGTGCCTATGAACCGGATGCTATCGGACTAACCAAAGCAGCCCAGGCGATCAAGGCCACACCCAAGATCATGTACTGGACCGTTGGAGCGTATTCTCCCCATTATGTGGAATCGGTGGGTGACGCTTGCAATGGTATCATGTCGGAAGTTTTATGGGATCCGTCCGCAAACACCAATGGTAATAAAGAATTTACAAAGGAATTTGAACGCATCATCGGAATTCCGCCTGCAATGCAGCTCCAGCATGCAGCAATGGGATTTTTCGGTTGCCAGCTCATGGAAATTGCAGTGAAAAAGGCCGGGTCGTTGGATAAAAAAGCCATCCGGGACCACCTGTTTTCCATGGAAGTGGAAACCATACTAGGCCCTTATAAGGTGGAGCCGCTCGGATCCAAAAACGCAGGTCTGCAAGTGGCGGCCAAAGCATTTTTAGTCCAATGGCAAAAAATACCGAGCGGTGCACCGAAACCGGTCGGCAAAGCCGTTGTGGGCAACTATGTCAGGGAAATTATCTGGCCTTTCAAATTCAAATCCGCGGATCCAATTTATCCGTTCCCAGGTTGGTCGAAATAGGGGTAACACCTGGCCACTATAGATTATCGGGTGTGTTCTCTATACAACAAGTTCGTGTTATGCCACTCCTTCTGGAGATGGCATAACACGGCCCGATGCCCCATATTGGGGTTACCGTTCCCATGGCCAATTCCCGACCTTCAGAGATTGACGAACAAGAGAGGATCTATGTTATTTTTAGAAATAATCATCAGCGGAATTCTACTCGGATCTGTTTACGCCCTGGCCGCATCCGGACTGAGCCTCGGATTCGGTATCATGGGCATCATCAATCTTGCCCATGCAGAGTTTATCATGCTCGGTGCATATGCCACCTTTTGGCTGTGGTTTCTTTTAAAAATCAATCCCCTGCTGACCATTTTCGGATCCATGATTACGCTCTTTGTCTTCTGCTTGATTGTGTACAGAATTTCGATTCGGAAAATTATCGGTGAAGAGCAACTGGTATCTCTGATTCTCACCTACGGCATCTCAATTGTGCTGTGGAATTTTGCCCAAATTGCCTTTACTAGCACTTTCCGATCGGTGAACTATTCGAGCGGCTCCATTACGTTTTTGGGAAGCTACTTTCCGGTCAACAAGATCATATCCTTTGTTGTCGTCAGTCTAATGATCACTGGCCTGCATCTGTTTCTCAGGTATTCTGCCATCGGCAAATCGATTCGCGCCGTTTCGCAAAACGCCACCATCGCGGCAATCAGTGGCATCAACGTGGATCGTATCAGAATGCTTGGGTTCGGCATAGCCGGATTGCTAGCCGGTGTCGCTGGCAGTCTCATCGCGATACAGTGGTCCATTTTTCCGCTCATGGGCGAAGATCTTATCTTGAAATGCTTTGCTATTGTGGCCATCGGCGGTCTGGGAAGCCTTCCCGGATCTCTTGCCGGCGGCATCATCCTGGGTTTAGCCGAAAGCATCGGTACCGGTTACTGGGATGCCACCATGGCAAATATCTTCGCACCCTTGCTGCTCATCCTAACATTTCTTTTCAGACCCCAGGGTCTATTCGGCGTTGAAGAGCGAGTGGACTAGCAGGTAGATAACAAAGCGTATGTATTAGAGGGGTATTTTATGAACCATAAAACAATATCGAATACGAAAAATTCGATCCCATGTTCTTGGATAGAAAACCGGAGACGATTGTTGTTGATTATTGGTGCGCTGATCATCATCGTCTTTTTGCTCCTGCCGCATGTCGCAACCGCATATGTGGTGACATTGTTTTTGATAATGTTTGTGTATATCGGCTATGCCACCGCATGGAACTTAATGAGCGGTTTAACAGGATATGTCAACTTCGGATTTGCGCTCTTTGTGGGTATCAGCAGTTATACGAGTGTACTTCTCATTGAGGATATGAAGATGTGGTGGCCTGCGGCATGGTTTCTCGGCGGCGTGTCCTCGGCCATGATCGCAGCGATTCTTGGTTCGTTCATGTTGCGGCTGAGGGGCTCCTATTTTGCGATAGGCATGCTCGCCCTGTTGCTGGGAATCAAACTGCTTTTTACCAGCAAATACCTGGCTCCGATTACACGGGGCGGATACGGGTTTCCGTTTATCGAACCGTTGAGTTTGAATATGATGTACTATGCCCTCTGTTTTCTGGCCCTGGTCAATATCTTCATCTCTTTCAAAGTCATTATATCAAATTTCGGGGCCCGGTTGATCGCCATTCGAGAAGATGAAGAAGGCGCTGGTTCGATAGGCATCAACGCCAACAAAAACAAGATTCTCGCCTTCACACTCAGCGGATTTCTCTCGGGTCTCATCGCTTCGGGGCACATCGCGTTTCAAAACTATATCGAACCGGAATCTGCATTCAGCGGACAGTGGACCATTGTGCCGATTGTCATGGTGCTGCTCGGAGGTCCCGGAAGCGTATGGGGCCCGGTCATCGGCGCCGTAATCCTCACATTTGTCGAGGAGTTTCTCTGGTCGCATTTTACCCAAGCATACATGATGATCTATGGTATGATCATGATACTTCTGGTCATGCTGATGCCCGGTGGAATTATTGAGTGGCTCAAAAGCCGAGGGACCTTGCCGAAAATACGGGCAATCTGATTTTGGTTTCCACCTCAATACAATAAGGGGTCTAAGGAGTCTGATGATGGGTGAAACATCCCGATTAAACGGCCTGCTTACGGTAAATAATCTGTCAAAGCGTTTCGGCCGCCTCCAAGCTGTGAAAAAGATGAATCTGTCGATTGAAGCCAAAAAGATTACCGGTCTCATCGGTCCAAACGGTGCCGGTAAAACAACCCTGTTTAATTTAATTACCGGTGTTCTAAGCCCTGACAGCGGAAGAATCGTCTTTAAAGGAAAAGATATCACACACCACAAGCCGTATCAGATTGCCCGAATGGGCATCGGTCGAAGCTGGCAGCTGATCCGGATCTTCTCCAAAATGACGGTGCTTGAAAATTTGATGATTGCCGCAAATCTAAAACAGAAAAATGCCCTGGAATATGCTATGGAGCTGCTGGACTTATTTGGGCTTACAGCAGAAAAGGGAAATTATGCAGGCGAATTGTCCGTGGGACAGCAGAAGATGCTTTCCATCGCCAGAATCCTGATGCTCGATGCCGAATTGATGCTTCTTGATGAACTCGCAGCAGGCGTAAATCCATCCGAACAGGATAAAATGATGAAAATGATTCATAAACTCTGCGATCAGGAAGGAAAAACATTTTTCATCATCGAACACGATATGGACGTTATTATGGGTCATTGCGACAAGGTGATCTGTATGAATTTCGGTGAAAAGATCGCCGAGGGATCGAGTCAAGAAGTTCAGAACAACGAAAAAGTTATCGAAGCATATTTTGGCGGATAGGGGTGTATGCAAAACCGTTTATCGCAGCGCTTGTGGGAGACCAGCCGATTATGATAAATAACGAACACATAGTAGAAATCGAAAATCTGATTTCAGGTTATGGAAAAAAAATAATACTAAATGGTATTTCCATAAATATCGAGCAGGAAAAAATCACGACTCTCATTGGTCGAAATGGCGTCGGCAAGACCACCCTATTGAACACCCTGATGGGCATGTTGAAACCGCAGGGCGGACGCATCACTTACAGGGGGAAAGATATTTCAGCAACCAAACCCCACTCACTTGTGACTATGGGTATCTCCTATGTTCCCCAGGGGAAATCCGTATTTCCGCATATGACGGTTGCCGAGCACATGGACATCGGAGCCTGGACGCTCAAAGAGCGGGATACCAAAGCGGATATGTTCGATATGGTTTACAAACTTTTCCCGCGTCTCAAAGAACGCGCAAATCAAAAGGCGGGCACATTAAGCGGCGGGGAACGCCAGATGCTGTCCATCGGCCGGGCATTGATGTCACGGCCCACTCTGCTTCTGCTGGATGAGCCGTCCTTCGGACTGGCACCCAAACTGGTCGACGCCGTCTTTGACAGCATTCTGGAAATCAACAAAGAAGGCGTGACCATACTGGTCATCGAACAGAATGCAAAAAGGGCACTCGAGAATTCGGACTTCGGTTATGTCATGGATATGGGAAAAATAATTCATCAAGGAAACAGTCGCGATTTACTCTATGACGACAACATCAAGCAGTCCTATCTGGGCGGACGGAAGGAATGAGCATGGATCTACCGATCATCACGGCAAAGGGAACCCCTTATGAGGTCGGGTTCCAGCATGGTGAACAGACATCATCGAGGATACGCACTAACATCTCTTATTATCTGAATCTCTGGTATCATTACTGCGGGGTGGAAAAAAACCGGGTACTTGAAGACGCACAGGTATTTTTGCCCTTTATCGAGAAAATGGATATCGACCTTATCCAGGAATTGAAAGGAGTTGCCGAAGGTGCCAAGATGCGGTTTGAAGAGATCCTGGCCCTGAACGCCCGGTGGGAGCTCAACTATGCATATCTCTTTCCGGACGCAATGGATACAGCTGCTGAAGGATGCACGACACTTGCTGTAACACCCGATGCGTCGATAGATAACCATATGTATATCGGACAAAATTGGGATTACAAGCCCGCGCTTAAAACGGGCTGTATTCTTTTGCATATTCTACAGGACAACAAACCGGACATTATCATGCATACCGAAGCCGGTATAATCGGACACAAGGGGTTCAATTCCGCAGGTTTCGGTATCTGCATGAACTATATACGTTGCGATCAGGACGTTTTCAGGCCCGGCCTTCCGGTCTGGCTCAAAGTCAGAAGCCTGCTCAATTCGGAGAATCTATCCAATTTCCTGGGGATCTTAATGGAAAATGAGGGACCGAATTCCGCCAACATGCTGATTGCGCATCGAGACGGCGAAGCCATCGATGCCGAATGCACCCCTGAAGATGTCTACTTTCTCTATGCTACTGAGGGTATTATCACCCACGGCAATCATTTTATGTCACCCCGGTTCCGGGCAAAAGACTCGGGAAAGAGCCTGCTGCCGGATACGGTGATCCGGAGTGAACGTGCGCACCGGCTTCTGTATGAAAAACGGACGGAGATTCGATTGGAAACGATTCAGTCAGTGTTGACGGACCATTTCGGATACCCGAATTCCATCTGTAGGCACCGCGACCCTGGCCTGAATCCACACGCCCAGTGGGAGACGCTGACTTCACTGGTCATCGATTTGACCGAGGGGAGAATGCACTATACGGAGGGAACGCCGTGCAGTCAACCGTATAAAACGCTGTCCATAAAGCCAAGATAATTCAGGGGTCAGGGAGTTTTTACCAAAAAACGGTTCGTATAGCATAATCGGTATCCAACACTAAAATCACGAATTGTCTGAATCCATTAGGGATCGTTAAGAAAGCGCCAACTCGGTATGGCCGACCCGTTAGACTGTCAATAATAAAAAATATCCTTTTGTTTCAATGCCTTGTCTGCGTTAAATATTCATTTTGTACAGTTCAATAGTCAATTCCGGTTTGCCCGGACCAGGAGGATACCATGTCGGATAAAAGCGTATTTTTTGAAATTTATGGTGTTCGAGTTCAGTTCGGATGGAATTCATTGTGCACGTTGGGAGCACATGCCAGCGCCTTTAACGCCAAAAGAGCACTCATCGTGACAGATGGCGGGGTGGCAGCAGTCGGCATCCCGGAGCAGATCGTTGCCGCTCTCAAATCGGACGGCATCGATTCTGTGATCTTTGACGGCGTGTCGGAAAATCCCACCGATGTAAACGTGCAGACAGGCGTAAAGCAATTCAAAGACGCCTCCTGCGACCTGATCATCGGCCTCGGCGGCGGCAGCCCCATGGACGCGGCAAAGGGTATTCGTGTGCTGGCATCGCATCTGGAACCGCTGCATCAATATCTAGGACTCAAGGGGGCGGAAAATATCGTCAACCCCATGCCCCCGCTGATTGAAATTCCGACCACGTCCGGAACCGGCGCTGAAACTTCCAGGGGAGCCGTGATTACTGACACACAAAAGAAGATTAAAAGCGTGCTCCGCTCCGGAATGCCCTCGCTGGCGCTGGTCGATCCGGCACTCACGGTCAGCATGCCGCCGAAATTGACCGCCGCCACCGGCATGGACGCACTCAGCCACTGCATCGAGGCGTATCTCTCCCCCCAATACCATCCCACAGCCGAAGCCATCGCTTTTGAAGGCATCCGACTCATCGCCGAATACCTTGTTACTGCCGTTGAAAACGGCAATCACCAGGAGGCCAGAACGCAGATGGCGATGGCATCTTCCATGGGGGCGTTGGCATTCCAGAAAGGGCTGGGTGTCACCCATTCACTGTCGCACCAGTTGTCGTCGGAATACAATATCCACCATGGGGTCGCAAACGCCCTTTTGCTTCCGCATACCATGGCCTTCAACCTCGATTTAACGAGAGATAAAATGCGCCGCATCGCTTTTGCCATGGGAGAAACGTCCCTGAAGCCGGAGGCGGCCATCTCTGCGGTAAAAGCACTCAACAAGCAGATCGGATTGCCAGAAAAACTTTCGGAATTGAAGGTTTCAGAGGATCGGATTCCATTGATGGCCCGCAATGCCATGACGGATTGGTGCCATTCCAACAATCCCCGTCCTTGCACGGAAGAAGATATGAAAGCGCTCTACCTGGAAGCGATGTAACCCCGCGACGGGTTCAAAGGTTTTGGGTTCAGCACCGCTTCTGCCCACGAGCAGCAATTCTCGGTGAATGTGAAAAGTGACAAATAGAGCGTTTTTCAGTGATAATTGAAATATTTTTTTCGAAAAGGGATTTTTCAAGAAAATCATAACATATTGAAATAATTATAAAAAATGTGACTAGACTTTT
>JAFDFZ010000185.1 GCA_019309565.1 Deltaproteobacteria bacterium
CCACCCATAGGGTGGCTTCATTGCGCCGATCATGGACTGGCTCCATTACGGCGGTCATGAGGTGGCTCGTTTGCGGCGATCATGGAATGGCCCTATAGCACCGGTCATTAACACGTTAGCCGAAGGGTATAAATGGGGGTAGGGCCACGGTAATATTTCAGAATTCTTATTAAAAGGCTTTAAAATTATGCCTATTTTGCCCTTAAAATAGTGGTTTAAGGTTTTAAATGCCTCTTTTTTTATGATTTACACGCGACAGGTGTATTTATATTAATGTATCTTATGTTATGAAAAGTATTTTAATGGAGAAACGCCTTGTTCGTGCAAAAAGGTGATCAATTCTAAAAAATTACGCCCCCTAATTTTCTTATTCTGTTTACCTGGACTCGCGAAACAATTATTCTTATAGTCAGCCAATACCGTTTCACCTTCTTCTTCATTTATTATGCTTTTCTGGTACGCAAGATACAGAAGAGACTCGAAAGACATAAGTTTTAATCTTGGGAAAAGGGCTGGAAATGATTTTACAAAAACGTCGATTGCCTCGTCGTCATTTGTGAGCAATATCCAATCGTTCAATATGGCTACTGGAAGGGCTGCCGCATCTGCGTCATCTACCATCGCTTTCAAGGTCTTGTACATGTCATTTTCTTGGGCTTTGAATCTTTCGGGAGTGCTGTATTGATGTATTATTCCATTGTCGTTCAGAAGGTTAAAGAGTTGCTGGCAGGCGGGATATCTTCGTACTTCTCGTTCGATCTGGATTAGTGTAACTATCTTAAGGGAAAGGGTCAGGCATATCTCCAAGAATTTATCCTGAAAGTTAGACTCGACTATTATATATCGAAAGATATTGGTATCAGTAACGATAAAAACGCATTGCATCAAAATACATATTATAGGTCTTCTGGCTTTTTCGGAAAGACCCCTAACTGCTCGGCCATTTTTTCGTTTCTAAAGTAAGACAAAGCTCTGGCAAAAGTTATCTTGCCATCCCCGTAGGCCTTTGTCACCTTGACCAAGAACTCTTCTTGGACGGGATTGAGCGAACGAAAAGAGAGATCAAGTTTAGGGAGGTCGAATTTCTTGTTAATGGAATCCATATGAACGCGGTAAAGATGATTACTATTGTAATCGTATTGTAATAATTCCTGTCCTTTCCTCTTTGATACGAAACCTTCATCTATAAGGCGATAATTGATGACATCGCTACTGACGCCAAAGACATGGCATAGCTCTATCACCTTGTCTGGCGTCACCTTCTTGGGCACACGATCTTCAAGCGCAGGCCGAGGGACCAAAATCCTGGCCGCAACAGCATTGGCCCTGCTTTCGAGAGGATCGGATCCTGGCCGGTTAATATTGCAAACATAATTTTTTTGATCCCTATCCAGCAAAAAGTGTGCATATTCATGTGCCAATGTAAAGTTCTTTCGAGCTCCGGGCTTATTGGCATTGACAAAGATCCAAAAGGTCTTGCTGTTTGCACTCATATAGAAGAAGCCGTCTATTGATTCCGGCAATTCTATGAAATTAACCAGGATACCTTCGTTCTGAATTGATGGTAACAGATCGACTGGCTGTGTGATGATATATCCCCAATACTTGCGTTCGGATATTGCTATCCTGTGACCCAACTCAAACCAGTTTAGGCTGGGATTATTTGGATAGGTTCTGTGTAGGTAGATATCTTCTTGATCCCCCAGAAGTTCAAGGATGTTTTCATAATCATCGATAAAGGTTAGTAAATCCTCGATTCTCTGTTCTTCGTTCTCTGTCAAACTAAAATTACTTAACCTGAAATGAATTGTTGATACTGGCTCAACGGAAGCTATAAGTATAGAGAGAGAAACCCCATATATTTTGCATAATTGTTCAATCTTGTTGAAATCTGGTTTTTGAATCTTGCCTGTTTCGTAATCATTAATTGTCGAAACAGGCAGCTTAGACAACTTAGCGACCTCTTTTAGGCTAAATCTCAAATTAGTTCTATAGGTTGTGAGCTTGCTTCCCAAGGTAAGCATATCCATGGTATTCACCTGACGTGACTATTGGAAATTATTTCCTTCTGGTTCCTTTAAAACAAATATCGGAATTTGTCAACAAAATATCAAGAAATTTCCGGCCAAGGCGGAATTTTTTTCTTCGTTATTCAAACAGAAACGGGGATCAGGCCACGGTAATACTTCAGAATTCTTATTGAAAAGCTTTAAAATGATGCCTATTTTGCCCTTAGCATCATGTTTTTGATACCAAAATAAGCATGCTAAAAAAATTCAAATTTCTTAGAGCAACGATTTTACCCTTTTATAAATCAATAGCTTACAAAGTTTAACTATATTTGATGTGAAGAAATTCATTGATTAGATGAATTATTACACACGGAATATATTTTTATTAAATTAATGTTCACTATTTACATTTGTTCATTAATAGTGTACATATACAAAATAATGAACAATATGAACGGGCATTAATTTAACATGATGAAAAAACAGAAAAATACAACCGATAGAGCCACAAAAGAACGTGAGATTCTTAATGCTGCAAAGCTGGCATTTGAGGAAACAACGGGACTTTGTATTAAGATCCTGGAGGTTGAACCCACAGGGAAAATACAGCCTGATGCTGTATTGCAGATCAATGCGCCTGAAGGTAAGCCAAAAAAGTTTTATGCTGGAGTAAAAGGATTTATTACAAACGCCACGCTTGGGCATGCTGCCGAGCAGATACGCCGTTTTAAAAAACCGGGGATACTGGTTACGAGGCATGTGACACCACCTATGGCTGAGCGATTGAAAGGGCTTAACCTTGCATTTATTGATACAGCCGGAAATGCATATATCAATGATCCGCCATTGTTTGTTTACATTACTGGCCGGAAAAAGAAAGATATCCCGGAAGCCGGGAGAATAGCTCGGGCTTTCCGGCCCACAGGCCTAAAAGTTGTCTTTGCTTTGCTTTGCCTGCCGGAACTTGTAAAAGCGCCCTATAGGGATATTGCAAAAGCTGCAAATGTGGCGCTCGGAACTGTTGGCTGGGTAATGTACGATTTGAAGCAACTGAATTTTTTGGTGGACAGAGGAAAGCATGGCCGAAAACTGATCAATGTTGACAAACTCCTTGATACATGGATTCACGCATACGCAAGGGAACTTAGACCAAAATTATATATAGGACGATATGACGCGACCAGAGAAAAGTGGTGGGAAAAAACTGACTGGCAGAAAACAGGAACCTTTCTTGGCGGAGAACCGGCAGCAGCACGTTTAACTGCTTATCTGAAACCTGAGACAATCACCGTTTATGGACCTGAAGAGATAAATAAATTCCTGCTCAAGAATCATCTAATAAAAAACCCGCAAGGAAAGGTAGAAATTTATAAAACATTCTGGCGTTTTGATTATCCCTGGAATTACAAGGAACTTGCGCCCCCACTCCTCATATATGCCGACCTGATTGCAACAGCAGACGACAGGAATATTGAAACTGCAAGAATTATTTATGACCAATATATTGATAGATTTATCGAAAAACACTGATCCACTGATTGCCAACTGTCTCAAAGCTATTAAAAATGTAGCAGGGGAGCTGGATATTGATTTTTTTGTTATGGGTGCTGTTGTACGCGATCTGATTCTTGGTCAGCTGTATGGTTTGCCCACAGGATTGGAAACAAAGGATATTGATCTCGGCATTACAGTCAAGGACTGGGAACACTATCAGGAAATGAAAGACAGGCTTATCTCAACCGGCTCTTTTTCTTCAGACGAAAAAACAGTACATCGCCTGATTTACAAGAACAGCTGCCCTGTAGATATCATCCCGTTTGGATCAGTGGAAACATCGGAAGGGGTGGTTTGCTGGCCCCCTGAATATTCCATTGAAATGGATGTAACTGGTTTTCAGGACGCGTGGGAAAATACAGTTTCTGTGCGTTTGGCAAGAGGTCTTAATATCCGCTTTGTTTCTCTTGCGGGAATGGCTGTTTTAAAACTGATTGCATGGAATGATAGGCATCATGAATTTCCTACAAAGGACGCTGTTGATATCGCCACCCTGTTGAAATATTATTCTCAAGCAGGAAACGAGGATAGATTGTTTGATTCACATTCTGATTTAATGGAAACTGAAGGTTTTGATTTTGAATTTGCAGGTGCAAGATTGCTGGGCCGTGATATGGTCGAAATAATGAGCTCGAAAACAAAGAAAACAGTTTTGGATATTTTGACTATAAATACTGATCCAGATAAGAATGACAGTCTTATTATTGCTGTGTCAAACTATTTGCCTGATAAAAATTATGAAAGGTCTTTGAATTTTTTACAAAATCTTAAAACAGGGATTTTAGACAAGAAAAAAAGAATTTAATTATGAGTCCTTCAGCGCCACAGAACAGAAATGGGGTCGGGCCGCGGTAATACTTCAGAATTCTTATTCGCCTTCGCCGGAATACCCCGCAGCTTGTTCAGGGATGAAGGGCAAGGTGAACTACGGCGCAATTCCGCCTTGATACCCCGCAGCTTGCTGCAGGGCGCTTCATTAAAAGGCTTTAAAATGATGCCTATTTTGCCCTTATAAGCATGTTTTTGATGCCAAAATCAGCAACTCGGACTTCTTTAGGGCAACGATTTTACCCTTAAAAATAAAGATAGTGGCTTAAGGGCTTAAAAGGAAAACAGAGGGGGCATAAAAGTCTTGACAAATGCTCAGCGTCTTGAGTAAATTTACTCAAGACATTGAGTAAACTGTTAACTATTGGATAATACGCATGTTTAAAAGACCCTTTTATAAGGTTATCTTCAAGAGGATATCCGAACCAAGGCGTTTCATGCAGATACTGTCAGGTCCCCGGCAAACGGGCAAGACGACCCTCGCGCGGCAGCTTATTGATGGCATTAAAATGCCGGGCCATTATGCTTCGGCAGATGAACCGACCTTGAAAAGCGCCTCCTGGATTGAGCAGCAATGGGAAGCGGCGCGCGCAAAAGCACGAACCAACAAGGCGCTTTTGGTTCTCGATGAGGTTCAGAAGATCACCGGATGGTCTGAAACTGTAAAGCGTTTGTGGGATGAAGATTCTTCGGGGGGGCTTTCACTCTATGTGATTTTGCTTGGTTCGTCGCCCCTCCTCGTGCAGAGCGGATTGACTGAAAGTCTTGCCGGCCGATTCGAGGTTATCCCTATTACGCACTGGTCTTTTTCGGAAATGCGAGAAGCTTTTGGATGGGACATAGAGCAATATATTTTCTATGGCGGATATCCTGGCTCCGCGGAGCTGATCAATGATCCCCGGCGATGGTCTCAATATATTATGGATTCTCTTATAGAGACCACAGTCTCACGGGATATCCTGCTTATGAAACGGGTGGATAAACCTGCCCTCCTTCGCCGTCTCTTTGATCTCGGGTGCGCCTATTCAGGACAGATTATCTCATATCAGAAAATGCTTGGCCAGCTTCAGGATGCCGGCAATACCACGACTCTTGCACATTACCTGAATCTGCTTCAAGGCGCGGGATTGCTGATGGGTTTGCCTAAATATGCGGGGCAGATAATTCGCCGGCGGGCCTCAAGCCCGAAACTCCAGGTACTCAATACGGCCCTCATGACAGCGCCGTCGCAACTTACCCTTAAGGAAGCTAAAATTGATTCTGAGTACTGGGGACGATTGGTTGAGTCGGCGGTCGGCGCCGCATTGGTCAATGGGCTTAAGGGCACACAGGCAGAGCTTTTCTACTGGTCAAGTCGCAACCGCGAAGTGGATTTCGTTTTGCAGCGTGGAGATAATCTGGTCGCCATCGAAGTAAAAAGCAACCTCCGGAAAACGAATCTTCCGGGTATAGAGGCTTTTTCAAAAGAGTTCCGGGTAAAAAGAAAATTGCTCGTAGGTGCCCAGGGAATCCCTTTGCAGGAATTTTTGCTCACACCACCGGAGGAATGGCTGGGTTAGATCCTAGGGCGGGGTTGGGAGACAAGAGAAAGTCTCATAAATTGCACCAAACGAGGCCTT
>JAFDFZ010000186.1 GCA_019309565.1 Deltaproteobacteria bacterium
GCCCACAATCACCCCGCCGGCGGCCACAAAATCGTCTTTGCTAACATCCCGGCTGTGGCGCAAAACGGCATCGACTCCGTCCACCTGTTCAACCCCTTCGGCAACGGCCTCGGCCAGCCTTCGCGTATTGCCCCCCTTGGAGTAGTACAGAACCAACACATTCATGGTGCCTCCTTCAAAGAATTTACACCGTGCTCTTGTTAACCCAACAGTTGCATATATCACATAGTCAATACATCATTTTACAATATGATTTCCTATGTTCTCAATAACCGATGATAGTAAAAAACAAAACGATTTTGTTTACAGATTTTTAGAACGCTTGGAAAGAGAGAAGATATCATTAGTATTACGGCACCTGCGCCCTGATTCACTTCGTATGCTGCCCTTAATTTTAGGCTTTTTTACATAATCCCGACCTGTTTGTTCGGTCAGGTAATAAATCGGATCTGTCAAGAAATTGCAGGTGCACCCATAACAACAGGCAAATAAGACTCTCAGCTCTGAGGTAACCGAACCTCTCAGAATATGAAAAACAGAAATTGAGACTTTGCGCTTGACGGCGTCTACTTTTTTAGGGAAAATTCATTATGAATAATCTTATCAAGACGATACAAAAACATTAAAATAAGGATGCAAGCATGACTGACAATCAAAATCTTAGTTCCAGCATGGAGGACTACTTGGAAGCTATATTTCATATTGCCGCTGAAAAACAGGCCGCAAGGGTTAAAGACATCGCAACACGGCTGAAAGTGAACAATGCGTCGGTAACGGGAGCATTGCGGGTTTTGTCTGATAAAGGCCTGATCAATTACACACCGTATGATATCATTACACTTACTCCTGAAGGAAAAATCGTGGCTGAGGATATCGTTCGTCGGCATGAAACCTTAAAAGAATTTTTCATTAAAATTTTGCTGGTTAACGAGACCGAAGCTGAAGATGCAGCCTGCAAGATGGAGCATGCAGTCTCAAAAATTATTCTTAACCGGCTGATCAGATTTGTGGAGTTTGTGGAGATCTGTCCGCGCGGCGGTGATGAGTGGCTGCAGGGATTTCACCGTCATTGTGAAAGTGGTAAAGACACCTTGGCCACATGCGCATCCGCCATATCGATGTGTATCGATGATTTGAAGAAAAAGGAGCAGAAGCTAAAATCTGCACCTCAATCCATCGTGCTTTTAGATGCAATGCATGCAGGCCAACGCGGCAGAATTTCGCATATCAAAACACACGGTTTCCTTAAAAAAAAATTTTCCGATTTGGGGATAACCACCGGCAGTATTGTGGAAGTTGAGAACCTGGACCCACTCAACGATAAAATTGGCATCAAAGTAAGAGGATATCATCTTTCTATCAACACACAGGCAGCGGCCAATATTGCGGTTGAACTGTTTGAATAACCGAATCATTTTTAAGAAGAAAAATTTTTGCGCGTCTGTTCCAATATGTCTATCGTTTCGGCAAGAACTTCTTTAAGCCTTTGCCGGTGAGAACAATTCCGGACAACGCACGTCTTGATCTCTATTTCCTTTTCCGGTCCCGCATTTGCCGAGGCCAACAGATCACGATGCGCCGTGATACTTTGGAACAATTCTTCAGCGCTCTGGTTGAGTAATTCAGAAAATGTCATTTTGCACTCATCGTAACCATTTCCGTATTACACGTGTAAACAGGCCGATGATCAGCCC
Organism: Deltaproteobacteria bacterium; assembly: GCA_019309565.1. GTDB lineage: Bacteria > Desulfobacterota > Desulfobacteria > Desulfobacterales > SURF-15 > JAFDFZ01. The sequence continues at coordinate 1,695 of JAFDFZ010000186.1, forward strand.
TGCCAGTGATAGATTTCAACCTTTGCAGAATTACACGATCCGCCGCAACAATTTCCACAGCTGCCTTCATGAACCAACTTGCGCAGTTTTCCCTTGCGAACAAACTGTTCCAGCATGCCGCGCATTGCATCCGGATCGGTATCAAAATGAACGGCGAGGTCAGCCAAGGTTATCTGCCTGTGCTCAGCAAGGTATCGTTTAATATCGGACAGAAGCATGTTGTTCCTTCATGAGTGGTGATACACCGGTTTCTTTTCTATTCCCCAGGTAGCGCAGAAAGAGCACCACCGCCACAAACGCACCTATTACCACCGCAATCCACAAGATTGAAAATACCGGATTACGACCGATAGTAGCTGCCTGGTAAAAAAGCGTAGCCGCCGTATAAGCCATGCCGGTGGTCCAGGTGCCGGCGAATAGTGTCCAGCCCAGGGTGGTTTCACGATACACGGCGGCAATGGCTGCTACACAGGGAAAATACATCAAGATAAAGAGCAAATACGCAAAAGCTCCTACTCTGCCGTCGAACAATCGGGTCATGGCGCCGAAAACACCGACACCGACCTCCAGCTCCTCGGCCGCGGTTTCAGCATCACTGACATCACCGATGGATATCCCTAACGGATCTGTCATGGTATCCACAACATCTGCCAGGTTTTGCGGAATGGTGACAAACGATTCCTTGATGCCATCCCAAAAAGCGAAAGCTTCTTCACCTTCTTCCGCACCGGCCTCGGCTCCCAACCGGGAATACATGGCATTTAAAGTACCCACCACGGCTTCTTTGGCGAAAATTCCGGTAAAAATTCCCACGGTGGCCGGCCAGTTTTCTTCAGTAAGCCCCATGGGCTTAAAGATCGGTGTGATGCTTCTGCCAATGTAACTTAATACGGATTTATCGGTATCTTCATTGCCAAATGAACCGTCAGTGCCCATGGAGTTTAGAAAACTTAAAACGATGATGACGGGAATCAGAACACGGCTGGCCCGTAACATGAAAGCTTTCAAGCGATCCCAGGCATGGAAAACCACCCCTCTTAGTGTGGGCAGATGATACGGCGGCAATTCCATTACAAATGGTGTAATCTCACCTTTTAATAAGGTGCTCTTTAAAATCAGGCCGGTTATAACGGCAAAGCCGATGCCGATCAGGTAAAGTCCGAACACCAGGTTCTGTCCCCCGACCGGGAAAAACGCCGCCGCAAACAAGGCATAAACCGGCAGGCGCGCACCACAGGACATGAACGGATTCATCATAATGGTCAGCGTGCGGTCCCGCTGGTTTTCCAGGGTACGGGTGGCCATCACGGCCGGCACATTGCAGCCAAAACCCACCAGCATGGGAACAAACGATTTTCCCGGCAACCCGATAAAACGCATAAAGCGGTCCATCACAAACGCAGCCCGGGCCATGTAGCCGGAATCTTCCAGGAACGAAAGGCACAAGAACATGAAACCAATGGGCGGGATAAACGTGGCAATAGTCTGGATGCCGCCGCCGATGCCCCCTGCTAAAATTGCAATCACCCATTCCGGCAACCCGGCAGCAGTCAGCAAGTGACCAAATCCGTCAACAAAGATCGTGCCGGCAAAGATATCGAAAAAATCAATAAATGCACCACCCAGATTAATGGTAATCATAAATGTAAGGTACATGGCCGCTAAAAAAACCGGAATGCCTGCCGCGCGATTGAGTACAATCCGATCAATTTTGTCGGAAAGTGTCGCACTGATCTGTCGCTTCTTTTTTAGTGTGTCTTTTGTCAATTTGTTGATAAAACTGTAGCGGCTATCGGCGATAAGTATATCGATTTCTTCATCCAGTTGATTCTCGATGTTTTGTCTAAGACCAATCGCCTTGGTTTTTACGGAGTCACTGACCAATGTGACTGCCCAGGGGTCATCCTCAAGCAGCTTCACAGCCACCCAGCGCTGATCAAGGCGGATGCCTTTCAGCACCTTCGCAAGTTCCGGCATCAATGCGTCAATGGCATGCTGAATTTCGGCGGGATATTCAATCTGAAAGCGTGAAACCGCCCCTTGTGCGGCAGCATTGTTGATGGTGTTTTTAAGATCCTTTAAGCCCTCTTTTTTGGTGGCGACAATGGGAACTACCGGACAATCCAGGCGCTTTGACAAGCTGCTTATATCAATATCAATGCCATTATTACGCGCTACGTCCATCATGTTAAGAGCTACCACGACAGGCACCTTCATTTCCAAAAGCTGAACGGTAAGATAAAGGTTCCGTTCCAGGTTAGAAGCATCCACTATACTGATGATCAGATCCGGTTCTCCGGAAAGCAGGTAATTCCTGGAGACCTCCTCATCCACCGAAATCGCCGCCAATGAATAAATACCGGGCAGGTCCACAACCTCGATTTTTTTTCCCTTGTGCCGGTACTCACCCACCTTACGTTCTACGGTAACCCCCGGCCAGTTGCCGACATGTTGCCTGGCCCCGGTCAGGGCGTTAAATAAAGTGGTTTTGCCACAATTGGGATTTCCGACAACAGCAATGGTATAATCACTCATGATTATGAATCCTCCTTTTCTACTCTAAGCGCCGCGGCTTCATCCTTGCGCAAGCTCAAGGCAAACCCGCGTACATTGATCTCGACCGGATCACCTAAAGGCGCCACCCGCTTGACAACAAACTGCGTCCCTTTGGTCAGCCCCATGGCCAATAATTTCTCGCGATAGGCTTTGGCCCCCCTGGCAAAACCGATGACTTTGCCTGTTTGACCGACATTCATCTCTTCTAGCGTCATGTTCATTGTTATTCTCCTTTTTGCCGTGTTATGAATCACAATTAAATTGGTTAAACTTATTAAGTTTGCTTGGTCTAACTTATGATGGTTTTCCTAACTCCTGTCAAGCATTTTTTAAGCCGGCCTTATTTTTTTAAGCCTGCCTAACCATAAGTTTTTAGATTCAAACATTTATCGCTTGACAAGAATTCCGTGTTTCACTATTTTTTTGTTATGAAAAATGTAACCATCACACTTGATGAGGAAGTGGCCTACTGGGCTCGGATTCGCGCTGCGGAAAAAAACACAAGTGTTTCACGCCTGGTGGGAGAATTACTCCGTGAAAAGATGCTCGATGAAAAAAACTATCGGATCGCCATGCAGCATTATCTTTCACAACCTGCCAGGATGCTGAAAAAACCGGGAGAAAAATATCCCGACCGCGAGAATCTGTATGGCTGACAGAATTTTTGTTGACACCAATGTTCTAGTTTACAGGCGAGACGCATCCGAACCCCAAAAACAGGAGCAGGCTCAGGCCTGGATGGCCCATCTCTGGAGCAGAAAGACAGGCAGGCTCAGCTTTCAGGTTTTGCAGGAGTTTTATGTAACTGTCACTGCAAAGCTTAACCCGGGACTTGATCCGGAGAGCGCCCGCAAGGATGTCCGATCTTTATTGGCCTGGCAACCAATCATCGTAAATAGCGTTGTGGTTGAAAATGCGTGGCACATTCAAGATCGATACGATATTTCCTGGTGGGATGCGCTGATAGTTTCAGCTGCCCAGGTGGCCGATTGTAGGTACCTGCTTACAGAAGATCTCCAGGAAAAACAGGTGTTTGGAGATCTGCAAGTAACCAATCCATTTCGCAATACACCTGAATCTTTACTGTAGTATGGATTTTCAGATCATGTTATGGGGTTGAAGTGCTTTATCAAACTGCGGGTCCATATCTTGGCATCAGCCGCTGGATCCCTTCATCGTACTTGAAATATTGATTCATAGTTTTTTCATTTTTGCAATACCTTCCATAGCATGGGTTTTGGCTTTGCCAAGCTCATGAAAAAGGGCTCCTCTGGCTACAATCTCCATGTCCAGGTCAAGTCCGGTTCTCTCCACGATTTCTTATGTTGCATATTATGTCAGGCCTGTATAGATAAACAATGCGGTTTTGTTTCCAAATTGCATCCTTATAGGTAAGATTGTTAAGGGACTTGACAGCTCAGATTATATGAACTAAGCTAAGTTGACTAATTTAAAGTAGGAAGCACTTAAGCCATGCAAAAAATAAATATCCATGAAGCAAAAACCAGGTTGTCTGCAGTGCTGTCAGATGTGGAAAAAAAGGGTGAAAAATTTCTTATCTGCCGCAATGGCAGGCCGGTGGCTGAGTTAATCCCTCACAGGCGGCCCAGCCGGCTGGAGTACCACCCCGTGCTGAGCAAAATCAAAATCAACTATGATCCGGTGGAAGAATTATCCGACGACGAATGGGCAGAGGTTGAATAATGCTGCTGGACACCTGTG
>JAFDFZ010000009.1 GCA_019309565.1 Deltaproteobacteria bacterium
ATAAGTTAAATACGTCCCGTATGTCCTAGTACTTCACCTTTTCGAACAAGCCACTTACAGACGATTTTCTCCTTACCCTTTATTTGATGACCGTAATAATCAAGGAAAGTCAAATCTTCTTCAACACGCTCTATTACGGTTAGATCGGCAACCGCTCCCTGGCTAAGCTCAGCCAGATCAACGCGTTTCATGGCTTTTGCAGGCGCGATGGTCATCGCCGCCAGCATTTCTTCTATAGGCATTCCAATGGCCAGAAATTTGCTCGCAGTGTATAGAAGATCATAGACCAGATCTTCCACATTGGTTGTTGTTACATCCGTGCTGATGATATCCGGCCAGAAACCATGCCCGACAGCCCGTTTCATCACCTCAAAATCCATATGCCATCGAGCAAAACCGGTTTCCATCAAAACCCCTCTTTCCCTTGCCTCACGATATTCGGTTCTGATTTTTCCTGCACGGTCAACCACACCACCAGGGCCCGGATGATAGAGATGGGTCACGATATCCCCTGGGCGAAGAAGGTCCATATATTGACGGAACGAAGGCGGAGGGGGGGATGTATGGATCATTAAAGGAACCTCGGCCTGTTCGGCCGCTTCGATAGCCGCGTATATCGGGGTTAGGTTTGTGAGGCCATGATAGGCACGAACTTTTACCCCTACAAGAAAATCGCGGTTCTCTTCAAGGCATTTTACGGTCTGCAATACATGCACCAGGCGAAGATCGTCATATTCCTGGATGACAGGCACCCCGGCTATTTGTGCTTCGAAACACTGACCGATGAGACTTATGTTCAAAAAAGCAAGTACATTAATCTTCGCCTTTTTTATAATAAACTCACGGAATGCATCGAAATTTAGTGCGCCCGAACTGCCTGCATCCACCATGGTGGTCGTTCCCGCCCGGGGGGCCAGCATATCCGGATTGATGCTTATCCTGTGAAAAAGGTAAAAGCAGTGAACGTGAAAATCAATCAGCCCCGGCGATACGATTTTCCCTGATGCGTCAAGGACTTTATCAGCCTGTTGAGGTTCAAGATCGGTGCCGATACTAAGGATTCGGCCCCCTTTGATCCCGATATCAGTCTTTACGAACTTCCTTTCCTTTGGATGGAATAATTCTCCTTGTTTTATTACTAGATCATAAAGCATATTCCACTCCCGTCTTCGGCGTTTTTCTGCTTCTATTTTAACTAAAGCAGAATTAAAAGGAAATCGTATAAGAGCTGTGCTATCTGACAAGCAACTGTTTGAGCCTGCTGGCGTTGCTTACGGCAAACCCCTCATAATCGTTATCGAAATAAATATACGTATCCACATTCCAGTTCTTAATTTTCTCGGCCCACTGGCGAAGTTCTGTTTCAGTATAGTTTGAGGCGTACAATTTTTTTGAACCATGTAGCCGTATATATACGAAATCAGCGGTTATGGCTTCACAGTAAGGAAATCTTCCGGCTGAATCAGATATGCACAGCGCGATATTGTTCTCCTTAAGAATTTGAAAAACAACCTCATCGATCCATGACTCATGACGAACTTCAAGAGCATGACGAAAGGCAGGATTCAGCTCTTTACAGAACGCCTTTAAAATCCGCTCATCAAAAGTGAAACTGGGTGGTAGTTGAAAGAGAATCGGGCCGGCTTTTTCTTTCAGTTTTTCCACCGATTGATAGAGTCGTTCCAGAGACTCGGCGGTATCTTTAAGCCGTTGAATATGGGTGATGTATCTGCTGCCTTTGACAGCCCACAGGAAGTTGTCAGGTGTTTTTTCATACCAATTGTCAAAAGTCTTTGGCTTCGGCAGCCGGTAGAAGGTGGCATTTACTTCAACGGTGTCAAAATGTTCGGTGTAAAAATTAAGCCACTTGGATTTAGCCAAACCGGAAGGGTAAAACCTGTCTTTCCAGTGCTCGTAATTCCATCCTGAAGTTCCAATTCTTCGTAATTTCTCTTTCATTTGTAAAAATGCCTGTTTTTTACTTCTTTAATGCCACCAGACTTCCTTGAGCACTCGAAGAACATTTTGGCCGATTGCTTTTCGAATATCCTCATCTGAGTACCCGTGTTTAACCAGCCAGCGGACCACATTCGGGAAGGCTTCGGCAGGATTTTCCATACCCTTTACATATTCCACTTCTTCGTATGGAACCTGTGCTGTTTTTGCGGCTTTCCCGGATAGAAAACTTCGAAAAACACGATGCAGCCCCACATGATCTCCAAACAATGTGTCAGGGCCGAAGCTTACATGATCGATTCCAACCAGATCGACGCAGTATTTGAAATGATCCATCACCGATTCGATGCTATGGGCAAGGTGCTTTCCAGAAAGCGTGGAGTGGGGGGCCGCCTCGATTCCTATGATACCGCCTTTTTCCGCTTCAGAACCGCTTAAATTGGAATTGGCAAAATAGATGATCCTCATGGCTGCTCCTCATGACGGGTCAAACTCGATTTCAACCCCCACCCCCGGTCTTTCGGGAACCGGAACAGTTGGCTTGAGCTGCAGTTTCGGCAGCCCAGGATCTTGAGATAGCATCCGGGGTGCCAATTCGGCGCCGGAAGAAAGCAGGGGAGCGACCGCCGCCAGGTGCAGTTCCGCTGTCGCTCCGAAGCTTGTGGCATAAGCGCATACCGGGGTTACCGGCACATGGTGCAGGGCCGCTATCTGCGCGATCAAGGCGCCATCTAAAAGAGAGCCGCACTTTGCCAGTTTGATGCACAGCCCATCCACAAGGCCCGCTTCAAGAAGATGCATGGCATGGCGGGGTGTTTCAATCGCTTCGTCGGCAAATACCGGAATCCCGAAGGTATCTGAAATCTTCCGCATCTCTTCCGCTCGTTCCCTGAGCACCGGTTGTTCGATATATTCCAGCTTGGAACTATACCCCACAGCTCGCAATACCTGTCCGGTGCGGTTGAAATTGATCCAGCCCTGGTTGGCATCGACCCGCAGTTTACCCTGTGGGGGCATAATCTCAAGGATTGCTCCGATCCGTTCGATATCTTTTGCAATATCCCCGTCAGCCTTTAACTTCAGGCTGGCAAATCCCTTTGAAAGATGAAGGCGAGCCTGTTCAATAGCCTGCTCTACCGGCAGAGCACCGATATGGGCACAAAGCGGCACCTGCTTTCGCATCCTGCCTCCCAGCAATTCATACAGGGGAATTGCTCTTTGTTTACCCCACAGATCGTAAAGGGCCATTTCGACACCCAGCTTTGCACCAGGATTGTGAGGGTAAGCCATGACGGAGCTACGGAATTTCACCAGGGCCTCCTCAAGGGTAAGCCCGATGAGAAGCGGTGCAAATTGAGATTCGATGATCTCCTGCATCGTTCGACTCGTTCCCCCGGTAAACCGATCAAGCTCCGTACCCTCACCCATACCTGTCAAATTCCCCATCGCGATTCTGACAAACACATGATGAGTGATTCTTTTTCCGACCCTTTTATCCCTAAAATCGTAGGATGTAGGAAAGTCCACAGCTAGGGGAATTTCCCTGGCTACAGCTTGTATGCTCGTAATCTTTTCCATTTCTTTGCCTTTTTTTATTCTGTATCTAGGGGTGTTGGAATATTGATGTCAGTGTATTTATGAAAACTAATCGCTGCATGAGCCATATAAGACATGTCGATTCCCTTACAAAACGGCAGCAATTAACTCGCGTGCCTGCGCCACGGCACTGATCAGCCTGTTTTCCTCTCTTTTGAGCTGGCACTTTAAAAACCGTGCCTGATCGCTTTCCGGATCAAGTGCAGCCAGCCTGGTTGCCGGCGAAAGCCCCGGTAGATCCGGACCGGGTTGAGCCGGTTGATGACGATGGTTGGGTCGATCGGTCAACAATGCCGGTGTAAGAATCCGATTTAGCTTCATCATCACTCGGTTTACCATGGCATGTTCCTGGGGGTTATTGCTGCTCTTAGCTTTTTGCGCCCTGTCAAACAACTTCATACAGTCAGCTGCCAGCTCATTAGCAGCAGATATGGAGCCGGAGAAATCGTAAGCGCCTTTGCAGGATTGTTTGAGCTGCTCCAGACGCTTGAGCAACCGGCTTGCCACCCTTCTGTGATCCATCGGCAGAACGGTTGCATTGGCAAGACCGGCTGCCACAGCCGCCAGCAATCGAGTATCGCGTTTGAGAATATCCGGATCCGCCTTATCCAGGGTATCGTGCTCTGTGTGCCACCACCACCCGCCGCCGCTGCCTCCTACCTTGACTCGATCCGGATGGCCTTCGGGGATCATGCTGTCAAGGCGAATGTTGGAGCCACAATTGGCCCAGAAGGACTGATCGGCATGTCGTCCCTGGCGGGAAAGAGAGCCCAGACGGCAGTTTTGAGAAAGTGAATCCTGTTTAATGAAATGGCTCACGACGCTTTGTATGAAAGGTTCCAGTTCGTATGTTTGTTTGGGTGAAATTTCAAAAGCCCCGCGCACACCAGTGGAATCCACATTGATATCTACAACTGCGTGTTCATAGATGATTTGCCAGAACTGATCCGAATACCATGTGCTGCCGGCATACCTTCCCGTGGAATGACCGGGCCACCAGGCGAAAATGATTCCTCTTTTCAACTGGTGTCGGTGCCGATGAAACAGGCGGGCCAATTCCAGTTTGGTAGCGTTACCAGTGGCGTTGTCGGTGATTCCCACATGCCATGAATCGATGTGCCCATGAATGAGGATGAAATCTTCCGAGCTCTGTCCTCCGATCTTAGCCACCGGAAGTAACAAGGGGAAAAACCCCTTTTCGGTCTGGGTCTGGACCACCGCCTCGACCGGTCCCTGACGACACATCTCGATAAGCACTTTCCCGTCGTTGCGATCGATGCTTATGACCGGAATGTCGGGCACAAGATGAAGCTCATCGGATGCGGGCATACCCCACGCCGTTGAGACGATCATGTTATGAAGTTGATCCGTGACATTGGCGTTGATCAGCGCAAGCGCACCTTTTTGTTGTGCAATCCTTGTCTTCCAGGGACGAACAAGACCTTCTGCCAGTACAATCTTGCCGCGCAAATCCACATTTTCAAAAAGGCTCGTATCCATGGCCATCCCGGGATAGAATTCCGGGGCACCGATAAATACCACCTCACCGGCTACCCCTGCCGGAGGGGTGTTGCCTGAAAAGGAATGGGTGATAGCCTTAAACTGCCGCCAGCGGGGATGATAAACCTTCAAGCCGGCGGAAAGAGGATGGCTCAGGTAAGCATCGAACTCAAAAAGGTCATGGGGCACCCCCGCATCTGAAAGATTTTGAACTATGTACCGGCAGGCTTTATGCTCATCAGGTTTTCCTGAATCCCGCTTAAGCGTGGAAAAGTATTCAAGCATCCGCCACATACGATCCGCATCTACTGCTGCCATCACCTCTGCTGCAGGTGAAGCTTTAATCCATTCGAATGTCATGGTATTTTCTCCTGTATAGCCCTGTATAGCAAATTGGCTTCAAGCTATTCCCCTCTAAACGTTAATGTAAAAACTGCTCCAAGTAAAGCATAATTCCAGGAAATAGAACTAAGGAGGGTGCGGGGGGGCCCCCACTGTTTGAAGATCAAGCAACAGCCGGACTCTGAGCGTGCCGGCTTTTTCGGTTCAAGCGGGCGCAAAATCCGGTGGTTTTCATCATTGAACTTTTTACATTTTATGGTAAGTTTTATTTAATGCTTGAGCTCTTTGCAGAGGGATGGAACGATTTTACTAACTCTTAAAGATACCCAAAAGAAAGGAGGCGCTATGATGTTCAAGAAAAGCAGTGTGTTTTCTCTATTGATCGTGGCAGTTGTAGGGGTGCTTTTGTTTATGCCGGTTTTTATGTCTTCTGCCGATGCAGCAGGGCCTAAAAAGGGTGGCGTGTTTACAATGCCGCTTAGAGGCAATCCCAAAATGTGGCCCATGCAGGGCGGGCTTTACAACATCCTTGTAAACAAGGTTATCTACTCCTCTTTGATTCGATATGACAGAGAAGATTTACATCCAACCGGAGACCTGGCGGAATCATTCAGTGTTTCCAGCGACGGTCTTGTTTGGACCTTCAGGCTCAAAAAGAACGTCAAATGGCATGACGGCACCCCGTTTACGGCTGCCGATGTCAAATGGACTTTCGACACCTATACCAGCCCGGAGGTGGTTTACTTCAGAAAAAGAGCCTTGAAAGATCTGATCAAGACGGAAATCGTAGATGATTACACCGTTAAGATGCATACAAAAAAACCCAATGCGTCGTTTCCGGTTCTGCTGGGCTATTTGGTAAACATCCTGCCCAAGCACAAACTGGGAAACCTATCCCCGAAGGAACTGGTCAACCCGACTGAATTTTTAAGACATCCCATCGGAACCGGTCCTTTCAAATTCGCCGAATTCGTTCCAGGCTCCCACCTGAAGGTGGTGGCCAATAAGGAATATTTCGACGGGCTGCCATACATCGACGCGGTAATCTACAAGATTATCCGCGACATCGACGCCCAGATCGCTCAGGCCCAGACCGGCCAGCTGGATCTGGTAATCATAGAGCCCCATCAGGTGCCGGCGGTTGAAAAAAATCCAAACCTTCGTATCGATCTGGCCAAGCAGGTAAATTACAGTTACATAGGTCTTCGCAATACCCATCCATTATTTAAAGACAGGCGAGTCCGTCAGGCGCTAAACTTTGCAATTGACAAGGAAGCTATTTTGAAAAATATTTACAAGGGTATGGGTACCATTTCCAATGGTCCCATCAGCCCCATTCTTGATTGGGTTTATTATCCTAACGTCAAACAATATCTCCATGATCCGGAAAAGGCAAAAGCTCTGCTCAAAGAGGCCGGCTGGACTCCGGGCCCGGGGGGTATCCTTCACAAAGACGGCAAGCCCTTTAAATTTACCTTGCTTGTGGACAAAGGAAACCCGGTTCGAGAGCAGCTTGCGGTTGTAGCGCAGGATTACTGGCGCCGGATCGGTCTTGATGTCAAGATCGAAACCGGTGAGTTCGCCAAGATCCTTAAGATGGTCCGCGACCCTAACCCCACTTATGATGCCTATGTCATGTGGTACATTCATCCACCGGATCCGGATCTTATCGAATATTATGGATGCGGAGCAGGGGTGATGAACATGTATCAGTACTGCAACCCTGAAGCCGATAAACTTATGGAAGCGGGCCGCTCCACATTCGACAGGGCAAAACGAGCTGAGATTTACAAAAAATTTCAGGAGATTATCGCTGAAGATGCGCCCAACGTCTATCTATATTTTCCTTCGGAAATCAGGGCCATCAACAAGCGTGTAATGAACTATCCGAAAATAGGGTACAGAGACGCATCTATCTACCTGAATCAAATCTGGCTTGAAAAATAAGCCCCTGCTGGAACTTCAGATAACTCCGGCGGGCCCTGATTGCCGGCAATCAGGGCCCCCTTGGCTTCCCCTATAATATTGATGGCTGTGGTATCGTGTTAAACTATCTTATTAAACGTCTTTTCCAAACCATTGTCCTGCTGTTTGTGGTGACCCTGGCGGTATTCTCCCTGATTCAGGCAGCCCCAGGTGGTCCTTCCATTCTCGTGGACCCCAATATGAGTGAGGAAGACGTACAGGCCCTTCGTGAAGCCCTGGGTCTGGATGAGCCTGTTCATGTCCAGTACTTTCGGTGGTTGAGTCGGTTGATGCAGGGCGATCTCGGGCAGTCCTATGCGGTGGGAAGGCCGGTTACTGAGCTTATCGTGCAAAAAATGCCGGCCACCATGCTTCTGGCCGGTGCGGCGCTTCTTTTTGCCGTGGGGCTTGGTGTTCCTCTTGGGGTAATTTCAGCCGTGAAACGATACACCGCAACCGATCTTGCGGTTACCACCGTCAGCTTTTTCGGCCTATCGGTTCCGGTATTTTGGTATGGCCTGATGTTAATCATTCTGTTTTCGGTTAAGCTTCAAATCCTGCCTGCAGGGGGGATGTACGAACTGGGAAAGGAGGTTACCACCTGGGGGCTCATCAAGCACCTTATTTTACCGGCCATCGTACTGGGCACTGTGAACATGGCGCAGATTACACGATATACCCGCTCCAGCTTTCTGACTGTATTGAGGCAGGACTATATCCGCACAGCCAGGGCAAAAGGGTTGCGAGAATCACTGGTACTCTATAAGCATGCATTGCGGAATGCATTGATACCGGTGGTCACTATTATTGGCCTTATTCTTCCTCGCTTTTTGGGTGGTGCGGCGGTTACGGAAACCGTTTTCACATGGCCTGGACTGGGAAGTCTCGCCATTGCGGCCGCATATAACCGGGACTATCCCACTATAATGGGAGTGTCGCTGGTTGTTTCGTTTTTAGCTATATTTTCCAATCTTTTGGTAGATATGCTCTACTGTGTAATCGATCCCAGGGTGAAGTATGAATGACATCCATTCTTATGAAGCCATTCTAGCAGGCGGCGGATATGGTTTGTTGAAGCGGGCATGGAGAAATTTCATTAAAAACCGCCTTGCTGTGGGAGCGCTTGTTTTTCTGATATTCATCCATCTGGTGGGGTATCTGGCTCCCTGGATTGCGCCCTATCCATATGAGCGCATCGATTTGATGCATACTATGTCCCCACCCAGCAGGGATCATCTGCTGGGAACAGATGAATCCGGCCGTGACGTTGCTTCGCGGCTTATGTACGGAGCGCGAATCTCCTTAAGTGTCGGCCTTGTGGCCATGACCATCTCGTTGACACTGGGAACCATCCTCGGTGCAGTGGCAGGCTTTATGGGAAAGTGGATAGACTCTCTGATCATGCGGTTTACCGATGGAATGCTTTGCATTCCGTTGTTTTTCTTCATGCTTACCTTTCTGGCATTAATGGGATCTTCGATGACCAATATTGTCATTTCCATTGCTCTCAGTTCGTGGATGCCAGCGGCTCGAGTGGTGAGAGGCGAGGTGTTGTCTCAAAAAAACCTGGATTTCGTAACAGCCGCTGTGGCGCTGGGAATGTCCCGATGGCGAGTTTTGATCGAACATATCCTTCCTCAAGCCATACCAAGCATAATTGTGGCAGGCACGCTTTGTGTGGCTTATGCTATTCTCATGGAATCGGCACTGAGTTACCTCGGATTGGGGGTTCAACCACCGGTACCCTCATGGGGGAACATGCTCAGCAACGGCCGGGGCTATCTCTGGAGTGCGCCCAGCCTGGCTTTTTATCCCGGCATGCTCATTTTCCTTACGGTTCTGGCATACAATTTCATGGGAGACGGCCTGCGGGATATCCTGGATCCTTCCACGGGTGTGAAAAAGGCGAAGGATTCGGAGGCCTGAAACGATTGCCATGAACGGCAAAACACAATATTCAAAAGACGATATCCTGCTGGAGGCGAAAGGCTTAAGGTTGTATTACCCCATCAAACGGGGGCTTTTGGGCCGAACGGTCGGCAGGGTCAAAGCAGTGGACGATGTGGCTCTTTTCGTTAGAAACGGCGAGACCCTTGGCCTGGTGGGGGAAAGCGGATGCGGGAAAAGCAGCCTGGGACGAACCCTGCTGCGGCTGGAAGAACCAACAGCCGGGTACATCCTGTTTGAGGGCCAAAACATCCTTGATTATGACCGGCAACAGATGCGACTGCTTCGCCGGCAGATGCAGATAATCTTCCAGGATCCATACTCTTCTCTTGACCCCCGAAAGACAGTGGGAAAGATCATAGAGGAGCCCTTCAAGATTCATAACATCGGCGACCGACGCCAGCGGCTTGAGCGGGTAGTGCAGTTGATGGAACTGGTTGGCTTGAGGCCCGAGCACTATCACCGATATCCACCTGAATTCAGCGGGGGACAGCGGCAGCGCATCGGTATCGCCCGATCTCTGGCACTGAATCCCAAGTTTGTGGTCTGTGACGAACCTGTATCCGCTCTGGATGTCTCCATTCAATCACAGATTCTGAATCTGCTGGCCGATCTTCAGGAACGGTTTAAGCTCACATACCTGTTCATTGCCCATGATCTTAACGTGGTTGAACACCTAAGCGATCGGGTTGCGGTGATGTATCTGGGGCAGGTGGTGGAACTTGCTTCAAGCGACGTCCTGTACGAGTATCCCCGGCATCCATACAGCCAGGCCCTGTTGTCGGCCCTGCCCATTGCTGACCCCACCATTCGCCGCCGGCGCATCATTCTTACCGGAGAGGTGCCGAGCGCCATCGATCCTCCACCCGGCTGTCGGTTCGCCACCCGTTGTCCTCAGGTGATGAGACACTGCCGCCATGAACCCGGGCCTCCCTGGGTGGAAGTGGCAGCAGAGCACTGGATTCTTTGCTGGTTGGCCACATCCGATAACAACCCCTGATAATGGGTGGAGGGTTTGACACCGGGGAAGCCGAGAATTGGCGTTGGCGGTTGTGGATAATTGACTTCAAGGAAATTATATCATATTATTGAGAATACCGAAATTTCCTTAAGCGAGATGCAGTGATATCTATAGAGATAAACGCTCTTCCTATCGAGCCAGTCAGGGGGAAGTATGGATCGCGCTCTTAAAAGAAGAGATGCCGTGTTGAACACGGTTCCAAGAATTTGCCCGGACCGCGCTCGCTTCCTTACCGAGGCGTACATGGCAAATGAAAATCTTCCAATGATCCTTCGGCGGGCCGATGCCTTTCGCAATGTTCTTGAAAAGATGACCATCTATATTGCCAGCGATGAACTGATCGTGGGCAATCAGGCAAGCTCTCCCCGGGCGGCTCCGCTGTTTCCAGAATATGGGGCGCACTGGATCATCGATGAACTGGATAGTTTCGAAAATCGTCCCTATGATAAATTCGAAATAGACGAGGATACGAAAAAGGAGCTTCGGTCAATCCTGCCCTACTGGTATAACAAGTCTTACTATGACAAAGTCAGGTCGCTGGCTGAGATCACTCTGAGTGGAAACGTACGGGAATGTTTTGATTTTGAGTATTCAAACCTAAACCAAGTCATCAGCAACCCAGGTCAAATTTTCTCAGGCGCCGGCCATGTCACCCCGGACTTTGAAAAGGTGCTAAGGCTGGGGCTGAGGGGCATCATAGATGAAGTTAAACGCAAGCTCGATACGGTGGAACCATGCAGTGCAGAAGGGCTGAAAAAAAATCTTTTCTATCGTGCTGTGCTTATAACCCTTGAGGCGGCGGTTGCTTTTGCCAGACGTTTTTCACTTAAAGCCTCCCGTATGTCATTGAAAGAAAGTGATCCCAGGCGGCGATCAGAGCTTCAAAAAATCGCCTCTGTCTGCAAGCGTGTGCCTGAACATCCTGCCAGAAATTTGCATGAGGCACTACAGGCCACATGGTTTGTACATCTGATGCTGCAAATCGAAAGCAATGGTCATTCGATGTCTCTGGGGCGCATGGACCAGTATCTCTATCCGTTTTATGAAGAAGATCTTGAAAAAGGAATCATCACCCCGGAGCAAGCTCTCACTCTGCTTGAGCTTTTCATGGTCAAATGCTTCGAGGTCAACAAGCTTAGATGCTGGGTGCACTCCCAGTATGTGGCCGGCTATCCCATGTTTCAACAGATCACCTTGGGGGGCCAGAGCCCGGACGGTAAAGATGCGGCAAACGATCTGTCATATCTTTTTCTTAAAGCCCTGGCTGCTATGGGTTTAAGCCAGCCCTCGGTTTCTGTTCGAATTTTCAAGGGCACTTCCAGCCAGTTCCTACAAGCTGCTGTGCAAACGGTTGTCAACCACAGGGGAGGGCTGCCTTCCTTTTTCAACGACGAAGTGGTCATTGCGCTTCTTTTGAATATCGGGCTTAAACTTAAGGAAGCGCGCAACTGGTCGGTTATGGGATGTGCGGAACCTCAGGTTATGGGAAAATTTCTTCCCGGGGTGAGTGCATGCCATATAAATCTTTTGAAAATATTGGAACTTACCCTAAACGGAGGGGTTAATCCCTCTACCGGCAGACAGCTTTATCCCTCCAAAGGCACCTTGAGCAGTTACGGGTCTCTTGATGAAATCCTATCTGCCTACAAAGAGCTTCTTGAGCGTTACGTTGAATTTGCCCTGACCCTGGACAACTTCGCCGCTATGGTCCAAGAGGAAATAATGCAGACTCCTTTTCTTTCTTCGTTCATAGAACACCGGATCGAGATGGGAAAAGATGTAACTGAAACAGCCGGGAAAACCTATGCCAACCAGGTTATTTTGGGGCACGGCTCGGTGAACGTGGGAAATGCCCTGGCGGCTATTGGGAAATTGATTTACGAAGAAAAAGTTTTAGAACCCGAAGCATTGATGGAGGCACTTCTAAGTAATTTTAAAGGCCCGGGGCAGGAAGCCATCCGCCAGATGTTGTTGAATCGGGCTCCGAAATACGGCAATGATGATGAATACGTGGATGAGCTAACCCGGGAGACACTCAATTATTTCCTCAAAAAGTGCCATTGCATGCGCCATTACTGGGGCGGGAGATATGGGCCCACACCCCAGGGTGTATCGGCCAATGTTCCGCTGGGAGCAGCGGTTGGCGCCACCCCGGATGGTCGCAAGGCCGGTCAGCCGCTTGCGGATAACACATCCCCGGCTGCAGGCACTGATCTGAAAGGCCCTACAGCGGTACTAAAGTCGGTTGCCAGGTTGGATCATGAACTAGCCTCAAACGGAACGATCCTGAATTTGAAGCTCCATCCCAGCGCTCTGAAAAACCGCGAAGGCATGGATAAGTTTGCATCATTGATCCGCACCTTTTTTAACATGAGCGGTATGCAGGTTCAATTCAACATCATAACCGCAGAAGAACTTAAAGAGGCTCAGAAAAATCCAGAGGCTTATCGAAACCTTGTGGTAAAGGTGGCCGGATACAGTGCTCATTTCACTTCATTAGACCGACGGCTTCAGGATCAAATCATAGAAAGAACCACACACTTACTGCCCTGAACAGGCCTGCACTGTCTGTGGATGTTCTGCCAACCCGCAAGCGGCGGCAACCGTCAATGAGCATGTCCGATGACAGCTTTCTGCCTGCGGTAATCATCCTTCCACAGCTGCTGGGGTACGGAAATTCCAAGCGCATCTATGATCCGGGCGGCGGTAAATGCCGGACAGCCATCTAAAAAGATACCCCGGTGGCGAATGTCCTCGGGAACGCAGTCTCCCAGTAGAATTAATTTTCCAGGAGGTGCTTCTGGAACAGGAGGGTTGGTTCCGATTGCCAAAGAAAATTCCCCTGCAGACTCAAGGATTCCATCCATTTTCATTTTATCCAGAGCAAACCGCGCGATCGACTGGCAGACCACGCAACCTCCTCCTACATAGACATGGGCGTTGGGTGCAAAGCCGATGGGAGAATGAACCGCCCGTTTAAAGGATCGGCGAACTTCATCTATCTGCCTGCCGCGTATGCTGATATTGTTCAGATCCGCAGTGCCTAATCCGGCCGTATGAGCGATTCGGGTTGTGGTAACTTCAAACGGGTCGAGCCCCATGATGGAACTTGCAACCGCATCCAGCGCCACGGTATCTGTGCTTGAAAGAATAAGTTTAAGAGGTACGGGTTCGATGAATATGGGACCCTGGCCTTCTCCTGCGATGATCCCGTCTAGAACAACAAGATCGGGGCGTTTTATCCGCATGATGTCCACCAGTTTCTGGTGAATGGCTTCGTGATGGAGCCGGCCCTTTTTTTCGTGTTCCGGCAGAAGTCCTAGACTGTTTTTGATGCCCAGGGTTACCAGCGTCATGGCATGGGTTTTCATTTTCGGCAGCGAAATGTAACGATCCGCTTTGAGGACACATTCGGGAAAATCAACCTCATGCATTACGTCTGCTCCGGGAACGGTTACTTTTTCATGCGGCTGCTGGTCTAAGTACACCACTTTCACCCCGTACCGCCTCAGCCGTTCGCCCAGGCCGTTGGCTTCCATAACATCCCGGGCCAGAGCGATAGCCGGATTTTCACCCACCTGGATTTCTACGGCCCCCATGTCCTTTACCAATTGAACGGTCGCTTCCAGAACACGCGGATCCGTGATGGTTGCCTGATCCGGATGTTGGGCTGAGAAAATATTCGGCTTAATGAATACACGATCTCCGGTTTTGATAAGCGCTTTGAAGCCGCCGATAAGAGATACCGCTTCGTCAATCATCTCTTTGACGATGGCAAGCTCTTTTGCCGAATAAGCGGAAGGGGTGCCGGGGATGGTTTCTCTTTTTACAATAGCCACCGTGGATCGAATCTCGTTCATTGATGTTAAACCTCCTTGCAGATCATATCAAGTATCCCTGGTTTTTTTACTCCATCGTTTTCATGAACCGAAGCAGCCCGCCCCACACCCCGCGGTTTGTCGAAGCGAATTGGGCTTTGTCAAAGGCTTCAAGCCAACAGGGTGAAGATCCTGTTTTTGGGGCAGCAGTGTCTTTAATCATCAACGGCTCCATGGCAGCCAGCCGTTGATGATTATCCTTTTATGGCCCCGGCGGTTAACCCCCGTATGAGGTACTTTCGAACAAAGATGGAAAACACCACTACCGGCAGCATCACCATGGTTCCCCCGGCCGCGATCTTTCCCCACTCCCAGCCTTCGTAATTCATGAAATTGACCACCGCAACCGGAGCTGTCATGGCGTGGGTGCGGGTTAGAATCAGGGCGAAGAAAAAGTCATTCCAGGAAAACAGAAAACAGAAGATCGCCGTTGCAGCAAGACCCGGTGCGGACAGGGGCAATACAATCTTAAGAAAACCTCCCCAGACACCGACCCCGTCGATCCACGAGGCCTCCTCAAGGGACCGTGGCACCCCTTCAAAGAAGGTGCGCATCATCCATATCACCAGGGAAAGATTAAATGTCAGATAAATTATGATCAGTCCGGTTAGGGTGTCCATGAGTTCAAGATGACGGTATATAAGAAAAAATGGAATGGTAAAGGCAATGGGAGGTGCCATACGGCTTGCCAGAATCCACAACGCGATCTTTCTTTCATGTTTAAATCTCGCCCGGGATAGCGCATAGGCAGCCGGCACCCCCAAAATCAGCGAAAGAAATGTTGATGTAACGCTCGCCACGGTGCTGTTTAAAAATGATCGCCTAAAATCGGTATCCCACAGGGAAATATAATGCTCCAAAGTTGGACGGAAGATGAATTTCGGTGGGAACGCAAAAATGTCCCGATCCGGCTTGAACGACATCTGAAGCAGCCAGAAAAAAGGAAACATCACACAGATTATAAGAAAAATCACCAGAGCGTAAAGAAATTTCTGTTCCCTGCGAAGCTCCATGGAATAAGATCCTTTACTCAATTTCAACTCTCTCCCCAACAAGTTTGATGATCCACCAGCTCAACAAAAATGTTGCCCCAACCATAACCACGGTGATGGAACTTGAAAATCCCAGGTAAGAGAAATTAAAGGCTTGAATAAAAGCGTAATAGTTGGTGACTTCCGTAACGGTGCCGGGGCCCCCGTCAGTGAGAATATAGATGAGGGGAAAAGCCTTGATACTGTCTATCAGCCGGAAAAGTCCGGACACAAGCAATGCCGGTCGAAGAAGCGGAAGAATAATATATAAAAAAATCTGCCATGCTGTGGCGCCATCTACTTTTGCAGCTTCAATGGGTTCTTCTGGCATCATCTGCAAAGCCGCCAGAAGCATCAACATGGTAAAAGGAAACCATTCCCACACGTCTGCAAGTATGATGGCCCAAAGCGCGAGATCCGGATCCGTGATGGCTGAAGGCGCCGGCAGATTCATGGATCTCAGCGCCCAGAGAATCGGGCTTATATCCGGTGTGTAAAGAACTTTCCAGATGATGGCGACCACGATTGGCGGCAATACCATAGGAACGAGGAAAACTGTCCGGCATGCTTCAAGGAATCGTGAGCGCTTGTTCAGCAACAAAGCTATCGCAAGCCCTGCCAACAACTGAAGTGTTACAGTAAAAAGGGAAAGCTTGAACTGAACCCAAACCGAATTAAGGAATCGCGCATCGTTGATTAGCAGGGAGAAATTGTTAAAAGGCATGGAAAAATCCCATGCTGTTTCAGGCCGGGTAAGGTTCAGGGGGGTGAACGCCGTAACCAAAAGATAAAGCGCAGGCAGAATCGTGACCACCACCAGCACGATGACCGATGGAAATACACCCGTTTGAAAGGCCCGTCGTCGAATGATCGCAAAGCTTTTTACTCTACCGTTCATGCCGTAAATCTTGTCCGTATTGATCCTGTTGATTTGAAGATCCTGCAGTTTGCTTCAGGGACCTCAATCCCCGAAGGGATGCGCAAAACGCAATTCAATAAGGCTCGCTTTTTGGGTCCGATCGAAATGAAGGGTTACATGGTCAAGAGAAACCCTCTGCAGGTCTGCAGAGGGTTTTCTCCGGGCATGCTCAACTTGCATCAGACATCGATCTTGAATCCGCCCTTTTTCAAATCGGCAACCGCTTCTCTTTGAGCCTGTTTCATTGCTTCTTTGGCGGATTGTTGTTTGGTTGCGATCCGTTCGATGGCTTTATTGATCTTATCTCCCACCTGGGGAAACACCGGAACGGTTCGGTACTTCATATGACCTGTCTGCCCACCCATCTCCAGCACCTTGACGTAAATGGAAGCGACATCGATTCCATTTAGCGTCAAATTTTTCTTGTATTGAGGATCTTCTATTACCGATCTTCGACAAACAGCAGAATATCCTTTTTCAAGAGCGATCCTCCGAACCATCTCTTTGCTCAACGCCCACTTGATAAATTCCCAGGCAGCCTCCTTGTTTTTAGCACCGATGGGAATACCGAACCCGTGTGAGTTGGAGCCTGGAAAGTTTCCTGCAGGCCCGCCTGGCATCAGTGCATAGCGTACCGTATCTTTAACCTTGCTCTTTGGAGATTTGGACATGGGTACCATCCATGCAATGGCCTGGGTGCGAATATTGGCTCGTCCCTGTAACTGGGCGGTCATGGCCTGATCATCCGTATAAGAAAGAACACCGGCCGGTGCATACTTGCTTAGAAGATCGGCGTAGTATGCGGCAGCCTCTGCGGCCTGCGGCGTGTCGAGTGTAGGGGTCAGATTTTGGGGAGGATCTTTGAAAATAGCGCCCCCGAATCCCATAAGATATGGCGGGAAGTTCCAGTGGTGAAGCTTGTCGGCCACAAACGCTTTAACCCCCTCTTTGTTGTTGATTGCTTCACAAACCTGCACAAGCTCATCAAAGTTTGTGGGAAGCTTTAGACCGGCCTTCTCGATGATATCCGCACGGCTCACCCCCATGATCATGGCACCCGCTTCCCATGCAAAACCATATCTGTTACCTTTGGAATCCCTAAGGCACGACTGAGCGCCGGAGACGAAGTCATCCGGGTCCCAGTCAGGCGGAGTCAAGTTCGGGTCCTTAAGAAATGGTTCCAGGTTTGTAAACCATCCGGCACCGATCCAGCGGCCGGTATAAATAAAGGTGATGTTCAGAAAATCCCAGGCGCTTCCCTTTGTGGAAAGCTCAAGATCCGCACGCTGGTTGTAGATGGGAAAAGCGGGCAGTTCGAAATTTACCTTCATTCCTGTTTTTTCTTCAAACTCAGGCAGGTACTCCTTAAGGTAAGTGCCGTAGACGTGCTGGAAACACGCCCCGTTTATAGTAACACCCTTGAATTTTTTTGCCTGGCCCAGCACGATGGGAGCCTTTCCGAAAGTTCCCAGCGCCAGCGCCGTTGCCGTTGATTTAAGAAACGTCCTTCGTGTAAGCTTGCCACCGGCTTTCATTTTTTTCATCGTTTGTACCTCCTTATTTTATGAATGAAGGTTAACAAGAATATCGTGTTTTTCGTTTATTAGTAATATGTCAAGCCTTTTGTCAAGTGTCTTTTTTAAGCCGGCATTTCCGGTTGACCCTAGAAAATATTTCAATTCGCCGTATAATTGCATTTTTAAATCCGTTTGGTGCTTACAATCGGCTTTTTGCGATTGCAGCGGTTTACGATGTGAAACTTCATGGACTGATTCATCTTAACATGCTGAATTAAATAATTATTTGCTTTTCATTCCATAACCTTGACAAGCTTTGTTTTATGATTAGTTTTTCGCATAAAAATCATGGCCATTGCATGATTTGGTTCTTTAAATACTGTTTATGGTGAGCGAGTCAATTCCAATTACATCTTGTGGAACGATGCTGGGAAAAGGATACAGGCAATTTATCAAACATTGTTCAACTCCACCTTGCTGTAACATTCCTTTAAAATCCATCACCCAAAAGGGAATCACGATCAATAAAGTTCATGAAATTATCGGACATTATATTCCGAGGTCTCACGGAATCAAGATTTTCTCTCCGGATCACCCTGTACCGCAATAGCGTAAAACAATCTGTGCACAGGTATGGGGAAGAAAAACCGGAACCTAAACTTAAGTAACTTTCACACGGGTTCCATATGGTAGCAGAAGACAATATTTTTAAAGGAGGTAAAAAGTTATGAACATTAGGCCATTGAATGACAGGGTACTGGTGCTGAGAGTGGAGGAAGAACAAAAGAGCCCGGGCGGTATCATCATCCCGGACACCGCCAAAGAAAAGCCGCAGGAAGGTAAGGTTGTGGCTGTTGGGCCCGGCAAATTGGGAGATGATGGGAAAAGGATACCTATGGAGGTTAAGGTAGGAGATCGGGTTCTGTTTTCGAAATACGCCGGAACCGACATAAAAATTGACGATGTGGAACATGTATTCATGAAAGAAGAGGATATCTTGGGTGTTATCGGCTGAAAAAAAAGGAGGAAATAGACAATGGCTGCAAAAATGATTGCATACAGTTCAGGGGCAAGGGAAAAACTGCTCAAAGGCGTCAATATCCTGGCGGATGCCATAGAAGTCACCTTAGGCCCAAGAGGCAGAAACGTGGTACTTGAAAAATCCTTCGGCTCCCCCACCGTTACCAAGGACGGGGTAACCGTTGCCAAGGAGATCGAACTGGAAGATAAATTTGAAAATATGGGTGCCCAGATGGTCAAAGAGGTGGCCAGTAAAACAAGCGATGTCGCCGGCGATGGAACAACCACCGCTACTGTGCTGGCACGTTCCATCTATGCCGAAGGCCAGAAGCTTGTGGCGGCAGGCGCAAATCCAATGGCGTTGAAACGAGGCATTGACAAAGGAGTGGAAGCGGTTGTTGAGGAGCTTAAGAAAATATCAAAACCGGTAAGAGACAAGAGCGAGATCGTCCAGGTGGGCTCCATCTCCGCGAACAATGATGAATTGGTGGGGAAACTTATTTCCGAAGCCATGGACAAAGTCGGTAAAGAGGGGGTCATTACCGTGGAAGAGGCAAAATCCATGGAGACCACGCTTGAAGTGGTAGAGGGTATGCAGTTTGACCGCGGTTATCTGTCCCCTTACTTTGTTACCGATGCTGAGAAAATGGAGGTCAACCTGGAGGAGCCTTACATTCTTTTGCATGAGAAGAAAATCAGCAATATGAAGGACATGCTGCCGCTTCTGGAGCAGACGGCAAAGATGGGCAAACCGCTTCTGGTGATTGCTGAAGATGTGGAAGGAGAAGCTCTGGCCACCCTGATTGTAAACAAGATCCGGGGGACGCTCCAGGCCGCAGCAGTAAAAGCCCCCGGTTTTGGCGACCGCCGCAAGGCGATGCTGGAGGACATTGCGATCCTTACCGGTGGGCAGGTTATATCGGAAGACATGGGAATCAAATTGGAAAATGTTACCATAGAGGATCTGGGCAAATGTAAGAACGTAAAAATCGACAAAGAGAATACCACCATCGTGGGCGGAGCCGGCAGCAGGGACAAACTGGAGGGCCGGATTCGCCAGATTCGAGCTCAGATAGAAGAAACCACCTCAGACTACGACCGAGAGAAGCTTCAGGAAAGACTTGCCAAGCTGGTGGGAGGAGTGGCGGTTATCAAGATCGGTGCTGCCACCGAAACAGAAATGAAAGAGAAAAAGGCGCGGGTGGAAGATGCCATGAACGCCACCCGGGCCGCTGTCGAGGAAGGAATCGTCCCGGGCGGAGGAGTAGCGCTTGTTCGGTGCATTTCGGCACTTGACAAGGTAAAGGCCACGGGAGACGAAAAAACCGGAATCAAGATCTTAAAACGGGCATTGACCGAACCGCTGCGATTGATTGCCGAAAACGCCGGTCTTGAAGGCTCTGTTGTGGTCAACCAGGTACTGGAAGGCAAGGAAGATTACGGTTTCAACGCCGAGACGTTGAAATATGAGAATCTGATTGCAGCAGGGGTGATCGATCCCAAAAAGGTGGTTCGGTTCGCCTTGCAAAATGCCGCATCAGTGGCAGGACTTATGATCACCACCGAGGCGATGGTAACAGAGAAGCCTGAAAAGAAAAAGGCTCCCGCCACACCGCCCGGAGGAATGGACGAAGACATGTATTAATATTGGTTTCTTTTTACATTTTTCTTTTCATTTAAAAAACGGGGTGGGTTTTTACCCGCCCCGTTTTTTTCATCTATCACCTTCTTACGGGATAACACATGATACATCCCGCCTTCGTATTCTATTCGTCATTCTATTCTCATGAACACAAACGATAAAAATACATAGGCAGTTCAATTATTTTATTCATTATGCAAGATGTGATATCATTTCCATTTTTTGCTTTTTCTACAGGCTCAACAATATAGTCAGCAGCAGCTATAAAGCGCGATGGAGCTTTTGGCCGGTGAACTGACAGGTTCTACTTTTCTCTTCCCTTTCGAACAATATTCACTATTTCTTGTGTTGTAATATTCGCTTTAATTGTTGGAACATCTAAGGGAAAAGAAGCGATTGGACTGCAAGTTTACACATGGATTCTCTTTGAAGTCCTTTACTTTTTGGAATCAATCCGATATGGGGTGTTATTATCTTTTAGTTTAGGGCTCGGGGAATTTTCTAAAACTCTGACCCCTCAGCTATTTAGAATACATCTTAACGGGAGGTACAGGAATGTATGGCAGAAAATCGGGGTTGATATTTCTCATGGTATGTTTTGCCATCCTGGGACTCATTTTTTCAGGCAATACGGTTGATGCTGAAGCTAAAGACGAAGAAAAAGATCAAAAACCCAAGCGGTTTATTTTGATGGCCGCCGAATATCCGGGTGTGGAAGTACCTCCGGATGAAGATGTCAGCATCGATTTGGTGTTCCACAACAAGGGGCGAACCGACGAGACACTTGATGTGTGGATTGCCCAACAGCCAGAAGCGTGGAAATCAAGGATCAAAACTTACCGGTACACCGTCATGGGTGTTCATGTACCGGCCGATGAGGACAAGACCATAACGTTTGAAGCCGAACCGCCAAAGGACGTAAAGACCGGAGAGTATGCCTTCCAGATTAAGGCGAAGACTGCGGATGGGAAGTTTGAATTATCTCAGGAAATCACGATTCGTATCAGGGCCAAGGAAGAGGGGGTGAAAGATTCAAAAGGAGTTAGGCTTACCACATCATATCCTGTTCTGCGCGGCCCTTCAGATGCCATATTCGAGTTTTCCATTGAGGTGGACAGCAAGCTGGATAAAGAGGCTGTGTTTGACCTGTTTGCTCAAGGACCGGAGGGCTGGGACATCAACTTTAAACCTGCATATGAAGACAAATACATATCAAGCCTTCGGTTAAAGGAAAATGGAAGCAAAACAGTGGCTGTCGTCGTCAAACCCACGCCAAGGGCCAAAGAAGGCGAATATCCCATTGATATTCGGGTAACATCCGGTAATGCCAAGGCAAAGGCCCGGCTTGTGGTTTTATTGACCGGAACCTATGGGCTGGAGGTCGGAACTCCCACCGGGTTGCTCTCTTTGGAAGCACGGCAGGGAAAACCTGCCAATATGTCCATATATGTGAAGAACACCGGATCCGCCACCAACAACAATATAAGATTCATGTCTTTCAAACCGGAAAACTGGAGCGTTGAGTTCAAGCCAGAAACGATCGATGCGATAGAACCGGGAGATCTAAAACAGGTGGAGGTCGCCATCACGCCCTATGAGGAAGCTTTGGTGGGCGATTACTCGGTAAGTGTAAATGTTGAGGGAGAGAAAGTTTCCAAGCCTATTGAATTCCGGGTCACAGTCAATGCCTCCACGGCCTGGGGCTGGATTGGTATCGGGATCATCATCCTGGTTATATTCGGGCTTACCGGATTATTCCGCTGGCTTGGGAGGCGCTGATATAAAAACAGATGCAATCATAGAAACAGAAGAGCTCACGAAATCTTACAGCGGCCAGGTGGCTGTGGGATCGTCTTTCTTTTCGGGTAATGCAAGGGGAGGGGTCGGTTTTCCGGGGCCGAACGGCCCAGGAAAACCACCACATTGCTTATGCTATTGGGCCTGACAGAGCTCAGCAGTATAGGCTTGAACAGATCTATAAGAAATTTTTCAGAGAGCCTTAGGAATTTTGCCTGTGGGGCATGAGAATTAATCGGGTGCAGTGGTTCAATTCAACCGCCGAAGCATTCAAAGACTAAAGGATACGACCCATGTACGGTATTGGAACAATAACCAGGAAAGAGCTGGCAGATCATTTCAGCAGTTATCGGTTTATTATTCTCTTTGCACTGATCGCAATGGTAAGCCTGATTACGGTTTACATGGTAGGTATGCACATCAGAGAAGAACTTGAAGGGATAGCAAAGCCCAAGTTTGTCTTCCTGATGTTGTTTACCTCCTCGGGTGCACTGTTTTCCATGGTGCAGTTTGTGGCCCTCTTTGGCCCGTTGATAGGGCTCATCCTGGGGTTTGACTCCATCAATCGTGAGCGAAACGAAGGAACACTGAGCAAGCTGTTATCCCAGCCCATCTATCGAGATGTGGTTATCAATGGAAAGTTTTTGGCCGGTTTGATCACCATTGCCGTGATGCTGGCATCTATTTTATTGGTTGTGACAGGTTTGGGTCTCAGTATTGTAGGAGTGGTTCCCGGCATCGAAGAATTTTGGCGAATCTTTGTTTATCTTATCATCAGCATCATCTACGTTTCGTTCTGGCTTGGGGTATCCATCCTGTTTTCAATTCTGTTTCGCAATGTTGCCACTTCGGCACTGGCGGCCCTTGCAGTCTGGATCTTTTTTTCCTTTTTCATCTCTCTTGGCGCCAGCATTGTGGCAGACTCGTTGATGTCTAAGCAGGGAGAACAAGGTACCGAAGCAATTCTTCAGCGTGCCAAGATAATCAGAGCGGTAACCCTCACCTCTCCAATGGAGCTATACAACAATGCCACCGCCACCATCATCGATCCTACACGCAGAACCGCCCGCTCCATCGTTGCAATGGGGCCAATGGAGCGGCTGTCCATCTCACGATTCGCCGGGCCGTTGTCTCTCACTCAAAGCATATATGTGGTGATCCCGTATATCATCACGCTTGTCGCCATCACCGCCATCTGCTTTGCGGTCTCTTACACGGTGTTCATGCGCCAGGAAATTCGATCCTTATAGCGGCGGTTTCATTTAGGTACTATCTCAACCGGGATCGATTTTATGGAAAAACTTATGCTGGCGCCGCCATCACCGTAGCTTCAGTAGCTTACCGGTGTTGTGGTCGGCACCCCCCTTGGGTGTCGCACATCAAGATGCTGCTCACCGGCAATCGTCGAGCCATATACCACATAGAAACGCTGCAGGTAGCGGATCATGCGTACCACATCACCAAGGGCTGCTGATTCGTCCGGTACTTCAAACGCTTCACAAACTTCCCGCCATATTTCGATCATCGAATGCTGACCGTCGCACAGCTCCAGAATGAAAGAACCTGTTTCATTTAACTGTTCATGACGATCCGGCAAAAAGTGATTCCGGATGTCGATCCGACCATCGTACATCCGATAGGTGTTTTCGGGTCGGCGAAGAGGGTACTCCATACCCCAACAGGTTTTCACGAGGCTCTTGAGATCCAGATTGCGGCGTTTTTTGGGACTTAATGGGTCCTGATTCATGGCGATCAGATCGTTTCGTTTTCGTAGCCGTGCAGTATGCCAAGCTTTTGGTATTCGGCTCTCATGCTTTCATTGTCATGCACCCGACTCACATATTCCACCACCTTGGACGACTTCCAAGCGTATGCACCGCCTGTCTCCCATAGGGCGCGCAGTGCCGTGTCCATAACGTTGCCGCATGTGAACGGCGCCATGCACCCCAACCGGAGATCCCCGTTGGGGCGAATGATGATGCTGTCATTCACTTCCTGGTCGGAACACTGACGGAGTTGATCCTGGCATAGCATACCGATTCTCACCGTGATCAAATCCGCATAGGCTTTGCTTAGGCGTTCTACCTCTTTGCGGATGTCTTCATGACTCAGAGAGGTGGCGATTCTGTCATAATTGCGAATCGAACGGCCGATGGGAAGAAACTGGTCAATGACGATTTCCTGTGCCCCCAGCGAAACGGCAAGCTCAAGAATATCCTCGATATGTTCTTCATTCATCTTAACGATGGTTGTTCCTACCCGGCAGTAGAAACCATGGGATGCAAACAAGCTGGTGGCTGCCACCACGTCGTTAAAGTTCCGGCCCTGCCGTATGACATTGTGGATTTCAGGAGTATGGCCGTCTATGCTGGTTTGAATAATTCTAAGATTAAGACCTCGCAGGCTGCGAACAAAATCTCGATCGACAAATGTGCCGTTGGTGATGAGGTGAATACTAACGCCACCGTCGGAGAGCTCCTCGAGCAGGCATGTTACAAATTCCTTGCCCCGCATCAGTGGCTCCCCGCCGGAGACAATGGCTTCCATAATGCCAAGCTCGATAGCATGCTGTACGATGTCAAGCCATTGGTCATCTGAAAGTTCACGGCCTATGGTTTCACCACTGCCGTTATAACACATAACACAGTTAAGATCGCAGCGGTAAGTGAGTTCAAACTGGATGGAATAAGGCGCCCGGACAGCACCGTCCAACCGGTGTATAGGACTCGTGCCTATTTGACTTTCATGGTTCACGGATCCGTTCATGAGACTCTGGTCATTAAACTCTGAATTTGGTGATACCATCTTTAATCTGAACCTTTCGGGCATAGTCAGGCATTTTAAAATACTTGGCTCGCAGGTCTCTCGCCGTGTATCCGGCCACGCACGACGAAGCCAGACATACCAGGGCCGCAACCGCAACGGCGCAAAGTGCATAGCAGCCTCGGCTCAGTTCCGTTGCCGGCTCAAGCAGCGTTCTGCCGACCTCGCTTTTCGGCATAGATGGCACGATGAGGCTGCCCGGCATCACGGCATCGGGATGATCTAACCAGCCTTCCAAAAAGTCTTGGAACTCCTCCAGCGTTTCACACTGGTTAATCATTGCATAGGCCACACGTGCGGTTTCGTCGTAGGTCGAGCAGGGAGCAATGGGAGCGGCCAGAGTCATCAAATCCTGTTTGATATCCTCGGCGCAGTAATACTTTTTCGAGTTTTCGAAGAGCTCGGATAACATTTTGCGGTGGTTGTCATAGACTAAATAGCTCTCGGATGGACGTCCGAAATGAAATGATGTTGCAGGGATTGTGTAAACACGTTCTTTGCTTTTTGGTTTAGCCATCTTTACACCTCCTCATAAGTGAATAAGTTATGCGACATGCGATCACAGAGTATGAGTCCGCAATCGAGCGATACCCCTAAATTAAATCAAATTGAAACGCGCTATTCGATTATGGCTGGTTATCTATTTTAAATTCAATTACTCACGGCCCGCAGGATCCGCACTCCCTTGCAAAAGAAACATCCTGCGGCAAATAACAGGGTGGCGGCTGAAATCTTGCCGAGGGTATGATCGTCTGGCAGGATGAAAATACCCGATAGGCCCATCAATGCGATAAAACCGGCGCCGGCTATTGTCACCATAGCCTCTGTCTTGGCTCCTATGCTTTTTTGCAGCCAGACAGACATATGTCATTCACATTCAAAATCTTTAAGGAAATATATTCATACACTCTTGTCCAGAATACTCTCATCTCTTTCTGATGGACATCATGAGAGAGCCTATCTCTTATAATCTATAATTATAGACTATTGCAAAGAATTGCAAGGAATTTTTTTGGTTATTTATGCTTTAAGCGGTTTAACGTTATCGCCCGGTAACAACAGCCCAGAGTGTCAGCGGGATTTATTTTGATGCTCTCGATTAGGAGGCTTAAGCTGTCTCCGAGGGTCCGCGTGGTAGATCCTCTATGGCATCACGAATTGTCTGGACAGCATTCAACAATCGGGTGTACTGCAGGCAAAGTCCGATATGATCTGCTAAAATTAGCAAAGATTCACAATCTCGCTCACTGATATCCCACACGGTGTGATGATATAGCCTCAGAACCCCAAGAGTGGTGCCTGAAAATCGTATAGGGATGGAAAGAATGGCGGCGATCCCTTCCTGCTTAGCCTCCGCCGGATACTGGAGTCGATCGTCTTTGTTCACATCCCGTATTATAACAGGGGTGCCATTTAAGGCCTCAGACATGCTTTTATCCGACAGAACCGGCCCTTTTGACAGATAAGCCGCACTCAATCCAAAGCTTGCCAGTCTTTCTAATTCTTTGGTTGTAGGGTTAAATACAAAGATTGTACAGCCCTTGATCTCAAGTGCCGCCACCAGTAGCTGACTTAAGCGATGGGTCATGATTTCCAGGTTGTCAGATTCGGCAATGGCCTTGCTAACTGTCTTGAAGATTTCCACGTCGATTTTATCCTGGCGATTCATATTCTTCCTCCTTGTGGCGCTAACGGTAACCCTTAGTATAACTTATTGTTCAAAAACCGGAGTAATTTTGTTTGAAGACCTTACAGCCATGAAAGCAACAGATCTTCGCCCTAGGGCACGACTGTTTCGGTTCAAAATCAGGTAACGATACACACGGCTCTGTTCCGAAGCGAGGATATCACTTTATTATGCACGCTTTGTACGAAGGCTCTAATTATTCTGTGCGGGCGTAAGTTTAAAATGATTACCTGATAGTTACCCTCGGTTGCCGCATCGATTATTTCATCAGGTAGCGACCTTGTTCTGGGTCGAAAAACATAATCGACCTGATCTTCTGAAAATCCCTTGTCCAAAAGGTATTGCCTGGAAGATTGGATCGCTTTTTCTTTCTCTTTCAACTCATTGGTTAAAAAATGCATGCTTGATGAGAGCCTGCTCATTACGGTTTTTGCGCTGGTTTCAATATCAGGAAGCGGGATATATACATGAAACAAGGTGATGCGGGATGTTTTAATGTATTTGAATGTGTTAGCCGCAAACTCCAGTGCTTTTTGATCCATATCCGTAAAATTGTAAGGAATAAGTATTTTCTGGTTGGCCATTACACTCTCCTTTCCATAATTAAACGAGTTGAGAGACTGTCAGAAACTATGGTTTGTCTTCTAGGGATGAAAAATCCTTTTCACTTCGATGCTCACAGACCTCAGAGCCGCGAGAAATGACAGCCTGGTGGTTTCACACGCCGATCCCCTAAAACAAGGACAAAAGGTATTTCAGCGTTTCGGTTCAGAAGAAATCAATCTGTAAAAGCTGTTTAAAATGGTAGGATCAATTATATTTAGTTTAGTTGGAAGAAACTTAATTGTCAAGCCTTATTCAACCCGAACGGCAATTTTCGGGGAGCCCAGCTGTGGTACTACGACCCAAAACTCTCAGTTGTCAGGTACTGATAAATAAGGATTCTATCTATGGTTTCCTCCAGCAAATTACTAAGAATGCACCAGTTGTTAAACATC
The DNA here is from genome assembly GCA_019309565.1 of Deltaproteobacteria bacterium. Lineage (GTDB taxonomy): Bacteria > Desulfobacterota > Desulfobacteria > Desulfobacterales > SURF-15 > JAFDFZ01. The sequence continues at coordinate 27,640 of JAFDFZ010000009.1, forward strand.
TTTGCCTGCCCTGCTCTTCGATCAAGACAGCACGGTTGATGTCTTCATCTTCATTGAAATAAATTGCGGATTTGAGAATTCCAGGATATGGTGCCAGCGCTTTTAATGCCTCGGGAGTTCGAAAGAAGACGTTCTTAAACAGGGGGTTCCGGCCTGTTTCAGCTTCTTTTCGCCGCCGTTCGGCCCAAGTACTGCAGCTGTTAAGCGTCGCCACAACGATGCGACCACCACGGCGCGTTACTCGAATGAGCTCATTGACGGCAGCGGCGGCATTTTCGATAAAATCGATTGCTGTTACTGAAACCGTCTTGTCAAAACAGTTGTCTTTAAACGGCAGATACAGCATATCGCCTTGTATCCTGTCAAATGTAGCCTTTCTGCCGGCATACCTGATCATGGGCAACGACAATTCCAGTCCCACAACATGTGCACCTGCTTGGAGGATGTCTATAGTAAAAACGCCGGTGCCGCATCCGGCATCTAAAATCTGCTGTCCTTTTGCAGGCTGCAACAATGAAAACAACACGTCCTTTTCATATCTTTTTATTAGTTTACCCAATGGCGTTTCAAACCATCGGTCATATTTTTCCGGCCAGCGATCAAAAAGATTCTCTTTTTTCATCAGCGAAGTGTTCTTTTTTGATACCAGTCTGTTCACTATGGTCGGCGAAGAAGAGCAGATCATTGCTGTCGAAAGAAAGTAAGCTCCCAATTCCAGGATTCGATATCGTGTCGGATAATATATAACCCCGCGTCATCTCCGAGAATCTTAAAATACCGGTGATCCGGGGCGAGCCATCGATCCAAGATTTCTTTTATTTCAATTTTTCGAGGTCCCAGCCAAAACCGCCTCGGTGTTTCTTCTCCTCGATATCCGGCGTAACATTCGACTTTGATTTTCATAGGATTATTTGAGTTTCCTGCCTTTTAACCTGCATGTTTCATGGTTTCAGGCTCTTTCGCAAACTGGTTTAGAAGATGCAAGTTAACGGAACTTAAATTAAATTTATTATACAATAAATGGATATTTTTCGCATCCCCGACAAAACATGTCCAACAGATGGTCCACATTTTTTTGAAAGACCCGATTTCGGAAAAACGGATCGCAAGGCAGGCAAAATTATAGAGAAACGACAACTCAGGTTTTTATAACATGTTGATAATAAATAAATTTTATATCCCGCGGAAAGACGTCATTCCGGAATTCCAATTCTGAGCGAAGTGAACTGACCTAAATACGGGGATTCGATTCTCCTATGACTTCCCCACAATTTAATTGTTGAAAACTTGCTTAACATATACTAAAGGCTACTTATAGTGCAGGCGCCTCAGGGGTACATTCAGGCGGTGGGAGTAGCCGAATGCTGGGGCAGTGTTTTGCCCGACGAATCGGTTTCTTTCAGGAGAGCGGTTTGAAATTCGGGTGTACCATAAAAAAGGAGGAGAACGATATGGCAGAAGGGATAGTAAAATGGTTCAACGACAAAAAAGGGTATGGGTTTATTGAGCGAGAGGAAGGCAAGGATTTATTTGTGCACCATACCTCTATCGATATGCCCGGGTTTCGAACGCTGGCCGAGGGAGATCGAGTCAGTTTCGAGGTGAATGAAACGGAACGGGGACCTGAGGCAAAAAACGTTAAAAAAATCGGATAAACCTATCCAAAAAGAAAGCAGCCTGCCTTAAGAAAACAGGCTGCTTTCTTTTTGGATGGATTGTTTTGTTTCATGAAACAGGATATAGAAAATTCGGGTCATATCCAAAAGAGTTGGAGTGATCCTTCTTCTCCATAAATTGGAGAACAACCAAAAGTGCTTTAAATTTTGAACGGCAGTCAGCAGAAAGACTCCGCTGCTGTACAAAAAACTATCACAACTTTAAGGAGATAGAAAAATGCCTAAATTTTCTGCCAACCTGACTATGTTATTTGGCGAGGTTTCATTTGAACAGCGATTTGCTGCAAGTAAGGAAGCCGGCTTTCATTATGTGGAATACATGTTCCCATATGACTACGAAGCCCAGGAGCTGTCCGCATACCTTAAAAAAAATGACCTCAAGCAGGTCCTGTTTAACCTGCCCGCGGGTAATTGGACAGAGGGAGATCGAGGTATCGCCGCACATCCAGAGCGGATTGACGAGTTTCGGCAAGGCGTTGACAGAGCTCTTGAATATGCCAAGGTGTTAAATGTGGATCTGATCAACTGCCTTGTGGGAAAACAAATCGAGGGCGTGTCCCAAAGCCAGCAATGGAAGGTACTCGTGGAAAACCTTGCCTATGCGGCTGAAAAATTGGCTTCGGATAACCGGCTTTTGCTGATCGAACCGATAAATACATTCGATATCCCCGGGTTCCTGCTCAGCACCACCCGACAGGGGATAGAATTGATCAAGGAAGTAAAAGCGGATAACCTGAAGATTCAATACGATGTTTATCACATGCAGAAAATGGAGGGAAATCTGGTCAGCACTATCGAAGCCAATCTGGAGCGCATCGGCCATATTCAGATCGCAGACAACCCGGGAAGACACCAACCGGGCACCGGTGAAATCAATTATCGGTTTGTTTTGGAAGCAATCGATAAGATGGGCTATGAGGGATATATAGGCCTTGAATATATTCCAGAGCCGGATACAAAAGCGTCGCTTAGCTGGATCGAATCACTCGGTTTTTCCCTGTAAAGTGGAGTTTTTAAGTGAAGGAGACGCTCATTCAAATCAATCGTCTAAAAGATATCGGAGTGTACACGATCTCCGATATCTTTCCCGGCTTGGAGGAAAAGCCTATTTTGCTTGAAATCTTTGGAAGCGCAGACAGAGTGCCCCAAGTATTAGCCGGCACAAAGATTAAGGTGATTCAAAGGCAAACCTATATGTTTGTTGATAACGATAATGGTACCATCAGCATCGGTAAAAAACATTTACAGGAATCGGATGACAAGATCCTGTATCTTGATATTATACACGAATTGGTTCACGTAAGACAGCATCTAGAGGGTCTGAACTTATATGATCGATCTGTATCCTACGTCGATAGACCAACGGAGATCGAAGCATACGCTTTCACGGTCGATGAAGCGCGGCGAATCGGCTTAAATGAGGAAGAAATCCTGGATTATTTAAACGTGGAATGGATTACTGCTGAAGAGCATAACCGTCTGGCCAGGCGGTTGAACCTAAAGGTATAGTTCACCCCGTAGCTGCACAAATCACATGGCAAAATGACCTGCACGCATAATTCATCATGTCTTGACGATAGGGCCCTTTGAGTCATTTTGAAAACAACGGGGTTCATTTGGTTTCATTCGCTTTTTCTGTAACAATCATTCGATACTCTCCTTTGAACCACTTTCGCTTCAACAGCCGGTCTTCAAGTATGGATAGGTTTGTTTCCTCCAGCAACTTGAAGAAATCGTTTTCGTAAGTGACGCTTCCAAAATCGATGGTTGTAATATACCGCAGCCTTGGTTTTACATATTCCATCAGTTTAGATTTCATTTTAAAAATGGTCTGAAAAAATACGACCTTCCCCCCGGGTTTAAGCCAATTTTTTACACGCTGTAAGACCGCTTTTTGATCTTTCAACAACATAAAGCTCATACTGAAAAGAATAAAATCATAACAGTTACCGTTCAGTGGAATATAAGTTTCAACAGGCTGATTGCAGATCCGAATGTGGTTTTCCAAACCATAACTATGTATCAGGCTGTCGCAGTGGTTAAGATAGGCTTTGTTAATGTCCAGACCGGTTATTTTAAGGCCTTTGGATTTAATCAACGGGTGGTAAGTCTTCATCATCAGACCATTGCCGATTCCAACATCCAGGATTGAAGAATTGTGTTCAAAATAATTAAGACAGTTCCTGTAGCAATGATCTGTTGCTTCCTCTATCATCCATTTGTACAGATGATTTCTCATGGAATAGCGAATACTTAATTGAAAAGAAAAGAAGTAATTTTCCTCAAATTAAGTATTTTAAAATATCATATAAAAAAAAGAAAATCAAATTTAAAAAACCCAGCAATTCCCGGTAAACTTGAAAATATCCCCATTTGAAGAATAATAATAAAAGAGATTGAATTTCCCTGTTTGGTTGATAAAATTAGGCACTCCAGATCGCTTACAACTGAGTTTTTATTCCAGCTGACCCTCTATAAAGGGGCCATTTTTCATAAGTTTAGTCTTGGAAAAAGGGCAGGACTTTGTATAAATACTTTTGTTTTTCCCGTAAAACTTGCAAACAGGAGTTCGGCGTTAGCCGGTGTTGAAAAATGAAAAACAAGCACATGACAGTGGACCTGTCTGGACAGATTGAACGAATCACATACTGCAATGAAGAAAATGGGTACACAATTGCCAAAGTTCGGGTCCAGGGCAGGCCGGACCTTGTGACCGTGGTGGGAAATCTCATGGCACCCGTGCCTGGTGAGGTGCTTCAGATGCAGGGTTCATGGACGCGCCATCCCAAGTACGGGGAGCAATTTAAGGTGATTGAATACAAGACAAAGGTGCCTGCTACCGTTTATGGTATCCGGAAATATCTGAGTTCAGGACTCATAAAAGGCATTGGGCCGGTTATGGCGGGGCGAATTGTCGACAGATTTGGCGATCAAACACTCAACATTATGGATGAAAACATAGAGCGTCTGGCCGAGATCCAGGGTATCGGGCAGAAACGAATTGGAATGCTCAAGCAGGCATGGCATGCACAGAAGGATATCAGGGATGTCATGCTTTTTTTACAGACCCATGGCGTAAGCGCCGCATATGCCATAAAGATTTTTAAACACTATGGGCAGGGTTCAATTCAGGTGGTGCGGAAAAACCCGTATCGTCTGGCCACAGATATTTTTGGTATTGGATTTTTAACAGCAGACAAGATTGCTGAACGGCTTGGCTTTCATAAAACCTCTCCCTTGCGGGCTGAAGCCGGAATCCTTTACGTACTGAATCGGCTGGCTGAAGATGGCCATGTTTATTACCCTTATGACTTGCTGATCACCCAGTGTATGGAGATCCTTGGGATAGAAAGAGAAATTGTCGAGCAGGCATTGGGCACTCTGGCTCTGGCCGGTAAGGTGGTTATAGAAGACATCAATGAAACCCTTGAAGATTTTAAACCAAACAATAAAGCGGTTTACCTGGTGAAGTTTCATGTGGCCGAAACCCGTATCATGGCAAACCTGAAACGGATTTTGGAATCTCCCAAATCCATTCGAAAGATTGACATTGACAGGGCGATTGAATGGATACGGAGAAGGTTACCTATTGACCTGGCAGAAGAACAGGTTGCCGCCATCCGCTGTGTTTTGAATAACAAAATAACCGTCATTACAGGTGGACCGGGTACCGGTAAGACCACCATTATCAATGCGATCCTAAAGATCTACTCCCGGATGAAGGTCAAAACGCAACTGGCTGCTCCGACCGGAAGAGCAGCCAAGCGCATGAGTGAAACAACCGGACATGAGGCGAAAACCATTCATCGATTGCTCGAATACAGCATCCAGAAAGCCGGGTTTAATAGAAATGAGCGCAATCATCTTAACTGCGATGTTTTATTTGTGGACGAGGCTTCCATGATCGACACACTGCTTATGTATCACCTGCTAAAAGCCGTACCGTCCGGTGCGACCCTGGTGCTGGTGGGGGATGTGAACCAGCTTCCCTCTGTGGGTGCTGGAAACGTACTGAGGGATTTGATCGCCTCTCATGTGGTGCCGGTGGTATCGCTCAGTGAAATTTTTCGTCAGGCTAAAAAAAGCCAGATTGTTGTTAACGCTCATAAAATAAACATGGGAATCATACCATACGTCGAACCGCTTGGCGCAATGGACAATCATAAAGATTTTTATTTCATTCAGCAGGATAAACCAGAGAAGGTTTTAGAGATAATACTAGAACTGACCCGGCATAGAATACCCGGGAGGTTCGGGTTGGATTCGGTTAATGATATTCAGGTTCTAACTCCCATGCATAAAGGGATCATAGGGGCGGAAAATTTGAATGAAGCCCTGCAAGATGCACTCAATCCTGGAACAGGGGGAATTTTGCGGGGCAGTCGAAGATTCCGGATAAGCGATAAAGTTATGCAAATTCGAAACAACTATGAAAAAGATGTCTTTAACGGCGATATCGGCCGAATTAGTAGGATCGATTATGAAAACCAGACCGTGCTGATCGCCTTTGATGGGCGGCAGGTCGTTTACGACTTTCATGACATGGACGAAGTCGTTTTGGCATATGCGATATCGGTACACAAATCCCAGGGTTCCGAATATCCAGCCGTTATCATGCCCCTGTTGACACAGCATTATCTTCTGCTTCAGAGGAATCTTGTTTATACAGCCGTTACAAGGGCCCGAAACCTGGTGGTGATCGTTGGAACCCTTAAAGCACTGGCGATTGGGGTTCGAAACGATAAGCTTAAGAGACGATTTACTTACTTGAGACAGCGTCTTTCTGAGCTTAAGCTATAAAAAACCATTTTACTCTGTGATTTAGGCCACTGCGGGGTCTATTCTCCGGCGGTTTCCGATTCAAGCCAACACTTGGCTAGTTGAAAGGTATGATAGTCGAGCTCAATTTCTTCCCAGCCCAGATAACTGAGTTTGTGATTCACCTCAACAAGATTCAAGTGCGGATTTTCGGATAAATACGCGGCAAGGTTTTTAAGAAATCCGGGTATGGTGCCCGGGTAGAGGCCTTTGGCTTCAAGCTTTCGGATTAGAGTCTGTTTCAACGCTGTCATAATATACCCAATTTCAGATTGCTAAGGAAGAAGGCTTCCCCGAATGCCGTTATTTTTCCGGTGCGAATCTTTCTTGGCAAGAATTTAATTTATTTTTGGTTTAGAGATTGCCCGTTTAAAAAGATGCACGCACACCGGAGAAACCTTTCTTCCTGTTGAAGATTATGTACGGTAACCTATGCTTACTGCATGCTGCGTGCCAGGGGGTGATGGTGTTTTACAATGTTAAATAAATGATAATAAACACAAGGTGTTATATTTTTCGCTCCGGATATTTTAAGATCTACTCAAAACTCGATCTTGATGCCAATATGGGATACTGGTATTGAAAATAACATGCATCTATACGCTTTTACGCTGAGTGTGCCTTTTTGGGAGGTGTCATTCTGGTGCAACAGGGCGAGCCAAGAGGCTGTGGCCTGCTGTCCTTACATGCCAGAACTTACTGAGAAGCTACCTCTTAACGCAGTTACAATCTTAAATCATTAACGAAAAGGAGCAAGTGATGGAGCTTAAAATTGTAAAAATTGAAAACCCGGAAAACCTGAATATGATTTTAGGACAGTCACATTTCATAAAAACGGTGGAGGATGTATATGAAGCCATGGTTGGCAGCGTGCCCGGGGCCAAATTCGGTCTGGCGTTTTGCGAGTCATCCGACAAGTGTTTGGTTCGCTTCACCGGGACCGACGACGAATTAATCGAGCTCGCGAAAAAAAATGCGTATGCACTGTCTGCAGGTCACAGCTTTATTATTTTCATGAAGGATCTTTTTCCGATTAATGTTCTGAATTCCATTAAGCAGGTTCCGGAGGTCTGCCGTGTCTTTTGCGCCACGGCAAACCCTGTAGAGGTTGTGATAGCCGAAACCGAGCAAGGCCGTGGGATTTTAGGGGTAATCGATGGGTTCTTCTCAAAGGGCATTGAATCCGAAGAAGATGTTACGGCCCGCAAAGAATTGCTAAGAAAGATCGGCTACAAACAGTAGCGTACTGAACGGCCGGTAATGTCAGCTAGGCAGCTTGAGCCGTTTTACGATCGCGCGAGCTGCCATCACTCCACTTGCCGATGCCTGAAGCAGGCCCCTGGTGATGCCTGCACCATCCCCGATGGCGAACAGGTTGGTTATTTTAGTTTCAAGTTCAGCGGAGAGCTGAATTCGATTGGAATAAAACTTGACTTCCACTCCATAAAGAAGAGTGTGCCTGGAGTAGACTCCAGGAGCCAGGTTTTCCAGAGCCTCAAGCATCTCTATGATGTTTTTCAGGTGGCGGTAAGGAAATACGTAACTCAAATCGCCGGGGGTTGCTTCCGGCAGGGTGGGACGGGTCAAGCAGCGATCGATACGCTGTCTTGTGCTTCGTCTGCCTGCCAGCAAATCACCGAGCCGCTGAATGATAGGCCCACCGCCCAAAAGGTTAGCCAGTCTTGCAATATAGAGGCCATAAGCGATGGGATCATCGAAGGGTTGCGTAAAATTACTGCTTACCAGAATAGCAAAGTTCGTATTTTCACTTTTTTTCCTGGCATAACTATGACCGTTTACAGTAATGCTGCCATCGTTTTTTTCTGTCACCACTTCACCGTGTGGATTCATGCAGAAGGTTCGAACCTTATCATCGAACGTCTTTGAATAATAAATGAGCTTCGATTCATACACCCTATCGGTAATCTGCTTCATGACCGCAGCGGGAAGCTCCACCCGCACCCCAATATCCACCGGCCGCACGTAAGTGTGAAGGCCAAGAGATGCTGCCTCATCCCTCATCCAGTTCGCACCGGATCTGCCGGGTGCAACCACGACGAACCGGCTGTGGATGACTTCACCATTTTCAAGCCTCACCCCGGTAATATGGTCCTTTTCGGCCAGCAGGTTTTGAACCCTGCAGTTGGTCCGCATCTCAACACGGCCGTTTAAAGATTCTCGAAGACGATTTAGGATGCTGCGGCAATTTTCTGTGCCTATGTGTCTGATCCGCATGGGAATCAATTCAAGATCAGCCGTACGGGCACGGTCTGACAGATCTTCCAGCTCGGCTGTGCTTTCTCCATAGACGTGGGCCGGAGCCCCGTGGGCAACATAAATGTCATCTGTGCTCTTAAGCAGTTCCAGCAAGCTTGTTCGGCTGAGAAAGTCCTGTAGAAACCCGCCCACTTCTGTGGATATGATCAGCTTGCCGTCGCTGAAAGCACCTGCACCACCCCAGCCACAGAGCATGTCTTTTCCGCTCTTTCGCCGTCTTTTACTTAAATCCTTTCCCTGTTCAATGAGAAGAACCGATGGGCTTCCATAATCAGCAAGCGTCAAGGCAGCAAAAATCCCCGCCGGCCCGGCTCCCACCACTATGACATCATAATCCATCAACCCGCTCCTTAGAGTTTCAAAATTCTCTTTTCAATAAACTTAAACACGCCTCTCCCATCCCCCGCAATCTGACCACGGGGCTCGTTGAGAGGCGGCGTTGCTGTTACCAGAAAAGCCGACGTTTCTTATACCGAAGGTAGTGTTCGGAGATGAAGTTCAACGGTTTTTTTGCCTTCTGAAAATTACCATGAAGGGCCAAGAATGTCTCCGACAGATCCAGTTCTTCGGCAGAAGGATGTTCGGCTGCCAGTTTATAGAATTTCTTGCCCTCATTTTCGTATTCTTCAGGGCTGATCCTCAAATTTCCTCTAATGGGCGGGCGTAAGTGTCCGGAAAAGGGGTATCGATATTCATACTCCGCATGCTCTGGAAATATCCCGAGGATAAACAGGCAAATATCCGCTATTCTTTTATAAAAATGAAGTCGATAAGGCTCTTCCACAATCTCCGCAAAGGCCATGAGACTGCGGATATCCAAATCGTTGAACCGTATCTTTTTCCATACTCCTTTTTTTATCCGAAAAGAGATTGTATAGGTTTCGATTCGGGTAAAGGATGACAGCATGTCCGCTAAGTAGACCAACAGGGACTCCCGATTCAGAAGATCCACAACCTCATGGGTATCGAATACCGGAATTCTCATTGTGCTTGTTTTTTCCAGAGTATAACTTTTTCTCTCCAGCGAAGCTGCGGCTTTTCGAAGCAGGATTTCGAAAAACAGTGCAGGAGATATCTTGAGCAGGATTTCCTCGTCATCCATTACCCGCCTGAACACCTTTTCTTCAGAAATAAAACGGTTTCTAAAGTCTTCGTCCTCCCGAATGATTTGCTTCAATCTCCATTTGTCTGTGACCCCGGATGATACGGTCTCGATCAAAAAGTCGATATCTCTGTCTGTTAATCGAAAAGATTTATGTGCTTTTGAGAAACTCATTGTTTGCTCCTTTACACCATAATCGTAATATGGTTTCCCGCCGGGAAACCGGGATGCGAAACATGAGTTATGGATTAAGCTGGCCCTCTGCTGGCTTTGTGTTGTGGTTGCCCAACTCCAGTGGAATTTGGGTGACCGCAATCTGCCCGCTGAAACACACATCCACATCCCGCCCTGGCTGTCGCGGCCGAGAGTGATAGTCTCCATCGTAAATCAATTGGTTTCCGTCTTTGTAATAGTGCACCCCATGTGGATTTGTGTCCAGCGAGCAAAATACCACAGGAAGATCTGTTTCATCATCCGCTGGATGCGGAAGATTCACATTTAAGAAACACCCTGGTTGAAGTCTTTCTGAAATCAACCTGCAGATCAGCGATTTGACCCGCAGTCGAGCCAGATCCCAGTCGATCTGCCGGTTTTTTGCCACATAATGAGACACGGCAACGGCACGAAACCCGAGCAGCGCTGCTTCCCGCGCGGCTGCCACGGTGCCCGACATATAAATATCAGCCCCTAAGTTGCCCCCCTGATTGATACCGGCAAACAACCAGTCCGCATCCGGTGCTATCTGCGTAAGAGCAATGCGGGAGCAATCCGCCGGTGTGCCGGTGATTCTGAATCGACTCTTCCCAGCTCTCTCTACCTTTATGGGCGCCTTGGTGGTGACTTTGTGCCCGATGCCCGAATTGGGCGATTCGGGTGCCACTACAATAACAGACCCAAAGCCCCGGATCACCTGTTCAAAGGCTTTAAGCCCCGGGGCATCTATACCATCATCGTTTGTCAGAACCAGTTTCACTGAATGCCATACTCCTTTTAAACCGATAGGTTCCAGGTTCGGGGCTATTATGATTGCAGTTGATTGAATCGAAAAAGTACGCGTTTTCGCTGCTGCTCATTCATTCCACGATCTTACGGGTTTTGAAAGAAAAACATCTTGATTGCTCCAGTAAACATTGAGCCGATAACCACTCATTTACCACCTGAACCAATCCCCAAATGGCATCTGCGGGAAGATGCCGTTCGATCGTCTGATCAAAGAGAACCGTAATATCAGATTGGAATTCTTCATCACCGACCCATAACAAATAATAAATCGGTATTTTCGGAAACACCTGCAGCCTGTATGCCACATCGGCCAGCTGAACCCCCACCCCACCCAGTCGCTGAGCCGCCAAAGCAAAAGCCTCCGGGTCTCTTCCGTATCTATCCAAAAGTGTTGAAAAATCAAGTGAATGGGGTCCCTGAAAAAAATGGGCATCCTTAAGCTCTCTTACACCGATCATCTTATCTTCGGGCAAGGCCTCCTTGACGCTTAACAAGTAGATGAGGGCGATTAGTTCAAGCAGTGGGCTTGCACCCACTGGCTTAGGCTTCCCGGATAGCCGATAAAGGAGTTGTTTTTGAACGTCCACACACAACGTTTCATTCAGAAAAGGTAACAACAGCCGCTGGTGGTTTTTAAGTGTGGCGCCTGCATTTTTGCAGACGACTGTCAGATCCTTTTCTTTAAGCTCCTGCCAGTGTGTTTGGGGTACCGAAACCATAAGGCCCCTATGAAACGATTCCAGAAATGATACCTGAATCATTTGGAGTCTGAATCCATATTCTTTTCAGGTTCTTGACGCCTGCCCCGGCGAGCATTTCCATTATTTGCTGCTCTGAATAGGACTGTCCGGCTTCTGTTCCCAGAAGCATGTTCAGTGAAAATAGAGCGGGAAACAGAGGACCGTCCATGGTATTGTTTAGAATAAAGTCATGAACAAGAATCAGGCCTCCCGTTTCCAGTACGGATACGGCTTTGTTGATGATCCGGATACAGTTCTGCGGACTTTCGCTGTGGAGAATGTGCGAAAGCCAGGCCACGTCGTAAGTTCCCTCGATCGATTCATTTAGATAATCCACATCCATGAATGTTATCCGGTCTGCCATACCGAATTTTTCAATGGTTTTTTCAGCAAAAGAACGCGTTGTGGGCAAGTCATACACGGTTGCCTTTAGTTGTGGGTATTGCCTGCAGAAATGAATGGAATAAGTGCCAGGTCCTCCCCCTAAGTCAAGCAGATGCCTTCTTCCGTAAAGGTCGATTGACGAAACAATTTTGGGCGCCACTTGCATGGCCATGTTAAACATTCCCATAAGAAAGTTTTCCCGCCATGTATCATCTCCTCCACTGCCACGGTCTCGAACCGGTTTGCCGGTTCTAACCCCCTCGTCCAACCTGGACCAGGAATTCATAAGCTGATGATGATGCAAAATCATATAGCCCATGAACTCTGCAGAACTCTTGCACAGGAATCGGAGCGCTGCGGGAGTGTTCTGATATGTCCCATCTTTTTTTTCTAAAAGTTCCATGGCGACAAGGGCGGTTAAGAGCATTGCAGCAGCTCTTTCATCTGCATCTAAATTTTTGGCGATCTCAGCAGCGGTATACCTTTCTTCACCGATGGCACTGAAAACATCCAACTTAACCGCAGCGTGAAGCACGCATGTTTGCCAGTAAGATCCAGACAGTTTAAGCAGTGATCCTGGGTTCCATTCTCTCTTATCCATTCTAGTACACTCCTTCATATTAAATGCGAAACACCCGCCTCAGGCGCACTCTGTGTGCCTGTTTCGGATTTACCTGCCTTTGGCATGGTTGCATGCATATATCTTGGATGTTCCATTAAGCGATGAATTATAAAAAAATACCATTTATGGATGGACACTAGCTGAGATATACGCTTATCATATCTTTTCTTGCATCAACATGCTGAATCGTCACCTGAATATAATCTTCGGTCTTCAATTCGATTCCCACCGAAGCCGACAGTGTGCACTCTATCATGTAGGTGGTCAGCAATACGGTGTAGTTGTTTTTCCGCCTCCCGGTTACAATGGCCTGTTCTTTCTCTCCAACCCTGTTTTCCAGATATTTCAAAAGCCAGTAACGATGCCGTTTGTACTGAATTCTGAAAACAGTGCCTGTGGGCTGTTCCAGAACCTGGATCATATGCTCGATTTCCTCCCTGGAATAAGGGGTCTCCAGCCCCAATGCAGCCCGTATCTGACGTTGTGTAACAAGATCGTGATATTTCCGTATGGGAGATGTGGCCGTTACATAAGCATCCAGCCCCAAGCCGCAGTGGGGCTCGGGTTGAGGTGTCAACACAAACCGGCTTAGCAATTTCCGCTGCATCCAGTTTTGAAACAGGCTGCCCTGGTTATATTTATACAATCGTTCCCTGGGCTCGGTTTGCGATCGATAAATCGCTGGGATTCCGCCTTCGGCCAGGGTCTTGGCCATAAGCCAGTTGGCCAGAATCATCAGCTCAGCAACCAGAAGCCTACCCGGGCTCTCCCTGTCGGTTCTGGTAAGAGCAAGCTTGCCATCCTCATCGAAATAAATGCTGATTTCGGGCAGCGTGATCTGCACAGCGCCTTGAAGCAGCCGTTTCTGCTGGAAGTTTTTGGCAATATCATAAAGCATACGAATTTGCTGGTTTTCATCTGCAACCGAATTCACATCGAAGTAAGTCATCTGCTGCTTTACCAGAATGATACTCGGAAAAATTTCGTAATCGACTATCTCGGCAGATGAGGTGATCCGGATCATGATACTTATGGCGGGCCGTTTGAGTCCTGCTTTAAGGCTGCAAAGATTTTCCGCAAGGTGGGGGGGGATCATGGGGATTTTCATATCTGGCATGTAGATCGAGCTGGCCCGGGCCCTGGCTTCTTTGTCCACAGGGTCGTCTTTTCTTATAAAATGACTCACATCGGCGATATGAATACCTAACAGATATTGACCATTTTCCTGCTGCTGTATGCTTATAGCATCGTCGAAATCCAGGGTGTTCTGACCATCAATGGTTATCAAAGGAAGATGAGTTAGATCCTTTCTGTCATTTTCAACCTCAATGGTACTGAGATGACGGTGTTTTTCCTCTGCGGCCTGCTCGACATCCTTTGGAAAGGCCTTTGGGATATCGAATCGCAGTAAATCCAGGTTTTCATTTTCATCCCAGATCCCAAGTTTCACCAGTGCGGTGAAAATGACATCAGGATTTTTATGACCGGCTCTTTTGAGTATTTTTTTGGCCAGCTCATGGTGTGAGCTGTCATTTTCAAAAAGATAATAGCTTTTCAGAATATCGATAATTTCCTCGTGCTCTTGCGGCAAGGCGGATTTTATATCATCCAAAACACTTTTTAACCAGGCCCCGCCTGCTTCAATCAGTCTGTTTTGCCGCTCCGCTTCTTTGGTGCGGTTTATAATATTTTCCACCTGTTCTCGGGTATTTGGGAAAAATCTATCCGGATTGAATTTAAAATACTGCCTGTCGTTAAAAAACGCCCGAATGACCGCAGCCTGATGATCTGCCGTCTGGTCTTCCGGGAAACAGAATTGAGTCATGGTGGACAGATCGATCCACTCCTGTTCCGTGTTTAACACCTCCCACAGCTCCCGGATGTCGATATCTTGGATCAGGGCCTTTCGCCTTGAGGCCGTCTCTTTTAGTGCATTTACAAGCCTGTCCCTTCCCATGGATAGATCAAGACGTTGGTTTGCTTTGTGAGACAAGCGGCTTGCTGAGATATTAACCTCACGGTTGTTTTCGGTAAGCAGCCGAAGCCTCATTTTCTTGATATCCAAAACAACCGCGCACAGGATCTTCTCGCGGTCGATAAATTCTACTATGTTTCCCGGCTCCATGGTGATAAATAGTAACAACGGCCCCATTGAAAGTCAACGCACCCGAGAATTGCTTCTGCAACGGGTTGAAACTTTCTTCCAGAAAGGGCAAACTTTTTATTCCATGAAATCGCTTCATTTAATCCGGCCCTATTTTAAAGAAAAGCGCATATATATTTTTATGGGCCTTGTATTCCTCATTTTCGTCGATTTTTTGCAACTTCTAATTCCCCGAGTTATCAAATGGGCCGTGGACGGGCTTACCACCATGAGTATCACCCCGATCGTTCTATTTTACCATGCTGCTTACCTGATCGGAATCGGACTGCTGATCGGCATTTTCCGCTATGGATGGCGGCATTGCCTTATCGGTTTATCACGCCGGGTTGAGGAGGGGATTCGAAACCGCCTTTTTGCTCACCTGCAAACATTGCCGGCCGTCTATTTCGATAAAACAACAACAGGTGATCTCATGGCCCATGCTACCAACGATATTCAACATGTACGCATGGCGATGGGAATGGGTATCGTGGCGTTAACCGACGCCATTGTTCTTGGAACCGCAGCTATCGGATTTATGCTTTACATCAACGTGCGGCTTGCGGTCTACATGCTGATCCCCATGCCTTTTATCGTCATAGGTGCCCGTTTTTTCAGCAAAAGGATGCACCGTCTCTACGGGCAGGTGCAGGCCGCCTTTTCAGAATTAACAGAAGCGGCCAGGGAACGGTTTGCCGGAATTCGTACGATCAAGGCTTACCATATGGAAACGGAAGAAACCGCTCGTTTTTTAAAAAAATCTGAAGAATACATAAAGCGTAATCTCCGTCTGGTACGAATTACGGGATCCTTTTTCCCGATGATGCTGCTGCTCACCAATTTGAGTCTTGCGGTGGTACTGTTCCTGGGCGGGCGTCAAACCATCTATGCCATTATCACGCCGGGTGATTTCGTTGCGTTCATCGCGTACTTGGGCTTGCTTACATGGCCCATGATGGCTCTCGGCTGGGTGACCAACCTGGTTCAGCGTGGAAGGGCCTCTCTTGATCGAATCAACCGGATTCTAGAAACACAACCTGAGATTTGCGATGCTCCCTCAGCGATGCTGCTTCATAAACCCAGAGGCGAAATTGTTTTTGAGGATGTCTGTTTTGCGTACGATTCAAATGAAACCCCTGTGCTTAATCAAATCAATCTGATCGTAAGGCCGGGTGAAACCCTTGGTATCGTAGGTGCGCCTGGAAGCGGGAAGACAACACTCTTAAGCTTACTGCCACGGCTCTATGAGGTGAGCCGCGGCCGGATAACGATTGACAACATGGAGATTCGAAGCATCCGGCTTAAGGACCTTCGATCGTGCATATCATACATGCCCCAGGAGCCGTTCATTTTTGCCGGCACCATCCGGCAGAACATAACGCTTGGAGACCCGCAGATAACAGATGATCGATTAAGGGAGGCAACCCGCAAGGCCTTCTTGTATGACACGGTTCAATCTTTTCCCCATGGGTTTGATACCATAGCAGGGGAAAAGGGAGTCGTTCTTTCGGGAGGACAAAAACAGCGTGTGGCGCTTGCCCGTGCCCTTGTAAAGGATTCCTCCATTCTTGTCCTGGATGATCCGGTAAGCCAGGTGGATGCGGAAACCGCTGCAGAAATCATTAACACCATAAAGGCACTGGCAGGTATGCGAACCATTTTGATCGTCTCCCATCGCATCTCAGCGGTTCGATTCGCCGATAAGATCATCGCCCTTGACAATGGCTTCATTGCGGCCGCCGGCACCCACATGGAGCTGATGGCGGAAAGCGAATATTATGCCAAAACTTTTCGCCTGCAGCAGATCGAGGAGGAGTACATTGCACACTGATTTCGGCTATTTTGAAGAAGAAGCTCTGGGCAAACCTTATGACATAAAGCTCATGAAACGGCTTTATCCGTTTACCCGACCCTACCGGCGGTTGCTGTTTGCTTCCATCTTACTGGTCATGTTCATCACCCTGCTCGACCTGTCGATTCCATATGTAACCAAGATTGCCATAGACCGATACATAGTTCCGGTGGGCATAGCTTCAAGCGCTTTTCCGGATCGGAAAGAAGAAAAGCGATATTATCATGTACCGTTGCGTGATCCAGAGGCTCTTGCCATAGTGAGGAAGTACACAAGACTTTTTCAAATCGACCAATCTGTTGCACGTATTTCCTTTGAGGATCTGTCCAGGCTGGATAAAGAGGATGTGGCACGGTTGCGCCAAAAGGATGCTTACGGGGTGGCGAGGCTCACTGTGGTTTTTCTTATGCTGATTGTGGCGAACTTTGGATTCAACTTCCTGCAGGTCATGATAATGGAGTATACCGCTCAGAGGATCATGCATGACTTAAGGGCACGGCTTTTTAGACACATGCAGTCGCTTTCCGTGTCTTTTTTCAACCGTAACCCTGTGGGACGGCTGGTCACCCGGGTTACCAACGATGTTCAAAACATGCATGAACTTTTCACATCGGTAGTGTCCTTTGTATTTAAAGATCTTTTTTTGCTTATCGGTATTGCCGCCGTACTTGTCGGCATTGACTGGAAGCTTGCCGCTGTTTCCTTTTCCGTGCTTCCTGTTGTGATCTATGCATCCTTTGTGTTTTCAGGCAGAGCTAGAAAGATTTTTCGGGTGCTTCGCATGAAGGTAGCAGAAATCAACACGAAACTGTCGGAGACCATCAGCGGAATGAAGGTGATTCAGCTTTTCAACCGTGAAGCAGATAATCTGCGAAGTTTTGAAAAACTGAATCATGAAAACTACCTGGCCGAAATACGACAGATCCGCCTGTTTGGTGTTTTCATGCCCTTCATCGAATTTATGGGTGTTGTTACGGTAGCCGTCGTGCTCTATTACGGAGGAGGGGGGGTTATTGCAAGGCATGTAAGTTTGGGTGCGCTTGTGGCGTTTATTTCATATATGCGGATGTTTTTTCGACCCATCCGCGACATCGCCGAAAAATACAATATCCTTCAAAACGCCATGGCATCTGCTGAAAGAATTTTTCTGATTCTCGACAATAAAGACAGACTGCCACAGCGCACAGGCGGAGGTCGTTCTATGTTGCTTTCTTTGGATCGGATTCGCCATGTGGCACTGGATCGGGTTTCTTTCGCCTATGTTCCAGATGAGCCTGTTTTAAAAGAGGTTTCGTTTCGACTTCACTTCGGCCAGACGCTTGGGATCGTAGGTCCAACAGGTTCGGGCAAAACGACCCTTATTTATCTTATAACCAGATTTTACGATCCAACCTCGGGTCGAGTCCTTATCAATGGCCGGGACATACGGAATCTTCCCCCTGCTGACTTCAGAGCCAGGATGGCGCTGGTTATGCAGGAGCCTTTTCTGTTTTCCGCAACGGTTCGTGAAAACATTTTCTGGGGCAATCGCCGATTTTCCGAAAGCAGGATCGATCGGATCCTAACCGCTTCGAACTGCAAAACATTTATCGAGAAGTTGCCACAGGGTCTAGATACGGTGCTTTCAGAAGGCACCGGTGCAATTTCAAGCGGAGAGCGTCAGCTTATATCCATTGCCCGAGCGATGGCCCGTGATCCTGATCTTATTATCCTGGACGAAGCCACCTCTTATATCGATTCACAGACCGAGCAGAAGGTCCAGGATGCACTTTTCAATTTGCTGCGCTCTCGAACCGCCATCGTGGTCGCTCACAGGCTTTCAACGATACGCCATGCAGACAGGATCATGGTATTGAACCGGGGGCGGATCATCGAAGAGGGAACCCATTCACAACTAATGGAAAAACAAGGGTTCTATTTTCGGCTCCATCGGCTTCAGAGTTAATTCGCTCTTCACGCTGCCCGTTAATTGCTGCAATTGTCACATATCACTTGCCCGGGTCTGACAGTCATGATATGAAGACAACTTTAGCGATTTTTATAGAAATGACGATTGAACCGTACAGTTTGTTGATTAAGAAATTCTTATGCCACAAATCGGGGATCACGGCAGATCCCGTGCTCCTCGTATATCAAACCCTAAAAAAGGAGGATTGGATCGATGGCTTATAATGCAGTAGAAATGGCAGACTGGCAGATTTCTGAGGCAGCGGAAGAAAATATGCCAACACCCGAGCAGTGGAGAGAGAAGCTGGGACTTGAAAAGGATGAAATGCTGCCTATGGGCAGGTTGGCAAAGCTTGACTTTCTTAAGATCATAAATCGTCTTAAGGATAGGCCCGATGGAAAGTACATCGAGGTGACCGCGATTACACCAACCCCACTGGGGGAGGGCAAAAGCACCACGTCCTGCGGGCTTATGGAAGGTCTCGGCATGCGGGGGCTGAACGTAGGGGGGGCGCTGCGGCAGCCATCAGGAGGCCCTACTATGAATGTAAAGGGAACAGCCGCAGGCGGCGGAAACTCCCTTCTTATTCCCATGACCGAGTTCTCTCTGGGTCTAACCGGGGACATAAACGATATCATGAACGCTCACAATCTTGCTATGGTGGCTTTAACCGCCCGGATGCAACATGAAAGAAACTACACAGATGAGCAACTTCAAAGGCTAAGCGGGATGCGACGGCTTAACATCGATCCCACCCGTGTCGAAATGGGCTGGGTGATGGATCTGTGCGCCCAGGCACTTAGAAACATCGTAATCGGCCTTGGCGGCCGGATGGACGGTTTTACCATGCAGTCTTTTTTTGGCATTGCCGTGGGCTCCGAGCTGATGGCCATTCTTTCCATCGTTCGGGATCTGGCGGATCTAAGAAAGCGGCTCGATGAGATTACAGTGGCTTTCGACCGGACAGGCAATCCGGTTACCACCGGAGATCTGGAAGTGGGGGGGGCCATGACCGCATGGATGCGCAATACCATTAATCCAACGCTGATGTGCACAGCAGAATACCAGCCGTGCATGGTCCATGCCGGACCGTTTGCCAACATAGCCGTCGGTCAGTCTTCGATCATTGCGGATCGCATCGGGCTTAAATTGTTCGACTACCACGTAACGGAAAGCGGCTTTGCAGCGGACATCGGCTTTGAGAAGTTCTGGAATGTAAAATGCCGTTACAGCAAACTTAAACCGCACGTGTCGGTCTTAACCACTACCATCAGGGCTCTTAAGATGCATGGCGGCGGCCCCAGGGTGGTTCCAGGTATTGCACTTCCCGAAGAATATACCAAAGAGAACCTGGAACTGGTGGAAAAAGGTATACCGAACATGATCCATCATATCAACACGATACGAAAGTCCGGTATCAACCCCGTTGTGTGCATTAACTGCTTTCACACCGATACGGAAGACGAAATAAAGATAGTACGCAAAGCAGCCGAACAGGCCGGAGCTCGGTGTGCAAAGTCAACCCACTGGGCCGATGGTGGACAGGGGGCACTGGAGCTTGCCGATGCGGTCATTGACGCATGCAATGAAAAAACGGATTTTAAATTTTTGTACGATCTTAAGACAAAGCTAAGGGATCGCGTTGAATTGATTGCTAAAGAGGTATATGGTGCGGACGGCGTGTCTTGGACACCGGAAGCCGAGGCAAAAGCCAAGATGCTGGAAGGAGCCCCCAAGTTTGACGATTATGCCACCATGATGGTAAAAACCCATTTAAGCCTAAGCCATGATCCCTCGTTGAAAGGGGTACCCAAGGGATGGATTCTACCCATAAGAGATGTGCTCATCTACTCGGGGGCTAAATTTCTTTGCCCGTGTGCGGGGACCATCAGTCTTATGCCTGGAACCGGCTCCAATCCTGCCTTCAGGCGAATAGATGTGGATGTTGAAACCGGAAAGGTCAAAGGTCTGTTCTAAGTTAAGCGTCCAGTAAGAACGATATCGGGGCCCGGGCGTTTTGTTCGGGCCCTTTCGATTTTCGGCCATGCGGGCAGCTTACAGTTATTCTGCTCAAGTTTCGCATCCACTACTGTTTTCAACAATGATAAACCCTAACGATTCTCAAGCGGCTTGTTGAAGTGATACACGAAAAGTTTTGTCGCGATCCTGGCAGCGGTATATTCGGAGACTTGAAATCCTTTGATTTTCACAAGCTCTGTGATATCAGCGGCGATTACCCTTCGTTTTCGCCCGACCGCTCTTATCAGGTCCACCAGTTGCCTGTAGGATAATCCACCGGGCTCAGGTGTGCCGGTGCCTGGAACAACGGAAGGGTCCAGCCCGTCCAAATCGATTGTCATATACACCTTTTCCGGCAAAGCCTCCACCACCCGCTCAAGCCAGGAGTTATTAAGTGGATCGATCCCGTGGGCGTAAAAAGTGGTAAATCTTTTGTCTTGAATTAAGCCGAGCTCCTCTCTGCAGATGGCTCGAATACCGACCTGGACGATAGGCGCATCGGTCGCCTCTGTAACTCTTCGCATAACACAGGCGTGGTTATACGGGCTTGAATTCCACCTGTCCCTCAAATCAAGATGAGCGTCTATCTGAAGCACCCCCAGACCGGGATGCGCCTCGCAAGCCGCTAGAATCGGCCCGATTGAAACGGCGTGGTCTCCCCCTATGCAAAGAAGATATTTCCCGCGCCGGATGACGGATTCGGCGGCTGTCTTAATTTGCTTAACCGCCTCTTTTGGTTTTCCTTCAGGGATTAACACCGGAAGAGTGTGAATCTTGAAAGACCCCCAATCCAACAGGGTCTCTTCGTCGATTCTCTCCAGTTGAACCGATGCTTCCAGAACATGATAGGCTCCCATCCCGCTGCCCGTACCATATGAGGGAGCGCTTTCGTAGCAGACGGGCAGAACCACGATATCCGCATTTTCAAAATCTACGGGCTGAACCTCATCTCCGCCAAAATTGGTGACGTTTCGATGAATCATTATTTCACGAATACCGCTGCTGCCAGCACTGTGGTCCAGCGGTTTCCCTCTGCTCCAAGGGCGGCCTGACTGATGTGTTGAGATTTTACGATTTTGCCGGACATTCTATAGATATCGCGGCGTTCGTCATAGTCCTTGTCGGGATCGAATTCGATACCCAGAGTTGTAGCCAACATGGAGGCGGCAAGGTCTTCTGCATATTCGCCGGCTTCTATTTCCGTTTGGCCGAACCCGTGGTGTTCCGAAAGATACCCGTAGCGACCGTGCTCTGCAGGAAGGGCAAGCCCGACGCTTGCCACGATCCTCCTGCCGGGTTCTTTGCTCTGTTCCTTTGCGAGCACACAGTGTGTAATCTCCCCGGCTTCAAGATGCGACAGCCCCATTTCCATATCGATGATGTGACAATGCGGAGGGAATATGGAAGAAACCGTTACGAGATTCAGATGTGCAATACCGGCATTTCGAAGTGCGTTTTCAAAAGAGGCCAGTTTTTCTCTGTCAACACCTACTCCTTTGGTAAAAAACATGTAACGCGGCACATACATGATACATCCCCCCTCTCTTACAGATTTGCTCGAAATCCATAGGCAAACGAAACGCCGCTATTTCTAATGATCTGTTTCTAATTTGTCAATCCAAAATAAAATCGGCTTGTAACTTAAATTTCACCAAGAACTGCTTGGTGATAGGATATAGAGCAAAGATAAGAAATGGCGCGCTGTGCCAGGCAAACTATCTTTCAAGACAGAATTTGGATAAATTTTCGTCAAATTCGACCGGATAACAACCATCGAAACAGGCTTTGCAGAAATTTGCTTCCGGATCTTCAATACCGGTGGACTCCAAAAGGCCCTCAAGGCTGAGGTAGGCCAAAGAATCAAGACCCAGAGCAGCGGTAACATCCCTGATAGGGGTGTTTGCGGCAATCAGTTCTCCTTTCGTGGGAAAATCGATGCCGTAGTGACAGGGAAATCGGTGTGGAGGGCCGGCAACCCGCATATGAACCCTGTTCACACCCAGTTCTCGCAGGGTTTTAACCCGGGTCCTGGCGGTGGTACCACGGATAATCGAATCCTCTATGATGACTATGTCCTTTCCCCGTAACAGCTCTTTTACAGGGTTCAGCTTGACCCGTACACCGAAATCCCGCATGCTCTGGGAAGGCTGAATAAAGGTTCTTCCAACATAATGATTTCTAATCATCCCCGTTTCAAAAGGAATCCCGACCGCCTCCGAATACCCTAAAGCTGCATAGGTTCCCGAGTCGGGAAAGGGCATCACCAGATCCGCACTAACGGGTGATTCTTTTGCAAGGCGCCTTCCGTGAGATTTTCTGGTCAGATAGACGTTATGCCCGTAAATTGTGCTGTCGGGTCGCGCAAAATAGATAAACTCAAAGATGCAAAAGGCTCGCCGGTCCGAAGCCGGGGTATGGATGCTTTTGATGCCATCCTCTCCGATAATGACGATCTCTCCGGGATCAAGTTCTCTTATGAACTTAGCCTGAAGCAGATCCAGTGCGCAGGTTTCAGACGCCAGCACGTAATTTCCATTTAACTGCCCGAGGCACAGGGGGCGGAACCCGTAGGGATCTTTGATTCCGATGACTTCGCCTCTGCTTGTAAGCATCACAAAGCAGAATGCACCCTTTAGTTTGGAGACGGTCTCGATGAGTGCTCCTTCAAATCCATGTGATAAATTCTTCACAAACAGGTGCAGGAATAGTTCGGTGTCCATAGTGGTCTGGAAGATGGATCCTGATTCCTCAAGCTGATTCTTCAGGGTGTGAGCATTTACCAGGTTTCCATTCAGGCCCACGGCATAGGATTTCTTTCGATGCATCACCACAAAAGGTTGTGCGTTTACAAGAACCGAGCTTCCGGTGGTGGAGTACCGAACATGGCCGATGGCGCTTCCTGCACCCAGACGCTCAAGGTGATCCATGGTAAAAACATCGGAAACCAGACCCATCGCCTTGTGGGAAACAATCTGATAATTCCTGCTGACACAAATTCCAGCACTTTCCTGACCCCGGTGCTGAAGCGCATATAACCCGAAATAGGTCAGCTTTGCTGCTTCGGGATGTTCGTAGATACCGAACAGGCCGCAGGATTCTCTTGGTTTGTCACTAAAATTCATCCTTCACCTCGGCTGTTTTCATACCGTATGGTATTCCTGGAGCGGTTTTACGGATAATTTCTTTGCTTTCAGTGCCGCAATGCCCCTGCACATGGCGATTGCACCGGCGGTTGTGGTCGCATAGGGGATGTTGAATTTGATCGCGGCCCTTCGGATCATATACCCATCGCGTACGGGGCCCGGTTCTTCGCCGCTTGCAGTGTTTATGATAAACTGGATATCTCCGTTTTTGATGGCGTCAACCACATTGGGACGTCCGGCCGAGACCTTTTTGATCATTTTGTTCCGGATACCGTTCTTTTTCAAGAAACCCGATGTGCCACGGGTTGCCATTATTTCGAAATTCATTTCACTGAACAGCCGTGCTACCGGCAGTATCTTCTTTTTGTCAGGATCTGCAACGCTGATGAAAACAGCACCCCAAACCGGAAGGAGCTGTCCAGCAGCAATCTGGGCCTTTGCATATGCAGTACCAAATTGCAGGTCGATTCCCATCACCTCTCCGGTGGACTTCATTTCCGGCCCGAGCAGGGTGTCCACATCCGGAAACCGATCAAAGGGAAGTACGGCTTCTTTTACCGAGATGTGATGGGGAATTCTTTCATGCTCAAGGCCCAGGTCCTTAAGGGTTTTGCCCAGCATCACCTTTGTCGCCATCTTGGCCAGCGGGATACCTGTAGCCTTGCTGACAAAAGGGATGGTTCTGGATGCTCTGGGGTTTACTTCAAGCACATACAGTTGTCTGTCTTTTATGGCGTATTGAACATTCATCAAGCCAATAACATTCAGTTCCGCTGCCATCGCCTTGGTGGCAGCGGTTATTTCTTCAATGCTTTCGGGGTCGATATCATATGGCGGAAGCACGCAGGCCGAGTCTCCGGAATGGACCCCTGCGGCTTCGATGTGCTCCATAATACCGCCGATGATGGTCACTTTACCATCCGAGATGGCATCCACATCCACCTCAAAGGCATCTTCCACAAACTTGTCGATAAGCACCGGATGCTCGGGAGATGCCTCTATGGCAAGTCGTGTGAAGCTTTCCAGCTCCTTCGGGTCGTAGACGATTTTCATGGCTCTTCCCCCCAGAACATATGAGGGGCGCACTATAACAGGATATCCAATATCTCTTGCGACTTTAAGGGCTTCATCCACGGACATGGCTGTGCCGTTTTCCGGTTGAATAAGGTTGAGCTTTTTCAGCATCGCCTGAAACTGTTCCCTGTTTTCCGCTCGATCGATACTTTCTGGCTGGGTGCCAAGTATCGGCACCCCAGCCTCTGCCAGCGGGACCGACAGGTTCAAAGGGGTCTGCCCCCCGAACTGAACAATCACTCCAAAGGGTTTTTCGGTCTCAACAATATGAAGAACATCTTCTTTGGTCAGGGGTTCAAAGTAAAGTTTATCTGAAGTATCGTAGTCGGTGCTGACGGTCTCTGGATTACTGTTTACCATGATACTCTCAATGCCCTCTTCTTTAAGGGCAAATGACGCATGCACGCAACAGTAGTCGAATTCGATGCCCTGTCCGATCCGGTTGGGACCCCCGCCTAGAATCATCACCTTTTTGCGGTCAGAAACCCTTGCTTCATCTTCTGTTTCATAGGTGGAATAATAATAGGGAGTAGCCGCTTTGAACTCCGCTGCACAGGTATCAACCAGCTTGTAGACCGGCCGGATGTTTAGCTCGGTTCTGCGCTTCTTGACAACGTCCTGTTCGGAGCCGGACAGATAAGCAATCTGCAGGTCTAAGAACCCCCATGATTTTGCTCGGCGAAGCATCTTATCGGGGATCTGTCCATCTGTCCGATAAAGCTGCTGTTCCAGTTCCACGATCTGTTTGATCTGGTGTAGAAACCAGGGATCGATGCCCGTCAGTTCATAGATGTTTTCAATGGACATACCCATCTGAAGTGCATGACGCAGGTAGAAGATCCTTTTGGAATTGGGTGTGGCGAGTTTTTCTTCCACTTCGGCAATGGTCGAAGGTTTTTCACCATCCCTGCCGTCTGCCCCCAGCCCGAAACGACCGATTTCAAGGGAACGAAGTCCCTTTTGAAGCGCTTCTTTGAAGGTTCTGCCGATGGCCATGGTCTCTCCTACAGATTTCATGGCAGTGGTCAGGAAGTCTTTGGTTTCCGGAAATTTTTCAAACGTCCAGCGCGGGATTTTAACAACACAATAATCAAGGGTTGGTTCAAAGGAGGCAAGGGTCTCGCCTGTAATATCATTGGGAATTTCATCCAAGGTTAACCCAACCGCCAGCTTGGCGGCAATCTTGGCGATGGGAAATCCCGTTGCTTTTGAAGCCAGAGAAGAGCTGCGGCTTACCCTTGGGTTCATCTCCACCACAATCATCTCCCCGGTGCGGGGGTGTATGGCGAACTGGACGTTTGAGCCGCCCGTGTCCACCCCGATCTCCCTCATGATATCGATGGATGCGTCTCGCATCATCTGATATTCCCTGTCGCTTAGCGTCTGGGCCGGGGCGACCGTAATGCTGTCTCCGGTATGAACGCCCATGGGATCCATATTCTCTATTGAGCAAATAATGACAACATTATCGTTATGATCCCGCATGACTTCCAATTCGTATTCTTTCCAGCCCAGAACCGACTCCTCGAGCATCACCTGATGGATCAGGCTTGCATCCAGTCCGGCTTTGGCGATCTGAGACAGATCCTCGGCATTGTAGGCAACCCCGCCTCCTGTCCCTCCCAGAGTATAGCTGGGACGAACAATAATGGGGTATCCGATCTGTTCAGCTACAGCCCATACCTGCTGCATGGAATTGGCGAACCCGCTGTTGGGAATTCGCAGGCCGATTCGTTCCATTGAGCTGCGGAATCGATCCCTTTCCTCGGCTTTCTGAATGGATTCCGGGCAGGCACCGATCATCTCTACACCGAATTTTTCAAGAACCCCCCTTTTGTATACTTCGATGGCGGTGTTTAGACCCGTCTGGCCCCCCAGGGTAGGCAACAGAGCATGAGGGCGTTCTTTTTCGATAATCATCTCAACGATCTCAGGGGTGATCGGTTCGATGTACGTCCGGTCCGCAAATTCCGGATCGGTCATGATGGTTGCCGGATTGCTGTTGACCAGAACCACGTCATAACCTTCCTCTTTAAGAGCCTTGCATGCCTGGGTACCTGAGTAATCGAACTCACACGCCTGGCTTATGATGATGGGACCGGCACCGATAATCAGAATTTTCTTAATGTCTGTTCGTTTCGGCATTTCAATTGATCGTCGTTGGGGGTTTCGTAAGTTCTTCCATCATTTTTATAAAATCATCAAACAGGTATCTTGCATCATGGGGCCCGGGCGATGCCTCGGGATGGTATTGCACGGCAAATATGGGAAGTTTTAGGTGTCGAAATCCCTCAAGGGTATTGTCGTTTAGATTGATATGGGTGATTTCGATATCGTTAGGGTTAAGTGAATCAATATCCACTGCAAATCCGTGATTTTGAGATGTGATTTCAACCCGCCCGGTCTTTAAGTTTTTTACCGGCTGATTCGACCCGCGGTGGCCGAACTTCAACTTGAACGTTTTACCCCCAAGGGCGATGCCCAAAAGCTGAATTCCAAGGCAGATACCGAATATAGGCCGGTATTCCAGAAGCTCGCGGATGGTTTTTATCGCATAACCAACCGGTTCCGGGTCACCGGGGCCGTTGGACAAAAAAATTCCCCTGGGCGACATGCGCCTGATCACATGAGCCGGGGTGGTTGCCGGCACCACAACAACTTCGCAGCCCGAATGTTCTAGACGGCGTAATATATTGTATTTTATACCAAAATCAAAGGCCACCACCGAATATCGTTCTCTTCCATGTTTCCAGACGCTTTCGTCCAGGGAGAATTCATGGCCTATGGGTTGGAGCTTGTCATTTGACCAATAGTAGGCGGTTTTAGTTGAAACCAGGCTGGCAAGATCCTGCCCGCTTATGCCTGGAATCTTATTTGCCTTTTGAACCAGGGCATCAGGGTCAAGGTTCTCAGTTGAGAGCACAGCGCGCATGGCACCGGCGGTTCGTATGTGCCTGGTAAGCGCTCGGGTATCCAGCTCCTCGACACCCAGCACACCGTATGCTTTCAAGTAATCGGCAAGGGTGCCCGTGGATCTATAATTGCTGGGATAGGGTTGATATTCTCTTACCAGAAACGCCGCCACTTGAATCCGATCTGATTCCACGTCCTGCAGGTTCACACCATAGTTTCCAATCAGCGGATATGTCATGGTCACCATCTGCCCCCGGTAGGAAGGATCGGTCAGAACTTCCTGATAACCGGTCATACTGGTATTGAAAACTATCTCACCGCTGCTCTCTCCTCTGCCGGTAAAAGAGCTGCACGGAAAAATGCGCCCGTCCTCTAATACAAGCAATGCTTTCATGGTTTCATCTGCTCTAGGGGTTTGTTTTCGATAAGATTCCACACCCCGCAGGGACATGCTCCGGCACAAAACCCGCAACCGATGCACCGATCCTCATCTACCACATATTCATATTGCGTATCACCTTTTTCGATTTTGGAGATGGCTCCTTCAGGACAGATAGATACGCAGACGCCGCAGTCACGACATGTACCGCAGGAAGAACAATGTGTGCCGCACTGATTAATGTCTTCAAAATGGATGATTCGAGGATCGAAATATTCCAGCCGGATACGGTTTTGATCAATAACAGGCCGATCAGGGCCAACGGGCTGTTTTCCTTCCAGCATATCGGCGATGGCAGATGCCGCTTTCCTTCCGGCACCAATGGCATCGGTCAAAAGACCGGGTTTGACCACATCCCCTATGGCAAAGACCCTGGGATCGGAGGTTTGAAACCAGTCGTTCACCACGATAAAACCGTTTGCCGTTGCCACATCATCCGGCAGGAACTCCAGCTCCGGGAGCTCTCCGATGGATAACACCACCGTGTCTGCGGCAATGATCTCTCCACTTTTCAGTTTAACGCCTTCTTCGGTGATAGCCTCTGTAAAAACAGGCCATCGGAATCGTGCTCCGATTGCTTCTGCCGCCTTTCGTTCCTTTCCAAAAGAGGCTGGCTTCTGAATATCGATAAGCGTGATCTCCCTTGCCCCGAGTCGATGAGCCTCTGTGGCCACATCACATCCTACGTTTCCCGCCCCGATAACAACGACTCTTAAACCCGGCTTCACCTGATTTTCCTTGGCCTGCATCAAAAACTCGTTCGCCGGTATAAGGTTTTCACTGCCGGCGACTGCAAGTGGGATCGGCCGCCTAGCCCCTGTGGCTATCACAATAAAGTCAAAATCCGCTTTGAGTCGATCAAAGTCTTCCTTCTTGATAGCCTGTTTAAGATGAACATGGGGGATTACTTTTTGCATTCGTTTAAGCTCAGCGGAAACAACTTCTCCGGGAATACGGCTTTCCGGAATTACCGATGCGATTTTGCCTCCTGCAATGCCGGCCGTGTCGTAAATGACAGATTCGTGTCCGCGCTGTCGCAGCTGCCATGCCACGGAGATCCCGGCAGGGCCGCCGCCGATAACAGCGATCCGTTTCCCGCTGGTCGGTGGCAGTTCGGGTAGTTTGGCATCTATACTTGCCTTGCCCAGTTGTGTCACATCCACCGTCACCATGTTCGCCGATTGTCTGGTACAGGATTTCATGCACAGATTGGGGCAAAGGTACCCGCATACGGTCGCCGGAAAAGGCGTGTAGGAAAGCGCCATGTTCACGGCTTCGTCCACACGGCCATCTCGGATCAATCTCCATCTTTCATGGACCGGAATCCCCGTGGGGCAGGAAGCCTCACATGGTGGAGCGAATTTTCGGTTTTCCCACACGGGCACGAACCGGCGCAGGGCACCTGTGGTGATCAGCGGAATCGGGCTGCGCTCGATGTCCGTCAAGTCTCCAATCAAACCGCCTTGGCCCAGTTCCGTATCCCATACTTCGCTTCGGAACGATTCCATGGACCGTCTGTGACGGACCGTTCTTTCCTGAGGAGATCTTGCCACCAGAAGCTGCCACTGTTCAGGATCTGCCAGGAGGCTGAACAGCTCATATCGACCGATTTTCTCGAGAAATTCTTTGAGATTGCTCTTCAACCAGTTCCAATCATTTTCATCCATGGGCACAAGTTTGGCATCTATCTCACTGAAACCGCCGTGGGGTCCTCTGAAATAAACTCTTCCGCCCACCATACCGACAAACGGCCGGTATCCGAGAACATTATCCGGGTTTTGAGGATTTACCCCGCACACCACCGCGATCCCGCCCGCCATAAATTCACCGAAGTAGTCGCCCACGGATCCGAGCACCCACAGCTCAGGCGGATCAAAGCGCGGATTGCGCTTTGTCATGGTCATCCCCCGAGCTCCGATGTTGCCCGCCACATATATTTTTCCCTGAGCCATGGCGTTGCCTGCGCCATTGGCCGCGTTGCCGTGAACAACGATATGGGCGCCGGCATTGAGCCACCCGAGGTCATCCGAAGCAGGTCCCATCACCTCAATGAAGGTTTTTGGAAAGCCCATAGCCCCCACCCGCTGCCCGGAGTGGCCCTCTATTCTTAGATGGATCCGGGGATGTTCTTTTGCCCAAAGCCTGCCACCTATGCCGTGCTGTCCGTATGCATCGACTTTGATGTCCGTATATCCGTCTTTAGCGGCGTTTTGAATTCGTTCCTCAAGAATGCGGGAATCGATTCGACCCCCGTCTTGTTTGCCTGAGATGACATGATATTTTTTTTTAACATTTCGGTTCATTTAACAACTCCAACTCATGGGACATGGAGCATATCGAAAAATACAAGGGCAAACCTGTATGTTCATTGCCCGAAAGCCCAGGGGCGCTGCTCTAGGCTTAAACCACATATTTGATCTTCAGCCTTTCGGCTGCGCGATAGTCGTTGATCCCCAGAGCATCCGACATGCCGATGGGAAGGGATGTGGACCGTCCCAGCGGGGCAACGATTTTTTTTATCTCCGTATCAAAGCTCAAAAACACATCCACAACCCTCTGTGCCACCGCATCTACGTCGAGCCGGCGGTAGAGGCGAGGATCTTGAGAGGTGATCCCTTTGGGACATAGACCGATGTTACAGATGTTGCAGCGGTCGGATTCCGATCCCAGACATCCTGCGGCCGCCTGCATGAAGTATTTGCCCACCTGAATCCCGCTTGCGCCCAGCATGATAAGTGCTGCAGCATTGGCGGCAAGGTTGCCGTTTTTGCCGATACCGCCGCCGGCAAACAGCGGGATTTCGTTTTGCATGCCCAGTTCCACAAGAGTCAAATATGCGTCTCGAATGTTGCTGGCAATGGGGTGGCCCATGTGATCCATGGATATGTTGTAGGCAGCCCCGGTGCCGCCGTCTTCTCCATCGATGGCCAATCCCGCGGCATATTCATTTCGGGTTAGATTGTTTAGCACCGCAAGGGCTGTGGAGGTTCCGGAGATTTTGGGATAGACGGGAACACGGAATCCCCAGGCCATATACATGGACTGGATCATTTTCGCTACCGACTCCTCAATGGAATACTTTGTCTGGTGTGTGGGAGGGCTTGGGAGATTCACACCCGTTGGAACCCCCCGGATGGCGGCTATCAACCGGTTTACCTTATACCACATAAGAAGCCCGCCGTCTCCGGGTTTGGCCCCCTGGCCGTACTTTATTTCCACAGCGCACGGATCTTCTTTCATCTCCGGGATGGCGTGAATTATTTCATCCCAGCCGAAATATCCGCTTGCGATCTGAAGAATCGTGTATTTCAGAAACCGGCTGCGCAGCAACCTGGGAGGACACCCCCCCTCTCCGGTGCACATCCGTACCGGCATATTGAGCTCTTCGTTCAAGTACGCCACCGCCAGTTGAAGGCCCTCCCACATGGTTGGAGACAGCGCCCCGAATGACATCCCGCCGATAATGAGCGGATATATCTCCCTTACCGGTGGAATCCAGCCGTTTTCCTTAAGCAGCTTGAGGTTCTTTTCAGGCGGAAGAATCCTTCCTAAAAGAGTGCGAAGCTCAAATTCATGGCGACCCGCGTCAAGAGCCGGATCGGTGAGCATGGAGATGCGGATAAATTTGATTTTATCCAGTATGCCCCCGGGAACATTTCGGCGCCCTCCTCTTCTGCGGGGCTGCCCGCCTCGATTGATGTGATAACGCAGTTTGTCCGCTTCATCGCTGCGGGCCGGTATGATGGCATCATTGGGACAGACCAGATTGCACATACCGCAACCCATACAGGCATAGCCAGGATCGGTTTTCTGCCGGATACCGTGATATATGGTAAAGACGTTTCCAGGAGCCTCATCGAGATTCAGGAAGGTTTGAACAATTCGTCTGCGGAACACCCCAAGTTCAATGGCCTGTACCGGGCAGACCGCCGTACAGCCGCCGCAAAGAGTGCACCTATCCTTGTCCCACAGGATCTGCCACGGCAAATCCTTTACACTCAGTGTAGAGGGTGTAAGGGCTCTGTTTGGGAACATATTTTGACCTCCTGTCGATCCGGGCCCACAACGACGGTATCCAGATGCATGGGTTGAAAGTCTTTGCCTTTATCGCGAATCGGGACGGCGGCATCCAATCCGCAAATCTCAGAAGAAAATGCATATAGTCCCGGCCTGCCGCCCACCACTCCGGGCCGGAGTTTCTTTCGGTCCTGCACCATAAAAAGCGAATGATCGGGCAAACAGCCGATGACGCAGTTGGGACCATCGATGGTCAGCTTCCGGCAGGCAATTTTCATATGCTTCAACAGCCGGCCGTCCAGATGGCGGTTAATGTCCTCGTCCTTTAAGGGTGTTATGACATGCTTGTAGGCTTCGATACCCAATCCGAGTCTTGTGTGGATATAATGAAGGATATGGGTGAATACCTCAGAATCCGATTGATATCCCGTGTACCCGGGAAAACCTCTTGATACCAGATATTCTTTGATGGGCA
Source organism: Deltaproteobacteria bacterium (assembly GCA_019309565.1). Classification (GTDB taxonomy): domain Bacteria; phylum Desulfobacterota; class Desulfobacteria; order Desulfobacterales; family SURF-15; genus JAFDFZ01. Next base: position 60,284 of record JAFDFZ010000009.1, read on the forward strand.
CAAAAGCCGTGTTTTCTCCATTAGTCATTGTGGAATATCCCTGAACGAAAAACGGGTGACATGCATACAGGGTGATGGCATAGTTCGTGTTCTGTCTGCCCTGGGCCATGATCACGCGGGCACGAAGATCCTCACGGTCAAGCTTCAAGTAGCGTGCGATCCTCATGGGGTCTCCTATCTCTTTGATCATGATGACATCGGGCCAGAATGAAAACACGATCATATCCTGCTTCTCCTCGCCCATCGCGCGCAATGTCAACCGGACTTCCACTAACTTGTCGTATCGTTCCGCTTCGCTGAGCTCTTCCCATTCTTCGGGATATTCATAGGCTCTTACCAGATAGACATCCCTTTTCGGAATTCCTGCAGGCGGCTGCTTAGGTACTTTTATGGTCAATTTATATTTTGTCATAAAACCGATATTCATCATGAACGCATCGAGACGACGAAGCCCCTGCTCGCTGAATATTCCGGAAAGAATGGGTGCATCCTTTATGTCTTCGAAAGGTCCGCCCAGATCTCGAAGGAAAAGACCGACTCCTGAGCCATCGTGTCCTTCTCTCATGACATCAAGCGCTTCTATGGCGACCATTGGAGACAGTGGCTCTTGGCTTGTGATGGCTATTAATCGACACATGGTTTTCTCCTTATATGACAAAAATGTAAGGGACGTGGAATTTAATAAATCCTAAAATAACTCATTAGTACCATTTACCCGTGCAGTTCGGATGCGCAGTTTAGGTGGATTATATTCATTCCACTGTCCTAACATATCGGGAAAAGCAGCATAAATAATAACAATAGCAAATAACAAACCAGTTTATCAAATATTTTTTTAAGACTTGAACGATTCTCCACAGCTATCCATGGGTGAGTACGGGGTGAAAATGCAGAGGATTGATTATCATGGTGCATGCAGTTAAAAAATGATACGATAGATTTAAAAAATTCACAAACACAACCCCTTGCTTTACTTTAAAAGAAATAAGGGACAAACAACAGCCTTTGTGGTGATGGATGTGACTTGCCATCTTCCGCCAGAACTGCTTGAAGACGCACGAAGAAAATGGAATGCGTTTCTTTCCGCTGCTGAAACCGCGCAAATCACCCTGCCGGATATCACTGACATCACCCCGGAAATACATTGCGTGTGGGCGTTCAGCGAGTTTGTTTCCAAAAGCTGCATTCAGGCTCCGGATATCTTAGACAGCCTGATACGTTCCGGCGATTTAATGCGGCCCTACCGGAAAGACGAGTACATCCTCAGCCTTAAGAAGACCTTGTCCGATGTGCGGGATGAAACGACCCTAAGCCGCAAGATACGCCGATTTCGACGCCGAGAGATGGTGCGAATCGCCTGGCGTGATCTGGCAGGGCTGGCAGAGCTTTCTGAAACCTTTACAGAGCTGACGGCTTTTGCCGAGGCCTGTGTGGAAGAGGTACTTTCAAAGCTTTATGAATGGCAGTGTGAGCTGTATGGAATTCCCGTTTCAACAGATGGAACCGCCCAAAGACTTGTGGTGATCGGCATGGGAAAATTGGGCGGCATGGAATTGAACTTTTCTTCTGATGTGGATTTGATTTTCGCTTATCCCGATTCCGGCCATACCACGGCAGGCAAGACCTCGCTTGCAAACGAGGAGTTTTTTGTACGTCTCTGCCAAAGGCTTATCAAGGTACTGGGGGCAACCACCAGCGACGGCATTATGTTTCGTGTGGATATGAGACTGCGTCCTTACGGTGAAAGCGGCCCCATAGTGATGAGTTTCGACAACATGGTGGAATACTACGAGAGGCAGGGCAGAGAGTGGGAGAGATACGCGTGGATCAAAGCCAGAGTGATAGCCGGAGATCGGGCAGCGGGGCGCCTGTTATTGAAACGGCTTAAGCCTTTTATCTACAGAAGATATCTTGATTTCGGGGCTTTTGAATCGCTTCGGGAGATGAAGAAGATGATTTCCCGCGAGGTACAGCGAAAGGGCCTTCGGGAGAACATCAAACTTGGCCCGGGGGGGATTCGGGAGGTGGAATTCTTCGGTCAAATGTTTCAGTTGATTCGAGGAGGGGTGTTTCCACTACTGCAGGAAACCCGGATTCAGTGCACCTTGAAAATTCTTGCCGATGAAAACCATATCCCTCAAAAGGTGTATGAAGAACTTGTGGCGGCTTACAGGTTTTTGCGCAGAACGGAAAATCATCTTCAGGAATATGAAGACAGACAGACCCATGAGATTCCGGCAGATACCGGTAAGAAGCTCCGATTGGCTCTTTCCCTTGGGTTTGACGATGTTGAATCCTTCTCTTCCCATCTGTTCGATCATATGAAACGGGTTCACTCTCATTTCGATGGACTGCTTGAATCATCAGATACCCGCTTAAGCAGCACAAAGCCCGGAGATGGCCTGAAAGATATATGGTGGCAGTTTAAAGACAAAGACAGGGCTTTGCAAATGCTTGCAGACCAGGGCTTCAAAGAGCCTGCCAAAGTACTTGCACTGATAGAACATTTGCATAGCGATCCTGCTATTCGGCTGCTTACCAAAGAAGGTAGAAAGCGCCTCGGGAAACTGATTCCTCTTGTGCTCAAGGAGACCAGCACCCGAAAAAATCCTTTGAATACCTTGAGTCGAATCCTGAACCTGATCCGCAGACTCGGCGGCAGGGCCAATTATCTTGCACTGCTTCTGGAGTACCCAAGCGCTCTTGGCCTTCTGGTGACACTGATGGATGCCAGTCCATGGGTGGCCTCTTTTTTGACCCGACACCCAGTGCTGCTGGACGAGCTATTAGACCCTCGAACGCTTTATGCCCCTCCAAAGCGCAATGAATTGGAGGCAGAACTTGGAAGAAGACGATCTTTTTTCATCAACCAGGATCTCGAGTACCAAATAGAAGAGTTATGTGTTTTCAAACAGGTCAATACCCTTCGGGTTGCTGCCGCCGATATTGCAGGCAGGCTGGCATTGATGCGGGTAAGCGATCATCTGTCCTACATCGCCGAGACCATATTATCACAGGTTCTTGAGCTTGCCTGGGGTCATCTTCTCGGGCGTCATGGCTCTCCCGCCTGTATCCTGAACGGAAAGCCGTGTGAAAGGGGCTTTGCGATCATTGCCTATGGAAAACTGGGCGGTCTTGAACTGGGATATGATTCCGATCTCGATCTTGTGTTTCTTCATGCAGGTGCTGCGGGCCAAACAAAAGGCGGAAAACAGCCTGTTGACAACAGCCAGTTTTTCGCACGACTCGGACAACGGGTGGTTCATATTTTAACGGCACACACAGCAGCCGGTTTCCTTTATGAAACCGATATGCGGCTGCGTCCCAGCGGGGGCTCCGGCCCCCTGGTAAGCCATATCGATAGCTTTAAAGAATACCAGTTAAATAACGCCTGGATCTGGGAGCACCAGGCTCTGGTTAAGGCACGGGCCATCTGCGGCGATCCGGCACTGATGACGAATTTTGAAAAAATACGGCGGGATGTGCTCGCTCAACGCAGGAACAGATTATCGCTCGGAAAAGATGTCGCTTCCATGAGGCATCGGCTGCGCAAAGAGATGCTTAAACGGCGTGAAGGGATTTTTGATCTCAGGCAGTCAGCAGGGGGAATGGTGGATATCGAATTTTTGGTTCAGTACCTGTTGCTGTTACATGCCCATCGATTCCCGGAACTGACCACATGGACCGACAATGTTCGGATTCTCGGAGCTCTGGCAAAGGCCGGTATCATCGATGGCGAAACAGCTCATATGCTGCGCGATGCCTATCTCATCTTTCGATCGGCACTGCACAGGCTAAGCCTTGAGGAAAAACCCGCTGAAGTAAGCGAAGATCAGTTTAAAATGTTTAGAAAAATGGTGATCCATTTATGGAATGAACACCTCGGGCACATATGACTTAATTTCATCGGAAGGTGACTCTCATATGTTACATTTTTGTAATTTTTATGATATCTATATTACAAAATTGTCATTGCCAATTTTAAATTTGATTTACTTTACTTGAAGGAAACAGATGTTTTTTCATTTTGAACCGAAACACATGTGGCCAATTTATCTCTGGCATATGGATTGCTTTTAATATTAGTGTGGCTCAGTAACCCATTTCTACCTGGACCGATCGGTTCTAGGTTCAGGTTATTTGTGGGTTTTAACCCGGAACGAAAAACGATAAACCGATCAATCCAGGTTTTATTTAGATAGCTTATGTTACCTCCTACAAGTAAAGCCGATGCGGAGATCTCCGCCGCCTCTTTATTAAAAGAGAAAAGAAAGCGGCTTGTTTCTCATTTTTTGAAAGGCAAGTGCCCGGAGTTTCTCGTTCAGCATACCAAGCTTTTTGACGATTATTTTTGTGAGCGATTCGAAACAAGCAGTGCAGGACCAAAAATCGGCATTACGCGCAACCCGTTTACCATTGTCGCCATCGGCGGCTACGGTAGAAAAGAGCAATGCATTCGCTCAGACATCGATGTTCTGTTTCTTTTTAGAAAAGATATACCCGATGCAGCCGAAGCACTCGTACAGGAGATGATCTACCCACTGTGGGATATCGGTTTAGAGGTTGGGTATGCCGTACGTTCGATTGAGGAATGTATCCTGTTTGCCCGCAAAGATTACGAGACGTTGACCCCCATTATGGATGCTCGTTTTATCTGCGGTGTATCCCAGGTGTACATGGAACTTCTTTCTGCGGTAAAAGACAGGCTCATCTGCAGGAAATCAAAGGATCTTATTGCGTGGCTGGTCGAGCGAAACCAGAAACGTCACGACCGATTTGGCGACTGTTCCTACCTGCTTGAACCAAACCTCAAAGAGGGTCAAGGCGGGCTCAGAGATTACCACACCATGCTCTGGATTGCGCGGATTCAGGTAAATCTAAAGGAACCACGAGACCTGGAATACGAAGGCTACCTATCACATGACGAATATCATCGTTTCGTGTCTGCTGTTTCGTTCATCTGGCAGGTTCGAAACCATCTCCATCATCTGTGCAACAGAAAATGTGATCAACTGCATTTTGAATACCAGATAAGACTTGCTGAATCAATGAAAGTGGAGCGCGTCCATGGGCTTCTTCCGGTAGAGCGATTATTGGGAATTCTTCATGGTCACATGGAATTTATCAAGCAGCAATATCAGATGTTTATTCGGGAATATGCAGCAGCTAAAAGAATCAGAAGGATCAGGCGGAGTAGAAAAACCAGCAGATCACCGGGCGTGAAAGGGATCAAGATCAATAAAGATACGCTTACTTTTACTTCGTCAAACAAGATTCTGCAAACCCCCGAGCTGTTGGTTGAGATCTTTAAAGAAAGCGCGACTCTTAAGGCACCGCTAAGCGCAGAGGCAAAGCGTCTTATAAAGGAATTCTCTTATCTTATAGACAGCGACCTGAGAAATATCCCCTCGGTGGTATCGGCATTTGAAAAGATCTTATTGATGCCCCCTCCGACGCTTGATGTCATGAATGATATGTTGAGCACCGGGTTTTTGCAAAGATTTATACCCGAGGTGCAGTGCGTTGTAAACCGCATCCAGTACAACGACTACCATCTGTATCCTGTAGACCGGCATTTGATTCTAACCGTTGAAACCGTAAAATCGTTTGGCGCTTCATCCGACCTGCTCTGTGGTACGCTTTACCACGAACTAAAAGAAAAAAAGACATTGCTCTGGGCGGCCTTGCTTCACGATATCGGGAAGGGAAGACCTGAAAGAGGCCATTGTCGAACCGGTAGCCGGATGGCAAAACAGATCCTTGCACAGAAGGGTCTTAAGCCCGAAGAAATCGATACTGTATCATTTCTGGTTCGGAATCATCTTTTTTTAATCGAAACGGCCACGCGTCGGGATATACAGGATGAGGAAACAGCCATTGCCTGCGCAAGGGAGATAAAGGATATGGATCGCTTGAAAATGCTCTATTTGCTTAGCGTTGCAGACGCCATGTCCACAGGCCCAAAGGCCTGGAACGAGTGGACAGCCGCCCTGTTAAGAGATCTTTTCTTAAAGGTGCTAACAACTCTTGAAAGCGGTGAGCTGGCAAGTCGCGAATCGGCGGAAATCATTGAGCGAAAAAAGCAGGAACTCCTTGGCCATGAGCCTGCCACAGAAATCGCTGAAGAACTCGAATCTTTTTTTGACGTCATGTCGCAACGATACCTGCTGTATGCTAAATCCCAGGAGATCATCAATCACATCAAGCTCTATAAACGGCTGGGGGAGGCTGATTTTGTGTGGGATATAGCCACCGGCTATGAATCAGATACACGACAGGTTACAATCTGCGCAAAGGATCGCCCGGGGCTGCTTTCCAGGATTGCAGGGGTTTTCACTTTAAGCGGGTTGAATATTCTAGATGTTCAGGTCTTTACCTGGAAAAACCACATTGCTCTTGATATATTCAAGGTTGAACCCCCGCCCGATAAGGCGTTCGAAGCAGAAAAATGGAACCGCACCGGCAAAATGTTGCAAGACGCTCTGTGGGACAGGCTGGACATTACAGCCGCTGTTCGCAGGCGAATGTCTGTCTACCGCCCAAGGAGGTCTCCCACCCTTGGCAAACCCCATCATGTCATTATCGATAATGAAGCATCCAGTTTCTTTACCATTATCGAGGTCTTCACCTACGATTTTCCCGGCCTGCTGTTTCTTATCACAGATACCCTGTTCAGGTGCAAGCTGGATGTATGGGTGGCGAAAATCGGCACCAAGGTGGATCAGGTGGTGGATGTTTTCTACGTACGAGATTTTGACGGCCAAAAGGTGGATTCCACCGAGCAGGTATCCAGTATAAAGCAAGCGGTGCTAAACGCTCTGCAGGGAGCTTCATGATCTAATTGCACGATTAGTCGCTGATGATTCATGGAGCATTAGATTTGGAAAAACCCCTTGACTCCTTAATTACATAATTGTCATTTAAAGTTGTTTATTACAAAGTTGTATTGGGCATATTTATTTTAAACATTGGTAAATATTCGATTAACATATTGATATAACATCACTTTATTTAAATAACCGAAGCTGGCACGCCGATTGCTGTCGATTGCTATAGGATAAATGGCTTTCGTTTATTTTGGTTGAACGGTTCTGCTGTACGAGACCGGTAAAGAGAGCACATCACCTGGTTGATGGGGTTTTAGTGTGGCGTGGTAAGAGAAAAACAGGAGGAGTCGCAATGAAGAAAATCGAGGCGATCATCAAACCGTTTAAACTTGATGATGTAAAGGAAGCCTTAAATGAAATCGGCATCCAGGGGATGACCATCTCCGAAGTAAAGGGGTACGGACGTCAAAAAGGGCATAAAGAGATTTACCGGGGTGCCGAATATGTGGTGGATTTCATACCCAAGGTAAAGATAGAAATTGTGGTCGAAACCGAACGTGCCGACGCGGTGGTGGATAAAATTCAGGCTGCGGCAAATACGGGTAAAATTGGAGACGGAAAGATTTTCGTGCTCCCCGTTGAAACAGCGGTTCGGGTACGAACCGGCGAGAGAGGAAAAGATGCGATTTAGCCATCTGAGACCTTCAATTAAACCAAGGAGGAACCGCTTATGACACCGAAGGAAGTAATGAAAATGGCGAAAGAGAAAGGGGCAAAAGTCGTGGATTTGAGGTTTCTGGATTTCCCCGGGGTCTGGCAGCATTTTACCGTGCCTGTCAGTGAACTGGAAGAATCCGTATTTGAAGACGGCTTCGGGTTCGATGGATCCAGTATCCGCGGCTGGCAGCCCATTCATGCAAGTGATATGCTTGTGGTACCTGATGCGGCAACCGCCAAGATGGATCCCTTTTTTGATGCCCCCACCATGGTGATTATCGGCAACATCGTTGATCCGGTCACACGTGAGCCATACACTCGGGATCCCCGGTATATCGCGCAGAAAGCAGAAGCCTATCTAAAGCAGACCGGCATTGGAGATGTGGCGTGTTTCGGTCCGGAGCCGGAATTCTTTATCTTCGACGACATTCGATTTGAATCCGGCGTAAATCGCGCTTTTTATGAGATCGACTCTATTGAAGGAACCTGGAATACCGGCCGGGATGAATGCCCTAATCTTGGCTACAAGCTGCGTCCGAAAGAGGGATATTTTCCTGTGCCTCCCATGGACAAGTTCCAGAACCTTCGAACCGAAATGGTTCTGGTGCTGGAAAGCCTGGGTATTGCGGTGGAAGCCCAGCACCATGAAGTGGCAACCGCTGGACAGGCGGAAATCGATATGCGATTCAAACCACTGCTTGAGATGGGCGATCAGTTCATGTGGTTCAAGTACGTTCTGAAGAACGTGGCAAGTCGCCATGGTCACACCGTGACGTTTATGCCAAAGCCGATATTCGAAGATAACGGCACAGGTATGCACACTCATATAAGTGTATGGAAAGACGGAAGTCCTGTTTTTGCAGGAGACAAATATGCCGGGCTCTCCCAGGATGCGCTTTATGCCATTGGCGGGATCCTGAAGCACTGCCGGTCGTTGTGTGCCTTCACAAACCCCACCACCAATTCCTACAAGCGGCTGGTGCCGGGGTTTGAAGCACCCGTGAACCTTGCCTACTCCAGTCGAAATAGAAGCGCCGCGGTCCGCATCCCCATGTATTCTACCTCGCCCAAAGCGAAGCGGATCGAGTTTAGAACACCGGATCCATCCTGCAACGGGTATCTGGCCTTCTCGGCCATTTTGATGGCAGCCATCGACGGCATCGAAAATAAAATCGATCCCGGCGATCCCCTTGACAAGGATATCTACAACCTGCCTCCCGAGGAACTGGCCGAAATTCCCTCCGCCCCCGGCTCCCTTGAAGAAGCGCTAAAGGCACTCAAAGAAGATCATGCCTTTCTAATGAAGGGCGATGTCTTCACCCAGGATGTAATAGACATGTGGATCGAATACAAAACGGAAAATGAAATAAATGATGTAAAGCTCAGACCACATCCCCATGAGTTTTATCTTTACTTCGATATATGACCCCCCATCCTTCGGTGCCGTCCTGCCTGGTGAGCACAGAGCGGCGCCGAAGGGTTATCAAGGCGAATTCGCCTTAAAATCCGGATTACCTTTTTATTGGCAATAATTTTGAAAAAAAACTTGACACCAAATATGGGAGAATTTATATTACCGGAGAATTATTCTTAATAAATAACCTATACAAATTAAATGCCGGGGTACAGGATGCAGCATTCCGAAGAGCGCCTTGAGCGTATGATCGAAAAACTGAAGAAAAACAAATACCGGGTAACACCGCAGCGAATTGCGATCCTCAGGATTCTTGCAAGCAGCAAGGATCATCCGAGCGCAGAGTGGATTCACAAGAGGGTAAAGGCGGATTTTCCCACCACCAGCCTTGCAACGGTGTACAAGACCGTTGCCCTGGCAAAGCACCTTGGGGAGGTGATGGAGTTGGGTTTCAGCGATGACAGGAACCGATATGATGGAAACAACCCAGCCCCCCACCCTCATTTGATTTGTGTTCAATGTAAGAAAATCTTGGATCCCGATCTTAAGACCCTTGGGCAAATGACAAGTGAGCTGGCGGATGACACGGGGTTTCAAATTTTAAGTCACAGGCTGGACTTCTTCGGTATCTGCCCTCAATGCCGGAAATGACAGGGTAGGGGAAAAGGAGGTGAAATGATTAAACCTGAAGATATGTACCAATGTCAGACGGTAAGCTGCGGCTACATCTATAATCC
>JAFDFZ010000187.1 GCA_019309565.1 Deltaproteobacteria bacterium
GGAAATTTTGGAAATCACCAAACGACTGTATAGCAACTACCGCGCCGGGTTTGGCATCACCATAGGGCACGGCCTGTTTCAGATAGGTGTTCAGTACCTTCCAGGCACATTGACAGGGTTGACATTCTGGTCAACAACGCAGGGGTCAACCACCGGATGCCCGTCCTGGAATTCCCGGAAGAGGAGTGGGATCTGATCATTAATACCAACCTCAAAAAACGGTAGCATCTGTAACGACAATCACTTTTTAAGCCTTTCGGACAGCATTTCGGCAGTTTCAAGCTCTCGTTTCATTTCATCGCGGTCATAATCAATCACCGGCACTTCATTTTCGCTGAGGTACTCTATGAAATACCACCTGGGAATACCCGATAACTCGGCAACATCTCGTATCAAAAGTTTTCGTACCTATGGCTTTGTGGTGTCCGATGGGATAGCCGTCAACCTCAAGGTATGACCCATCTGACCGAGAATTGCTGTATATCATGTCCGCTTTCTTGAACTTCATAAATTGGAGTGTTATAGTTTATGCATGGAATTTTCAAAACATTTTATCCAGATGCTCAAGGAAAGGAATATCCGGAGGGACTGGGTTAATCAGGTTTTGGATACCCCGGAAAATGTCGAGGACGTTGAAGATGGTACCAGACATTATATCAAACAGATCCCTGAATACGGGAACCGTTGGCTGAGAGTTATTATTAACGCCCAAGTAAATCCCAGTCGAGCTGTAACCGCCTTTTTTGACAGGCGTTTAAGGAGGAAGAGATCGTGAGGATAAGAGTTGATAAAGAAAATGATAGCCTTTATTTCCGCTTGGATGAGAGCAGGATAGTGGAATCTGAAGAAGTTCAACCGGGTGTTATCCTGGACTATGATGAACACGATCAAGTTGTGGGGGTTGAATTTTTGGGCATTTCATCAAGAGCTTCTAAAGAAGAACTGTCTTCCATTCAATTTCAAACAGCATGAAAATCTTTTCCTGTGTTTTCGCTCCATCCATGTTCCATAGCTGGGGCCGGATCCTTTGTATCGCTGCAGATCTCTTTGTTCCATCCGTTCTTTTGCAGCCGACAATACCTGTTTCAAAGAACTTCGATCACCAGTAATTCTCTCATTTTATTTCTTAAACACCGGCTGTCCTTCACGATGAAGTGTTCCCGGGGAATCTTTCCGGGATTTTCGGGGCAAATGTTGCATTAAAACTGAGAATATGCAGAGTTTGCCATCGGGTTTCTCCTCGTAGAGTAGAAAATAAAGGCGGGTCGAACCCTGTTTTGTATCGTCGAACACAATTGGTTTGATTGCGGTTGTCGATGCAACTAGATAACGCTGACCGGAATGGACGAAACCGTGGGCGTCAGCGGCAAATAATGCCTTGTCAGACAAATAACACCACCGGACCCGATCGGCAGGTTCAATTTTTCAAGCAACCGAAAATGGCCTACGGTCTTTTTATCGGGCGAGGCCGTTTTTTTAAATTCCAGTAATAGAATGGTGTCACATCTTGCATTGTGAATAAAATGATTGGCCAGCATATAGTTTGTATTTATGGGCAGAGCGTGGCGAATAGAATACGAAGGTGGGCTGTGAAGGTGGGCTGTATCATGTGTTTTCCCGTGGCAATGAACAAAAAGACATTTTTTATGATGATCTAGATCGGCTAAGGTTTTTGGATGTGATAGGTGAGATGTCTGACGTAAAATCATATATGGCAAATTGCGTAACGAATTGGGGGTCATATTGCGGCGGTTATGCAAGTTCAAAGGTGTGGAGGTGGTTGAGGGTACATTATGTATCGACCACATCCATATGTGTGTAGCAATTCCCCCAAAATATTCAGTAGCCAGCATAGTGGGATATTTAAAAGGTAAAAGTGCCATGATCATTTTCGAGAAATACAGTCGCTTAAAGCGCAATTTCAAGGGGCACAGTTTTTGGGCCCGAGGTTATTATGTCAGTACTGTTGGCTTGGATGAAGCCAAGATACGAAATTACATAAAGAATCAGGAACTAAATGAATCTATCGAGGATAAATATGATACGGACTTAACAGACTCCTTTTAGGGGAGCCAGTATCAGTATGCAATTTTATGACAATTTGAACAAATATTTTAAAAATAGGAAACAGCCTCAATGTTTGAATAAAAACAAAATGATAATTATTCCCTTAAGGGAAGCATTTAACAATGCCCTTTTAGGGCTAATCAAGCCACCGGCTACGCCGGTGGTAATGACTTTTTTTCAGCCATCAAAGCTTTCCAGGTTCTTCTTTCCAGAAAACTTCCTGCAACATTTTCTTCCATTTCCTGGAACATCTTCCAGGGAACAGCGAAGGAGAGCAGATCCCTGTCAAGTTGCCGGCTGATATATTTTCTTGCAGATATGTCCGTAAGACCGACGACCGCTCGTGGATTTTCCGACCTGGCTTCCTTATAAGGAAAAATGCCAATGGTCTGACAGCCGGCGGCATAAGGAATGATGACATTGTCATTGGTCTGACGACTGTAATTGGCAAGAATCACCAGGGCTGCAAGTTGATCCGGAGAGGCCAAAAACACGATAATTTCAGTATCCCCGTCGGCCGGCTTTACCTTGGACAGGGGTTGAAAAATGACATATTTTGCAGGGACATCCATGATGGGCATTGCATTGACAAACTTTTCTACCAGTTCCGGCGACTGGAGGTACCCTTCTCCATTGAGAAAATCTTCCATAAAATCCCTGGTAACAAATTTTTCCAGTTGCCTGGCCGTCTCCTTTCCCCGTTCCCACTGTGCATTGCCTGTTGAGAGAAAATAGTAGAAGCAGTCCAGACCACCTGGAAACTTGAGATACTGGTTGCCAAAACCAAGACCAACTCCGCCACCCCAGCAGCCGTAAGTATCCCTGTCAAAGACAGCGGTTTTACCCTTGGCCGTCGCGGCCAGCAGCCACATGACACAGCCCCACTTGCCCTCTTTGAATTGCTGAGCCTTGATAGGTTTTTCGTTAGCCCACTTGAGGGCTACGGGCTGATACTTGAGCTTGAGTGCTTCCGCGATTTTACTTTTCATTATGCATACCTCCTCCAATCATTGTCCGAAGATGCTTTCATCTCAATCCGACAACAAACAGCCCCAGAAATATAATCAGATCCCGTAACTAGGTATAAGACCCGGTCCTTTAATCAACTCTAAGCTGAATTTACGATTATAATGCGCTGTTGCGTATTGGTTTGCAATGTAAATTTAGTTGCAAATTTAGAAAAATCGTTCAAAAAATCAAGTTGAGGTTCCTAAACCTCGGCAGAGGGGAGAAATGTGTCCAACCTTTAACCAGGGAGGCGATCATGTCGGAAGAAAAAAGAATTGGGTAGCCGAGTGGGGTGATCCGGACGTTGTGGAGCTGGAGTGTACAGACAAGGCCAACGCTGTAACAATCGAATTGCGGCGGATTAAAGAATAATTTTGCCAATAAAGTTGAGCGCCTTTAAGTATTTTCCCTTTTTGTGCTCATATGTTTTATGGGCTAATTTATCGGAACAGTGAACGGTAAGCCTGGCGTTTTTCCTTGCTCCAGCGAGGGCAATAGGCGGGTTTTCCCTTCATGACCAGCTGGAGGCAGGCATCGCACTTGGGACTGCATTTTGTAATTGCACGCTCCTGTCCGCGTCGAGCCTTTTGGGGCCATTGCGGGTCCACCCACAGCACCCGTGCCAGCCCAATGAGATCGGCTTTCTTTGCTTTCAGGATAGATTCGGCCCGGGCTGGGGTGGAAATTCTTCCCGCCGCAATGACCGGAACCGACACATGCTTTTTGACCGCCGCCGCCAGTGAAACCATGTAGCCGGGTTTGCTGGATTTTTTAATCACCTCCGGCAGGAAAAAAGATTCATAGGTACCCCCCATGGCCGAAATGTAGGTGATTCCGTTTTCTTCCAGTTCCCGGGCCAGGACAACGGACTCCTGTGGCCCCAAGCCGTCGGGCAGCCATTCGTCGGCCAAAAACCGGTACCCGACTGGAAAGTCCCCCACCGTGTCCTTGACCCGCTTGAGAATTTCCAGGGGAAAACGCAGGCGGTTTTCCAGCGAGCCCCCGTAATCATCGATGCGCTGGTTGGTGCGCGGTGATACAAACTGGGCCAGCAAATAACCCGTGCCCCCATGCAGCTCCACCAGATCGAAGCCGGCCTTTTTCGCCCGCAGGGCGGCATTGGCAAATTGTTTCTGAATGCTCACAATTTCTCTGCGGGTCAGCTCCCGTGGCGTCCGTCCGAAGGTGTCCACGGCCGAAGGTGCCACCGGCTCGACCACATGCGCAAAACGCCCGGCGTGGTTGATCTGGAGAGCGGCGCGCGCCTTTTGATCCTTGATGGTAGCAGCAAGTTTTTCGAGATCGGGCAGGTAGCGGTTGTGGTCACAGCGCAGGGTGCGGGTAGAGCCGCTTCCGGCAGGAGTGATGCTGGCATTTTCAACCACGATAAGGGCTGCCCCGCCTTGGGCCATGAGTTTGTAATGATAGAGCATTAAGGCAGACACCTTGCCCCCCTCCAGAGCATAGCCCAGAAAAAGGGGCGCCATGGTGATGCGGTTCTTCAACCTCAGCTCGTTTAGCTTTAATGGCTTAAATAGGTTTTTGTAAACTGTCTTGTTCATTTTTTACTCCGCTTTATTGTTGAGGGGGCCTTGGAACCTGCCCGTACAGTTGCCGGTAGACTTTTCTGAGCCCCAGCTGGGTGAAAAAAGAACCGGCCGCTACATCCGGGGAAAATCGGTATCTCATTGCCTGAAACGTTCTTTTAAAAATGCGGCCCAGGCTGTACCCTTTTAGCATCACCTCGGCGTTGAGATCAAACATTTCCTGTGCCGTCATGGTGGGATGCTGATAAACAATATAACCGCCCCCGAACTGGTCCCAGGTGCTGTCGGGAAAAATTCGCCCCTGCTGCACATATTCACGGTAAATTTGGCTGCCGGGCATGGGAATCAGGGTAAAAATAAAAGGCACAATATTGCATTCATCACAAAACTCAAGGGTTCGGCGGTAGGTTTCGGGAGTGTCTTCATCCCATCCGATGATGAAAAATCCCATCACCTCGATGCCCAGGCTTTGTATGGCACGGATATTGTCTTTTGTTTGCTGAAGGTCAAAGCTGTCCGGCGACTTATAATGCAGTTTGCGCCAGGCGCCGGACTGTTTCTGGCCTTCAGCCGAAATGGACTCCAGGCCGGCGGCAATACTGTAAAGGCCGCTTTCGGCCGCCAGCTCCAGGATCTTGCGGCCGTCTTTGTAATTTATGGCCGACAATCCGCCCGCACCGCTCCACAGGCGCTTGGGACGCAGCCGGGCCAGTTCCCGGTAAAGATCAAGGTAGTACCGATTTTCCTGGGGCCGATCCACCATTTGCGGATGGCCGAACACACTGTCATCCACATTGAAGTAGCGTTTGCCCAGGGTATCCACTTCGGCGACCACGTCATCAATGGGACGGTGACGAATTTTGGGCCCGAAAATATCGGTCACCGGGCAAAATCGGCAGTGGTTGGGGCATCCGCGGGTAGTAAAGATGGAATCCATGAAATAGCGTTTGCGCGGCAGGAGATCGCGCCTCATCATGGGAAGGTTTTTTAAATCGGGCCGTTGCTTTTCGTGATGCACACGGCCGGGCAGGGTTTGCTCCTCGTAGGGACCGCACACATAAAAGTCCTTGAGTTCATCTCTGACCGCATCTTCGAGAATCACCCGCCAGAGATTTTCCGCCTCCCCGACGGCCACAGCGCTGGCGTGTTGTTTTGCCTCTGCTGGAAAAGCAAACATGTGCGGTCCGCCCAAGACAACCTTTTTGCCTCTTTTTAAAAAATTATCAGCGATCTCGTAAGCCACCACTGCCAACGGGGTACGAACCGTGATGGCCACCAGGTCCACATCGGATTCATAGTCGACCTGGTCGCCCATAAACATGTCCACCAGGGAAACCTCATGCTCATCCGGTGTCAATGCGGCCAGCAGGGTCAGTGCCAGGGGCATGACCGTAAAGGAAGGCCGGGCGGTTTCCAAGCTTCGGGCCGGAAAAATAATGGTGATCTTCATCTGTTTTTCTCCTTATAGACGCAAAAAAATTATGTGCCATCAGGTTTCCAGGACACCCATCCGCCGCTTAGGGCCTTGTAAAGCCGTACAAGATCGGAGATTACGGCCCCTTTACTCTGAGCCAGCTGGTCCTCTATGATGAGGAGCGAACGCTGGGCATCCAGCACGTTATTGAAATCCACCAGACCGGCCTGGTACACGTCCTGGGCTAGCACAGCAGCCCGCTGGGCAGCGACCGTCGCCTTGGTGAGGGATTCCCGTCGGCGCTGTTCCTTGGCATAGGCCACCAGTGCATTTTCCACTTCCTCCAGGGCCCTGAGTACGGTCGATTCGTATTGGATTAAAGCCTGTTCCTGGAGGGCAGTCTGCACCTCGATGTTTTGTCGAATGGCGCCTCCGCGAAAAATATTCCAGGAAATACCGGGTCCCCCGATACTCCGGGTCCGGCTGGCCCATTTGCTAAAATCGCTTAAGGTAACTGATTCAAGACCGATACTGCCGATCAGATGAAACTTGGGATAAAGCTCTGCTGTAGCGACACCGATTCGGGCGGTCTGGGCGGCCAGGTTCCGTTCGGCCCGACGGATATCGGGACACTGGCGCAGGGTCTCGGCCGGAATCCCGACAGTCACGGTCGGCGGAAGCACCGGCAATCAGCGTTTTTCGGCCAGTTCCCGGGAGAGCTTGCCGGGTGGCTCCCCCAGAAGCACGGCCAGACGATTCTTGGCCGCTTCCAGCCCTGTCTGCAAGCCCGGAATCTGGGACCTGGAACTTTCCAGTATCCGCAAGGATTCCTGTTCGGCCAGATTGTCGATTAGTCCTGCCTGATACCGCGATTGATTCAGCTCATAGCTATCCTGCTGGGTCTTGATATTTGCCTTGATTACTGTCAGCCGGGCTTGAAAGATACGCACCTCGACATAATTTAAGGCCACCTCGGCAAGCAGACTCACCAGTGTCTGGTGAAGGCTCTCCTGGGTGGCCTCAAGGTTAGAACTTTCACTTTCAGGAAAATTTAATGTCCCGCTGCATGAGTCGCCTTATTTTAAAGCGGAAATGACGGCCCTTGCGCCATCCAGAAGGAATTTCGTATCGCAGCCAAGTGCTATGTACTTTACTCCAAGATCGATCCACTTCTGTGCTCTATCCGGGGTGTCGGCAAAGGTGCCAACGACGATCCCTTTCTGGGCGGCCTTTAAGACAACCCTTTCCATTTTTTCAATGACCGCCGGATCATCAATCCTTCCCGGCATTGCAAGAGACTGAGACAGATCATAAGGTCCAAGAGGATTACGATGCTGTTTTCATTGGACCACCGGATATAGGTCTGAAATGTCTCTGCATTGTATCCGGTTGCCCGCACATACGGGTTCATGCCCCGATTGCC
>JAFDFZ010000188.1 GCA_019309565.1 Deltaproteobacteria bacterium
GGTTTGTACGACCCTGCCTACAATCTGGTGGCCAGGGATAACCGGCAATGCCGGGGGAGGCGTTCGACCCTCGATTTCATCCAGCTCCGTGTGGCACACGCCACAGGCGGTGACTTTGACCAGAATTTCCCTGTTGCCCGGAACCGGCTCCGGCAAAGTTACAGGCACAAGAGGAGTTTTATTCTCCGTTAAATTGCAAAACTCTCTAAGCACCATTGCCTGCATGTCTCATTTCCTCGTATATTAACCGCGCCAATGCTTCCACTGCCATGGTGATTTGCGACTGAGCCACCTGATATTCTTCAAGTGATGAGCCGTAAGGCCACGGCCACAGTGTCTGTATCCAGTTTTTGTGTCGCTGTTCCATTACCAGTATGACATCCGCCCACTCAACCGATTCTGTATCCAGTTGTCTGGATTCGTGATTATCAAAGGGGATATTCATCAACTTAAGATACTCCACCATCATTGGATCGGGAGCACTGCCGGGCAAAGCATTGACACCGGCAGATGACACTTCGATATTCTTAAGCCCAAATCGTTCAGCCGTGTGTTTCATTATTTTTTCTGCCAAATAACTGCGGCTGATATTGGCAGTACAGACGAAAAGAACGTTCATGTGGCTGTATCCTTATCATAAACTTTAGTAACTTTAGATTACCTACAACCTACTTTTTATATCAACTGTCCCGAAGAGGCCACTTTTTCCGATACTTCACTCGGAAAAAGCTTATAAACCTACAAAAGAATATCATGGAATTTTTGTGAAATCCAGAAAATACGTCTGTGACAATTCGATGGTGCAAAAGGCCAAGGATCTCCTTTCTTAGCTATTGTCCATCCATAAATGGTCTTTTTCCCGTTGGGCTGCGTTCTCCGCGGGTTTCCGGCTGCGACGTACGATTTGTACGCCTCGCCGCAAGCCCTTGTGCGGCCTTGCTCAACGAAAAAAATCCTCATTTATGAATTGGACACCCAATAGTGCTTCCTACGATTTGTGGATGGGCACTAGCTAAATTGATATAAGAATTAAAAAATCTATTGACATTCCAAATTGTTTAATTAAAATAGTTAACACTATGAATAAAAAAACTACAGAACCCAATCAAAAATTATTGGAATATCAAACTTTGCGATTAAAAGATCTAATAGTTGAAATACAAAAATGTTGTGAATACAAAGAGTTATATGAATCAAAGTTGTTTCATCTCCCGGCCGCCGAACTTAAGTGCGTGATGTTGTTTAATGGTGAACGGTATTTAACAATTAAAGGAATCGCTCATCGTCTTGATGTTGCCAAGAGTCGAGTAACGAAAATCGTTCAGGGGTTAATGGAAAAAGGATTGGTTGATCGGATAGACGATCCACGGGATTCACGCATCAAGCTCATTCGTTTAACCGGGGATGGTATGAGGAAGTTTCGTGAAATTAGTGACTTTAAAATCTCGATTCACCGGAAAATTCTTATGCAGATGAATCCGGAGGAAAGGAGGCAAACCTTATCATATCTTGAAGTGCTGAGATCAGCCATGGAGGCTGTAAAAGAGAGCATGGTATAAAAACCATAAAAGGAGGGACCATAATGGAAGCACCTGCAATCAGCCTGGAATCGATTGAGCAGCAGCTTGCTGAAATAAAGGATCAGCTAAACGCACTGTCAAAGGCAACCGCCGAGAACAAACTATCTATGATAGTTTTCAGCGGAGATATGGACAGGGTGCTGGCATCGTTTGTGATTGCAACCGGAGCCGCCGCCATGGGAATGGATGTGGTCATGTTTTTTACTTTCTGGGGAACGCCGGTTCTCAGGGACCAGGCAAAGAAAGTGAGAGGAAAAGACTTGATGGGTAAAATGTTTGGAACCATGTTACCGAAGGGAACCGCCGCGGTTAAACTATCAAAGATGAACATGGCCGGCATGGGTACGGCAATGATGAAGTCGCTTATGAAAAAGAAAAATATCGCATCCATCGAGCAGATGCTTGAGCTTGCCGAAGAGCTTGGAGTGAAGATTATTATCTGTGAGATGTCCATGGACCTAATGGGCTTTAAGAGAGAGGAAATGATTGATTATTCCTACCTGGAATATGGTGGTGTGGCCAAATTCGTGGAAGAGGCACAAAGAAGCAAGGTACAGCTTTTTATTTAGGCAGAGTAGAGATTTCATTCCGATTGAATAAAAAAAACCGGTTCTGCCGGATGGAAAACACCCGGTATGGCCGAATTAGAGGAGGAATATTATGAGCGAGGAGATTAGAGTTGAAAAAGTTCTGGATTTAAAGGGTCTTGCCTGCCCTATGCCGGTTGTCAAGGTGAGCAAGGGTATAAAGGAAGTTGAAGTAGGACAGGTAATCGAAGCACAGACTACGGATCCGGGATCATTGACCGATTTTCCCGCCTGGGCGAGAACCACCGGAAATGATATCCTGAAGACCGAACAGGACGGAGAAGTCATCAAGTTCTTCATAAAAAGGGTCACATAAGAGGTTTTTCTTAGCTTTTTCTAATACCCCGGTCAGATCATTAAAAAGTCAGTAAAATCAAGGTAAGGCCTTATGTCTAGAGGCTTTACCTTTTGAAAGATCAAGGAGGTTCCTATTGGATACGGTTGTCTATATCATCCTTGTCCCCATGGTGTATGTGGCCGTAGGAGTTTTCATTTGCGGCACTGCAGTGCGGCTTTTCAAAATGTACCGAGAGCCCAAACACCCGACCACGCTTCAAATATTCCCCGAAACGCGACCCAGATGGTTATGGGCAGTGAGGGATACTTTTCTTTTTCCCACGGTGCTTAAGGAAAATCCGCTACACTGGATCTTCTTGATGATTTTTCATGTCTGCTTTTTTCTTCTCATTATCGGGCATATGGAGCTGATCGAATCTTTTTCTGTTTTTCAGATCATTGAGCATGATGTGTTTTTAGGAGGCGGATATGTCGGGCTGTTGCTTTCGATTGCCCTTCTTTTTTTTCTTTTAAAACGCTTCGTATCCCCATACAGAGAATTATCGGTAGCCGAAGACTATTATCTATTGATTCTGTTATTTCTTACCGTGGTTTTTGGCAGTGAGATGGATTGGGCCAGAACATGGTATGGATATGAAGAACTGTCGGCCGAGGCCTATCAAGAGTATCTTCAAAGCCTGCTGTATTTAAGACCAGAACTTCCCGGGGCCATGACCGATTCGGGTCATTCCTTCATGATGGCTTTGCATGTTTTCTTTGCAAATCTTTTTTTGATGATTTTTCCCTTCAGCAAATTTATGCATTCCTTTTTTTCTTATGCGATGAACAAACTTAGACGAGGATAGAGGATGGATCATAAAACCAGAGAGGATCTTCTTAAGCTGTTTAAAAGTAAACTGAATCGGGCAATGAAATTTTACCTGGAAACCTGTTCCCGATGCGGTGTTTGCACTCATGCATGTCATGTTCATGAATCCATGCCACAGTTGAAGTATATAGCCACTTATCGAGCTGAAACCGTAAGAAGAATTTACAAAAAATACTTTAAGATACAGGGCCGGCTCATTCCATGGCTCGGGGAGTCAAAAGCGCTTACCGATGTGGCCCTGGAAGAGCTTTACGAAGCCGCATACTCGTGCACGGGGTGCAGGCGATGCATGGTATATTGCCCTCATGGAATCGATACTCAGATGATCATGTCCATTGCCAAGCTGCTGCTGATCGGGGCCAATGCCGAACCTGAGATCCTGACCATGCTTGCGGATACCTCCATTGAAAAGGGAAAATCCCTGGAACTGTTCAAGGAATCCTTTCTGAACGGTTTGAAGAGACTGGAAGCCGAAGTGGTCAAGAAGTGGAGGATGGAAGCCGGGGAAACCCCCATTCCGGTGGATGTGGTGGGCGCGGACCTTCTTTATGTGGCGCTGGCCGGTGCTCATTCCATAATACCCGCTGCTGCTGTTTTTAACGCTGCCGGGGAGAGCTGGACGTTGAGTTTTTTTGAGGCTGTAAATTTCGGAGCGTTTGTGGGGGATCCCACCAAAACAAAGTTGATATTGGATCGTATTATCGAGGAAGCCAAGCGACTTAAGGTAAAAGAGGTTTGTATCTGTGAATGCGGAACGGCCTATCGGGTTATGAAGCAGTTATCCGGAAAACAGCCCTTCAAGGTATCTTCCATAACGGAAGTACACGCTCGATATCTTAGAGAAGGACGTATAAAGCTGGACAGATCAAGGTTCAGGGACCCTATAACCTATCATGACCCCTGCCAGATTGCCAGAAACGGAGGGGTAATAGACGAACCCCGCTATGTGCTGCAGCAGTTGACCGATAATTTCCGTGAAATGTCACCGGATCCACGCTATAACTGGTGCTGTGGCGGGGGTGGAGGATTGGTGGCGCTGGGAGAAGAGACTCTTGATTTCAGAATGAAATCGGCTTCCGTAAAAGTGGAGCAGATAAGAGAATCAGGAGCAAAGATACTGGCCACCGCATGTGAAAACTGCCACACACAGTTGAGAAATCTTAATGATCATTACAAGATGAACGTTGAGGTTGAGTTTTTATCATCGATGGTGGCCGATGCGCTTGTTCAGTAACCCTTTTTATGGTACGCAAATTAAGCGTTGTTAATTACGGAAAGCATCAAACATGAAAAAGACTGTCGATCCTCGAATGCACTCAGCTGAGCATATTTTAAACCAGACAATGGACAGGATGTTTGGTTGCGGCAGGTGTGTCAATGCGCACGTGGAAAAGAAAAAATCAAAATGCGACTACCGGTTTGACCGCCAGCTTACGGAAGCGGAAATCCGTGAAATAGAACATCGTGTAAATGACGTTATTGCTGCGGATTTGCCGGTTTCGGAACACTATCTGGGCAGGAGCGAAGCAGAAAAGAAATACAACCTGGAAAAAGTGCCGGAAAACGCTGGAGATACAATCCGAATCGTCATGGTCGGAGATTACGATGCCTGTCCCTGTATCGGCCCCCACGTGGCTCACACCAAACAGATTGGCCGATTCAAGGTGGTTTCCACCAGCTTTGATAAGGATATGCTGCGGATTCGGTTTAAGCTTGCCTGACTCGTTTTAATCCTTTGGGTCTTTGCGGCAATGGGAAAAGCTTTGCCACAAAATGCACAAAAGTAATCTCTAAGCGCATAAGGATCAAGATAAGATTCGGAAAACTGGGGGTTCAAGGTGAGTGCTTTTACATTCCGGGCAGCGCCCCGGCCGGCTGAATCGCTTTCGATCCGTAAAGGTATATCCGCAGGACAGGCACTGAAACGGTCGGATCACGAGCTTTTTGCCTTGAGAAGCCACTGTTCGGGAAATATGAGATAAATGGAGCAGCACTTCTTTTTCGGAAATTCTTACCACAGAAGACAGATCCCGGGCACTCATTTCCGATTCACATAAATGAGAAATGATCTGTTGTCGAACGGTCTGTTGGTCTTTGTGTTTCATTCCTGTTCCAGTTGAACCTTCCATCCAATATTGAACCTTCGGTGGCATGAAGGGCAGATTAAAACGATCTCCGCAAGGTTGCTGCCGGCTTCCATGTTAAAGGATACATGAAATCCATCGGTGTAGTTGCAAACAGGACACTTATATACCTCGCCCTTGGGTTGAATGCGTTCGATCCCTTGCTCTGAGCCCATTTTCATTTTCCCCATATCCTCCGTATGAAAATAATTAGTGTCCATCCACAAATGGTCTTTTTCCCGTTGGGCTGCGTTCTCCGCGGGTTTCCGGCTGCGACGTACGATTTGTACGCCTCGCCGCAAACCCCTGTGCGGCCTTGCTCAACGAAAAAATCCTCATTTATGAATTGGACACCCAATAGTGCTTCCTACGATTCGTGGATGGGCACTGATTAGGTGTCTACGCTTTTCCCGAGACTTCGCTCGGAAAAAGCGGCCCCTTTGGGGGCAGTTGAAATAAGAACCCAGTTGTAAGTGATCTAAAGTGCCTAAAGTGCCTAAAGTTAAGGTATCGCTTCGCTCTTTCATTTTAAAAATAGACCAAATTC
>JAFDFZ010000189.1 GCA_019309565.1 Deltaproteobacteria bacterium
TACCCCGTAGTTTCATAAGTCACATAGTAAAATGGCCTGTACGGATGATTAATCGGTAACAGACAACTGTGCCTTTTGGGTTGTTTTAACACAACGGGGTTTAGTTCACTTAAGTTCACCCCGTAGTTGCCCAAATTACATAGTAAAAAGACCTGTATGCACAATTTATCGGTACATAACAACTGCGCCTTTTGATTTATTCTGCAACAACGGGGCTCACTTCAAACTTTACCCCACTATTTTTCTCTACGAACACAGCATGTTATTTAATAACGACAACAAATTATCAATATGATGCCCCTGAACGCCTATTTATATATTGCTAATATCGGAAAATTTTTGCTTCAACTTGAGCTATTTTTACTCCTGTGCAATAATTGCGGCAGTGATTGTTATATTCAGACAGATGTGCAAGAGCCTATTAGCTTAATACATGATATAAGGTGGATCATGACGGGAGATGAACTGCAGAAACTGTTCGGCCGGGCAATCAGTTGTTTGGAAAACAACGATCTCGATGCTGCTGAAGATCTGATTGAATCGGTCATAGAAAGGATCCCCGATTCTGCAGAAGCTTTTCATGTACTTGGGCTGATCGCAATGAAGCGCGGGGAGATAAGACAGGCCGGAAGATGGTTTGAAAGGGCTGCAAACAGCTCCGCGGATGAAGCAAAGTATCATTATAATTATGGCGTGGTTCTGCAGCAGATGGGGGAGATGTCAAGGGCTGTTGCTGCATATGAAAAAGCTCTTGCGCTTGATCCGTATCACATCGAAGCGCGAAACAATCTTGCTGCCGCACTTAGAGACACCTTCTGTCTTTATTCTGCAGAAAAACATGCAAGAGAGGTTCTTTCAAGCCACCCTCAAAATGTCAATGCCTGGAACAATCTCGGCTCGATACTAAGAGATCAGGGGCGGATAGAAGAAGCCCTTGATGCTTACCGCCGGGCCCTTTCCTGCGGTAAGCCCAATTCCGTTGTACATTCAAATCTATTGCTTTGCATGCATTACCGGCCCGAATGCAATGCAGGGGAGATTTTTAAGGAGCACCAGCGCTGGGCCGCGATCCACTGCGGGCATCTTAAACGAATGAGTCCAAAGGAGCTTGGAGATTCCTTCCCGAAGCGCTTGTCTATCGGCTATGTATCCGCGGATTTCAGGTCCCACTCGGTTGCTTTTTTTTTGAAACCTTTACTGTATCATCATGATAGGAACCGGTTCACCATTTACTGTTATGATTCCGGGACCAGGAGTGACACCACCACCGACTGGTTCAGGAAATTGCCTGTGACCTGGAGAGAAATTCACCATTTAACTGACGAGGCGGCCGCCCGCCAGATCCGAGAAGATGGAATCCATATCCTGGTTGACTGCTCGGGCCATACAGACGGCAACAGGCTCAAAGTATTCGCCATGAAACCAGCTGCTGTGCAGGTAACCTATCTGGGATATCCGAATACAACGGGTCTTTCTGAAATAGATTACCGTCTTACCGATGCGGTGGCAGATCCTGTTGGCGAACCAACCCCGGCCACCGAAGCGCTTTTCCGCCTGCCCGATGGATTTCTTTGCTACCGGCCTCCGGATAACGCACCTTCGGTAAATTTGCTGCCGGCCTTATGTAACGGGCATATTACCTTCGGATGTTTCAGCAGCATCCCCAAGCTAAACACACAGGTTCTTGAGCTATGGGCAAAGTTGCTTTTGGCCTTGCCGTCTGCTGTTCTAATGTTAAAGGCCCGTCAGTTCAAGGATACCGGGGTGGCTGCATCGGTTGAGTCTTTTTTTGTGAAAAAAAGAGTTTTAAACAACAGGATTCGGATCGTTGGAGAGACTAGCAGTGTATCGGATCACTTAAGGTGGTACCAGCAGGTGGACATCGCTCTTGATCCCTTCCCGTACAATGGCACCACATCCACCTATGAAGCGTTGTTTATGGGGGTGCCGGTCATTACCTTGAAAGGTAAGACACATGCCGGGCGGGTGGGAGCCAGCATCATGACCAGGGTTGGGCTTTCTGAATTCGCAGTATCTACTTTGCAACGGTATATTGAGCTTGCATCTTTTTTGTCCCGTAATCTTGAGCTTTTAAGCCGTATTAGAGCATCTCTTCGGCAGAAATTGATGGCGTGCAATGACGGTGTCGCGTTTACCAGGCAGATCGAAAGCGCCTTTCGGCATATGTGGGAGAAGCGGTGTTTGAGAGGGCGATAAAAAAACCCTGCCTCCTTATCCTGGAGACAGGGTTTTGAGTTAATGCGACCGGGATGGTATTAAATGGCTTACAGCCTTTATCCCAGCAACTGCAGTACGATCTGAGGTGACATGTTCGCCTGCGCCAGCATGGCGGTACCGGATTGCAGCAGGATCTGGTTCTTGGTAAATGCCGTCATTTCCGCTGCCATATCCACATCGCGGATGGTGGACTCGGCAGAGGAAATGTTTTCGATGGTGGTCGAAAGGTTGGCTGCTGCATAACCGAGCCTGTTCTGGTAAGCACCCAGATCACCCCTCTTTTCAGTGATATAGGTGATGGCAGTGTCGATGCTGTTCAACAGGTTTTGAGCATCGGTGGCAGCGGTGATATCCCAGGCACTCAGGTTCGAACCTGTGTCGTAGTTACCGTTTGTCCGCATGTTGCCCATGGTAAGAGCAACTTTGTCGTAGCTGCTGTTGGTGGTGCCCACCTGGACATTCTGAGCTGCATTGGACTCCGTGAACGTTCCATTGAGCTCATTGTTACTATCATACTGGTCATCTACAGTGATTTTGATTCCAAGCGCACCGAAGTCGATGGTCTGTGCGCCCGTGGCAGATAAGGTGACGGTCTGGGTAATCGTTCCGTCTGTCAATGAGATCGACAAACCAGCGGTATCGGTAAGTGTATATACGGAGCCATTGTTGATATGACCGGAGACATTAAAGGAACCTGCACTGGCAATACCACGTGAGGCAGAAAGCTGGGCTGATGTAGCGTCGCTTGATGCAACCTCCGCACCGAATGTTCCGCTGATCAACTGGGTGTCGCCGTATTTGGTTGACTGAGCGATTCGGTCTATTTCGCTTATCAGAGCGGAGAATTCGTCGTTGAGTCGGCTGCGCCCCGTGCTGTCCGTGTTGGTTGAAGAAGCTTGAGTTGCCAGCTCTTTAAGACGGTTCATGATGTTTTCGATCTGATCAAGAGCACCTTCTGCCACCTGTAACATCGAGGTAGCCTGTGAGGTATTTTCAGCTGCTTTTACATATGCCTTGATGTTTGTTCGAAGTTTTCCGGCAATCGCAAGACCGGCTGCGTCGTCCGCCGCTCTGTTGATACGATAGCCCGAAGAGAGTCTTTCAAGAGACTTGCTTAGTCCCTTGTCTGAAATACCTAACATTCTGTGGGCATTTAGAGCCGCAACGTTAGTCTGAATTCTTAATCCCATAAGTTTATCCTCCTTGATTGATTTTGTTTCTTTCTAAGGGTAAGCCGTCAGCAGACATTCTCACCCCTGATTTGGCATCCTTGCCTGTTTACCGAAAGAAAAGCCTAAATGTATCCATCACCTCCTTTTGGCCTCCTTTTGCGGATTTAATCCTATCATCGGATGGCACGGGAGAAAACTTTAGGATAAATTTTATGGGGGAAATGTTATGAAGAAAGATTAGGGTTGGTGAAGCAGGGTTAATGGAGCAGAGACATACTTGAGTGGGTATGCCAGATATTAAGGAAGGCTTTTTGCAGATGCTTTATGTACTCCCTGTTTCCTGTGGTCAGGGCGTTGTCAGCTGCTTTTTTAACTTTGTCTCTAACTTCCCGCAACCATGCCGGTTTGCATGCAAGCTCAGATGCGATGTGCAAATATTCTTGTGTGTCAGCTGCGGCAAGAAATTCAAGCCCCAGGTGGGCCAGAAGGCTCCATGTGGTACGCTGAACATGCCGGTCTCCCATGAGCGTGACGACGGGCACTCCCATGCAAAGTGCCTCCCAGGATGTTGTCGTGCCATTATAAGGGAAAGGATCAAGCGCGATATCGGCAAGCCGGTATCGGGCTCTGTGCTGCTCCTGGGTTTCGGTCTGCGGAATGAACAGAAGACGGTTTGGGTCTATATCAAAATAGTCTCTAATTCGAGACTGAAGATAGGGCAAATTCGAATATTTAAAAGAAAATATCAAACTGGAGTTTGGGTTCTGTTGCAATATTCGGTTCCACAACTGCAACACCTCCGGTCGCAACTTATGTAAGGCGTTAAAAGAGACAAATGTTACGCTTTCAGCAGGGATTCCCAAGTCAGATTTGGTAAAGCCTCGCTCTTTACACACAAAGGCTGGAAAGGGGAGAAAAAAAACCGGAAGTCGAATAAGCCCCTCTCTGTACTCTTTATCCGCCTCAGGTCCTTCCGCCGCTTTGTCTGTTATCCTGTAATCTATGGTGGAAAGGCCTGTTCCATGGGGATACCCGATGGCTGTTACCTGAACAGGAGCCGGTCTCAGGGCGAACAGGTCCATGCGATTGTTGCTGGTATATCCTGCAAGGTCGATAAGTATTTGAATCCTGTCTTCGAAGATACACCGGGCGATTTCAAGATTGCTTAAATGTGCCACATTACGGAAAACCGTTACGTCTTTTATGATCTTCTCTGTAAGCTCATCTGTCTTGCGAGACAGGGAGTAGCAAAAAAATTCAAACTTCTTCCGGTCGTATCTTTTTGAGATTTCCCGGAAAAACAAGCCTACAGGGTGACAGTTGAAATCCGCAGACACATATCCGATCCGCAGTCGTTTAAGGCCGTCGAATCGACCGGTAAAGCAGTAGGATTCCTTGCCGGATGTGATCTTAACTGCATCTTCAATGAGTTTGCCGGCTTTGAAGTGAAGGCGGGCGATCTGCCCGGTAAAGTGATCGGACGCATTCAAGAATAAAAGCAGATGTCGAAGCGCAGGAAGCTCGGATACGGTAAATTCATGATTCAGAATCCGGGGAAGCAGAGAATTTGCTGTTTCCCAGTGCCCGGATTCGATCAAAACCCTCGCTGCTCCGATCATCGTGGAAATGGAATCAGGAAAGGTTTTTATAGCCTCCTGGGACAAGGAGACCGCCTCTTCGAATCGACCCTGTTCGGCCAACAATTGCCCCAGGTTGAAGTAAATGTCGCTGTCTTTCGCGTCTAATTTAAGCGCATTTTTTAAGCAGGTAACCGCTTCCTTGAACCTCTGCGTTTCCTTGTATACCAGTGCCAGGTTGTTGTAAGCTTTTGCATTTAAAGGGTTCGATTCAAGAGACTGCCTGTGGCAGGCTATCGCTTCGTTAAAACATCCTAGCTCCTTCAGCGCAGAACCCAGGTTAGTAAGAACTACAGGATCTTGAGGAGTTGAGGAAAGCGCCTTTTCAAAACATTCCCTTGCCGTTTTCGCATCTCCAAATTTCAACAGAAGCGTTCCAAGATTATTCCAGGCATCACCGCTTTCCGGATCGTATTTAAGGGCTTTCTTAAAGCATTCTACGGCTGCTCTGAAGTTTCCGGATGCAAGATGAAGCCCTCCAACATTATTTAAAGCTGGTACATGGGCCGGTATCTTTTTAAGTAGCTTGTTATAGAGCCTAAGGGCGCTTTGCACATCTCCATTGATCTGTGCCGACACTGCTTCATGAAACAGAGTTCGTGACTGATATCTCATGGTTTCAGAGGGTATCACCCCGTTGGGTTACTCATAACCCAGTTCCTTTAACAGCTGGCCTGCATGGGTCATGAATGTTTTAAGGCTATCCTGAATTTTCACCTTATTAATTTGACTAAGAAATACGCCTTCGGGATCAGTAAAACCGGACAATAGCCATCACAGAAATATTGAATCATCGGAGAGTTATGCGTACGG
>JAFDFZ010000060.1 GCA_019309565.1 Deltaproteobacteria bacterium
TTCATTTGTGGACATTGATCTGTCTGTCTCTTGGAATTCTGGGTCCCAATGAAAGGGAGTATCTGGGTGAGGATTTAAAGGAAGTAAACGTTTTTCATCCGGAGACGGCGATGTAGGATTTTGTTTATGGTTAAAAGCGATAGAAGAAAAAAAATCTTGCAACTAAAAATGAAACCATAGCTGATAGAGCAATCCGGGAGGTTGTATGGTGACAAAAAAAATTGGCAAGGCCATGGTGGTTGGGGCAGGAATCGGCGGCATTCGGGCTGCTTTGGATCTGGCCGAGATGGGATATGGCGTTGCTTTAATCGATAAGGCGCCTCACATCGGCGGGGTGCTCAGCCTGCTTGACTATCAGTTTCCTACAGATCACTGCGGTATGTGCAAAATGCTGCCCCTTGTCGATCGGGATGCCTCCTCTCAGTACTGCCTTCGCAAGGGCCTTTTCCATGAGAAGATTGATATTCTTCTTTCAACAGAGCTTCTTTCTGTTTCCGGAGAGGCAGGGAGTTTTGAGGTCACCCTTCGACAAAGACCCACCTATGTGGATCTGAATCTGTGCATCGGATGCCGGGCATGTGAAGCCGTATGTCCCGTAGAAGTGCCGGATGATTTTAACAAAGGGTTGACCAACCGAAAAGCCATCTATCTGCCGGTGCCTCATGCCATTCCAAATTCGTATATCATCGATACGACCGCCTGCACCCGATGTGGTGCATGTGAGCCGGTGTGTCCCACAGGCGCCATTCAACTATCCCAGCAGGAACGAAAAAGATTTCGTATTCTGGTAGTGGACGACGAATTGATTGTTCGGGACTCTCTTAAGGAGATCCTGGAAGAAGAAGGGTATTTCGTGCAAACGGCCGAGTCCGGAGCGGCAGCTCTGGAAGAGCTGAGCAAACAGCCGTATCAGCTCATGCTTCTCGATATAAAAATGCCAGGAATGGATGGTGTCGAAGTTCTACAAAAAGCCATGGAAATCTATCCCAAGCTTTCGGTTGTCATGATGACAGCATATGCTACCGTTGAAACAGCCGTTGAGGCCATGAAACTCGGGGCTCTGGATTATCTTATCAAACCGTTTGACGATGAAACGCTCACTTCCATGATCCTCCGGATATATGAGGATTTCGAGATCGCCAAGTCCCGCAAGATGGAAGTGGGAGCTTTGATTCTAAGCGGCGGCACCTCATACTTTAACCCTGCAGACAGTAAGAACACTTACGGTTATGGCATCTTTCCCAATGTGGTCACCAGCCTTGAGTTTGAAAGGATATGCAGCGGAACCGGCCCTTCGCATGGAAGTCTGGTTCGACCGTCTGATGGCAAACCTATTCGCAAAGCCGCATGGATTCAATGTATCGGATCCAGAGACATTCAGCTTGATGCAGACTACTGCTCGAATATCTGTTGCATGTTTGCCATAAAAGAAGCTCTTCTGGCCAAGAAAAATACAAACGGCGAAGTGGAAACGGTGCTGTTTTATATGGACATGAGAACCTTTGGCAAGTCCTTCCAGCAATATCGGGACCTTGCTGAAACGGATCATGGCGTGAGGTTTGAACGAGGTAGGGTCCACTCGGTTATCCCGGAACCCAAAAGCGGTGATCTTATCATTCGCTATGCGGATCTTTCCGGCAGACGCCGTGAAGAGATGTTCGACATGGTGATTCTTGCCGTCGGCCAGCGGCCGGCCTCGGAAACAAAACATCTTGCCGAGCTTATGGGCATTGAGCTCAATGCCTGGGGGTTTGCGAAGACAGAACCTTTTTCTCAGACTCATACCCGTCAGAGTGGAATTCTGATCGGAGGCTCGTTTTCGGGACTGAAAGATATCGGTGAATCAGTCATTCAGGCCTCTGCGGCGGCGCTGAATGCGTCCCGTGTGATCCATGCAAGCAGCGGCGGTCTCGCACTGCAACCATCGCTGCCAACTGCAGATCATAATTTACTGCGAGAGAACCCTCGAATACTAGTTGTTCTGTGCACATGCGGTGATACAATGCCGGGGGTCGGGCAAAATCAAGAGTTTGAACAACAGTTGATGCAAGAGCCAGCCTTGGAACGGGTTGTTTCCATCCGGCAGGCCTGCACCCAGCAGGGGTGGCAACAACTGGTGGAGCTGGTAAAACAACAAAAGTCCAACCGTCTTTTGATCGGGGCCTGTCTGCCTTATTTGTTTACTCGCAAGATTCGAGAACTGACCGAGCAGATAGACCTCGATCCGGCTCTCATGGAGGTGGTGGATATACGGCCAGCGGGTAGTGTTGGCAGCTCAGGATCAGATGCTCAAAGCGAGGGGGCAGCAGTCGATTATCAGATTTCGGCATTGAAGACGGGTATTGCCAAACTTAAGCGAATAGATCCAGCACCGGTACAATCCGTAAAAGTCCATCAACGCGCACTCGTTGTAGGAGGTGGGATCGCAGGGATGACGTCGGCACTGGCCATCGCAGACCATGGCTTTGCAGTGGATCTCGTGGAACAGGCCGAGCATCTGGGGGGAAATCTATCCTGGCTAAACCAAACACTGGAAGGCCAGTCTGTTAGGGAGCTGCTTAAAGAAACCGTTGAGCGTGTAGAAAAACATCCGCTGATCCACATTCATACGAACAGCCGTGTCGTTGGTTCATACGGTGAGGTCGGAAATTTTTTTACCACCATCGAAAAGGAGCAAGCGGGTCCCCAAACCATAGTTCACGGTGTTACCGTTCTTGCCACCGGCGGAACCGAAGCCACCACCACCTCTTACGGGTACGGCACAAGTGATCGAATCATCACACAGAAGGAGCTAGAGGGAAAGATCAGGGAGCAAACCATCGATCCGAAAACACTCAAATCGGTTGTCATGATCCAATGCGTCGATTCCAGAGAAGAGCCGAGAAACTTCTGCAGCCGGGTGTGCTGCGGAACTTCATTAAAGCATGCGCTTTATTTAAAAGAACAGAATCCTGATATCGACGTATACATTCTTTACCGGGATATGATGAGCTACGGGTTTACAGAAACCTTTTACACTCAGGCTCGCAAGGCTGGTGTATTTTTCATTCAATACGACAAACAAAACAAGCCCGAGGTTGAGGCTGAAAAAGGGACCGTTCGAACAAGGATATATGAACCGATTATAGGGAAAAGAATCGAGATCCAGGCGGATCTTGTTGTGCTGGCAACCGGAATCAGGCCGAATCTTCCCAGGGAGCTGGTCGAGGGTTTTGGCGCTGTAATTGACCCGAACGGGTTTTTTGAGGAAGCAGAATCGAAATGGAGGCCGGTTGACTCACTGAGCGAGGGCGTATTTGCATGCGGACTGGCCCATTCTCCGCGGTCCATCACAGAGACGATAGCCACCGCTGAGGCGGCAGCTCAGCGATCGCTTAGGATTCTTGCAAAGAAACAGCTACGTTCAGGAAAAGTGGTTGCAAAGATCCATCATGCAATCTGCAGTTTGTGCGAACGGTGCATTGAGGCGTGCCCCTATGCGGCGCGCATGTTCGATCCGGAGCTGGAAAAGGTGTTGGTTAATCCTGTCAGATGTCAGGGCTGCGGCTCCTGTGCGGCCGTATGCCCGAACAGCGCATCATATCTCGAAGGATTCTCCGAACAGCAAATGTTTGAAGTGATTGATGCCGCTTTTGTAAGGACGTTTGATTAACAGCGGAAGAAGGGTGAAAAAAATACAACTTAAAACAACTGAAACAAAGGAATTTTTTAAATGACTCTATTGTGGAAAACATCAACCGAAACGGACGATCCCTGTTGCGATCAGCTTATTGCTTCTGTCAAAGACATGGTTCAGCCCTGCATCCAGTGTGGTACCTGCACGGGCTCCTGTCCCAATGCGTTCGCCATGGATCACACCCCGAGGCATCTGTGGCGGATGGTTTTAATGGATAGGACCGATGAGATATTTCACAGCAAGACGTTTACGCTCTGCTCGGCCTGTTATTATTGCACGCTTCGGTGTCCGCGGGGGCTTGAATTAACAGAAGCAATGGCGACTTTAAAGCAGATCGCTCTCAGACGGGGTCTTTCCCGGTACAAACAAAGCACGCTTTTCTATAAAAGTTTCATGGAAAGTGTGCGTCGCCATGGGAGAGTACGGGAGATGGAATTCATGACGCTATATTTTGCAGCCATGAGAAATCCTCTTATCCCATTGAAATTTACACCTTTTGGAATGAAACTGATGAGCAAGGGGAAGGTATCCCTGGAGATCCCTTCGAAAGGCCGTGGTGCGCTGAATGAGATATTCAAAAAAGTAGAAGAGCTGGAGGCCGTGTAATGAAATACTTTTATTATCCCGGTTGCTCCTTGGAGGGCACAGCCCGTGAATACGACCTTTCTACCCGGGCCTTTATGGCGGCGGTGGGAGCGGAATTACAGGAAATCCATAACTGGATCTGCTGTGGGGCCACTGCGGCGGAGCCGACAAGCCATTTGCTTTCCCTGTCCCTGCCGGCCATAAACCTGGCCATTGCCGAAAAATCGAATGCAGAATCCAAAAACGAAGCCCTGGATATACTGGTACCCTGCAGCGCCTGTTACTTGAATCTTAAGCGGGCTGAGGAAGTCACACGCCAGGATTCCCAGGTTTTTGAAAAGATCAACCAGGTACTTGCCGTCGAGGGGCTTGAGTTTCACAGAACCATTCGTGTACGACACCTGCTTGATGTTATCTGCCGGGATATCGGCCCTGGAATTTTAGGCAACCGATTGAAGAAACCCTTAAATGGTATGTCCATCGCACCCTATTACGGATGCCAGTGTCTTAGACCCTACAGGGTTTTTGACGACCCTGAAGCTCCTCGATCCATGGAACCGATCCTGCAGGCTGCAGGTGCATCCATTCACCCATGGACGATGGGTAATAAATGCTGTGGCGCCTCCCACATGACCACCAAACCGGATGTGGGCCTTGAGCTTGTAGCCGCAATTTTGCAGCAGGCAAAAGGGGCGGATGGAATCGTAACGGTATGCCCCATGTGTCAAATGAACTTGGAGGCATTTCAGAAAAAAATTTCTAGAAAATACAAGGAGGATCTGGCGATATCCATTCTTTATCTTCCTCAACTGCTTGGACTGGCTATAGGGCTTTCAGAAAAGGAACTCGGGCTTGATTTGAATCTCTCCGTAACCGATTCGTTTCGAAAAAAGATCTGAAGGGTATTCCGGATAAACACTTTTATGGGGATGTCCATCCTTAAAGATTACCGCAAAAGCCTGGTATCTAAGCTTATCTTCTCCATTGGTTTAGTGTTGTTGTTTTCCGTATTGATTTGGGTGGGGGTTACCATTTACCTTCAGAATGCGGTAATTTCGAAAACCCTTCCACGCCCATATACGGGCATCATCTTTACCCTGGCTGCCGCTAATTTTCTGATAGCACTTTCTCTGATCGTCCGGTTTGTTTCGGCATTTGTTAAAAAGCCTATCTATCGGCTGATAGAGAATATTCAGAAACCGTCAGAAGCCATCGATACTGATCCCGAAGAGATGTACAAGAGCAATAACAACGAAATCGAGCGGCTTGCTGCTGTAATCTACAGGATGAGAAGGGAACTTACCCAGAAGCAGGCCGCCCTTAACAAACAGCGCGATGAGTATCAGTCTTTATTTGAGCTGGTACCCTGTCTGATCACCATTCAAGACAGAGACTATAAGCTTTTGAAATACAACCGGGAATTTTTCGAACAATTCGCCCCCAATCCCGGCGATCATTGCTACCAGGCATATAAGGGAAGAGATCAAAAATGTGAGGACTGTCCGGTTGAAAAAACCTTTGAAGATGGCATGTCGCATTACAGCGAAGAGACGGGAATCAACAAAGACGGTACCATAACACACTGGATTCTGAAAACCTCTCCCATAAGAGACGATTCCGGTGAAATCGTAGCTGCAATGGAAATAAGCCTGGACATTACACATAAAAAACAGCTGGAAGAAAAACTTGCAGAATCGGAAAAGAAATACACCGTCATCTTCAATAATATTCCCAACCCTGTTTTCGTTCTAGACCCCGAAACATTCCAAATTCTTGACTGTAACCAAAGGGTGAAGTCTGTCTACGGATACAGCAGGGAAGAAATCGAGAATATGTCGTTTTTAAACTTTTTCAGAGAACAGGAACGAGATGCTTATGCAGAGCAACTTAAAACCGCATCGGAAATCAATCAGGTCGCACAGATCGGAAAGGACAATAAACATATTGTAATGAATATGAGTATTGCGATGTCCGAGTATATGGGGCGCACCGCACTGCTGGTCGTAGCTAACGATATCACCCAGCGGCTGGAGGCAGAGCAACAGCTGATACAGGCCAGCAAGATGGCAACCCTGGGGGAGATGGCAACCGGTGTGGCTCACGAATTAAACCAGCCGCTTTCGGTGATAAAAACCGGAAGCAGTTTCTGTATGAAAAAATTTAAGCAAAACGAAGAAATTGACATAGCCACGATTTATAACATAATGTTAAAAATAGATACCAATGCGGATAGGGCCACCAAAATCATCCAGCATATGAGGCAGCTTGCCCGAAAATCGGATCTGACCTTAGAGCCGATTCAACTCAATGATGTTCTTCGGAGCGCATCTGACATTTTCAACCAGCAATTGAAACTAAGAAATATCGAAGTCCTCTGGGATATTCAGCAAGACCTTCCTATCATTTGGGGCGATTGGGGGAGGCTGGAACAGGTGGTTATCAACCTGGTGTTAAATGCAAGAGACGCCATAGAGGAAAAATGGGATGGAAAAGAGCCAGCCAATGCCCAGAGGAAGATAACCATAAGAACCAGGGAAGAAAAGGATCGAGTAGTGCTTGAGGTCTGCGACACGGGTACAGGGGTTCCTGAGGGCCTTGTTGACAAAATATTTGAACCGTTCTTTACAACCAAGGAAGTTGGGAAAGGCACGGGACTGGGACTTTCTATCAGTTACAGATTCGTTAAGGATTGTAATGGTGACATCAAGGTCCGGCCTAACCCCGATGGAGGGGCGTGCTTTATCTTAACATTTCCCAAGGCAGGAAAACATGGCGAAAAAATCACTTCTGCTCGTCGATGACGAGACGGATATCCTGGATATTTTGAAGATCCCTCTGGTCGATATGGGATACACGGTCTATACGGCCGAAAACGGCGAGAAAGCCCTCCATATTTTCAGAGAGAAACGACCGCCGATTGTCGTAACAGACATTAAAATGCCGGGCATGGACGGTATCGAGTTGCTGGAACGCATCAAACGAGAGGATCCAGAAACGGAAGTCATCATGATCACAGGCCATGGTGACATGAATCTTGCCATACAGAGCCTGCGGGATGATGCCACGGATTTTATCACAAAACCCATTAATGTGACCACCCTGCAGACGGCTTTGAACCGTGCCGATGAAAAGATCGCCATCAAAGAAAAACTCAAAGAATACACCGAAGCGCTGGAAACGCATTTGCTTGAGAAAATCAGACTGCTTGAAAAAGCAGAGAGTGAAATGAAAAAAGCTTATGCCGAGAAAGATGCCCTCGGTGGCGCAAGATTTGATAGCCTCTTCGACAACCTTCCCTGCTATATTTATGTGGTGGACAGGGACTGGCGGCTTGTTTCGGTCAACAAGATGTTTCGAGAAACCTTTGGAGAGAATCCCGGAGAATATTGCTACCAGATATTAAGACAGCAGGACAGACCGTGTCAGGGCTGTATCGTGGAACAAACGCTTTTAGACGGCAAATCCTATCAGTCCCAGATGACGCTTATGGATCTTTCCGATAACCCCATCAATGTTCTGGCCTGGACGGTGCCCATACGGAATGGAAGCGGTGATATCAATCAGGTGATGGTAATGTCCACAGATACTTCTCAAATTGATGAACTTAAGGACAGCTTATCGTCTCTGGGGTTGATGGTGGGCTCGGTATCCCATGGCATCAAAGGGCTCATAACGGGCCTTGAAGGCGGAGTATATGTTCTTGACTCAGGATTTGCAAAAGACGATAAAGAGAGAATACGGGAGGGATACGAACTGGTTAAAGAGACGGTGGACAGAATCAAAAAACTGGTTCTGGATCTTCTTTTTTACGCCAAAGACAAGGAGCTTAAAAAAGAGCCTATTGAGATTTTGAACTTTGCGGATGATGTCGCCAAGGTGGTGGCACCGAAGGCAGAAAGTGAGGGAATTAAGTTTGTCAAAGACTTCGATACTTCCCTTGGAACATTTGAAGTTGATCCGGGTATGCTCAGCACCGCGCTTATCAATATTCTGGAAAACGCGGTGGATGCCTGTATTGAGGATACCGCCAAAGAATCACATGAAATACGCTTCAGTGTAAGGGCCGAAAAAGAACACGTGGTCTTTTCCATACAGGACAACGGTATTGGGATGGACAAAAAAACCAAGGAAAATATGTTTTCCCTTTTCTTTTCCGCAAAGGGAAAAAAGGGAACGGGGCTGGGCCTTTTCATTGCAAAAAAAATCATTCAAGAACACGGTGGCATCATAACGGTTGAATCAACCAGAGGCAAAGGGTCTAGGTTTGAGGTAAAAATTCCACTGCCTAATTAAAAACCGCCTGCAGTTTCTCTCCCAGGGTCTCAGGAGTAAAAGGTTTTACAACATAGTTGCTGACCCCTGCTTTAACCGCCTCAACCACGTTTTCTTTCATCCCTTCGGCTGTAACCATGATAAAAGGAATATCCTTGAGTTTTTCGTCGCTTCTTACGGCTCTTAAAAATTCAAGCCCGTTCATATTCGGCATGTTCCAGTCTGAGACGATTAGACCAAATTCTCCTTCTTTCTTAAGGGTTTCAAGAGCCATGCTGCCATCGGTTGCCTCAGAAATCTTGGTAAACCCCAACTGCTTAAGTACACCCCTTACAATTCGCCTCATTGTTGCAAAATCATCGACAACCAAAACCTTGACGGATGTGTCTAGGGACATTCTAAATTCCTCCTCTGTTCATTGAGCTATAAATTGCAGCCTTTAAAATATACATCTATTGGTTATAGTTCCGATCCTTTACAGAATCCTTGTAGAAACAAAATCTTCAATTTGTTAACTGATAAAATACGCTTCTTAGGTATCGATGGGGGCGAAACCGGGAGCTGACACCCATCAACGTCTCGCTTGACCCCAGAATCAGATATCCATCATTTTCCAGGACGTCAGCAATTTTATCTAGTATTTCTTTTCTATCCTCTAAGTTAAAATAAATCAGTAAATTTCTGCAAAATATGATATCGAATCTTCCCAGTCCCCGGAAGGGTTCCATAATATTCATTCGTTTAAACATCGTTATGGCCCGTATTTCATCTTTAATTCTCCAGCCGCTTCCATTTGGATCAAAGTATTTTAAAAGCTGTGCTTTTTGAAGTCCTCTTTCAACTTCAATCTTACTGTATTGACCATAGCTGGCATAA
Organism: Deltaproteobacteria bacterium; assembly: GCA_019309565.1. Lineage (GTDB taxonomy): Bacteria > Desulfobacterota > Desulfobacteria > Desulfobacterales > SURF-15 > JAFDFZ01. Next base: position 9,410 of record JAFDFZ010000060.1, read on the forward strand.
GCAATGGCCGCATCTGAAATATCGGTTCCCAGCAATCGGATACTATATTTTTCCAGATCTCCCAAAAGCTCTTTCAGCACGATAGCAATGCTATAAATTTCCTGGCCGGTGGAGCAGGCAGCACTCCAAATTCTAATCGAAGCAATAGAACTATCGTCCAATCCGGCAACACGTCTGTCTATCAAATCCGGCAAAATTTTATACTGGAGCATTTCAAAAGGGGATCGGTCACGAAAAAACAAAGTTTCCCTGGTGGTGATGGCGTCAATGATTTTTCGCTCGACCCCCTTTCCACCAGGCGATACCGCTTTTAGGTAAAGCTGCTTAAAGCTGTTACATCCTTCTTGCTGCAACAGTCTTGCGAGTCTGGACTCAAGCAGATATGCTTTCTTGTCATCGATTGAAATTCCTGAAATCTTATGAACATACTCCAAAAAAACTTTGAGCTCATCGGGGGTAATTTTTTTCATGTACCATCAGCCATCAGATCGCATTCCATATCTTACGGTTTGGCAAATTTCTTCAGCAATTCGATTCAACGGTGCAATAGTATCCACAATTCCATCTTCAATGGGTCCCTTTGGCATACCGAACACAACGCAGGTCTCTTCGCTCTGAGCGATGATGTTGGCCCCGTTACGCTTCATCAGTTTCAACCCCAGCGATCCGTCGGATCCCATTCCGGTCATTATTACTCCCGTTGCTCGGCCCAGGTACTGGTGAGCAACGGATCGAAACAGATAATCAACAGAAGGTTTGCAGCTGTTTTCCGGGGGGTCATCCGTCACCCTGACAATCCTTGTCTTTCCGTCCGTTCCGGTCGCCACTTTCATCTGCCGCCCCCCAGGTGCAATAAGAGCAACATTTGGTTTCAGGGGCTCTCCGTTTTTTGCTTCTCTTACTTCTATCTTACATTTTGCATTGAGGCTTGTTGCCAAAGATTCCGTGAATACAGGCGGCATATGCTGCACAATCAAAATAGGAACTCCGACATCGGCCGGCAGTTCCGGCATCATCTTGGCAAGCGCATTCGGACCGCCAGTGGACACTCCAATGGCCACGATATCAGCTTTTTCTTTTGCCCGTACGCTCGACGATGTATCGGCTTTCACCGATTGTGTAATTGTTTGAACATCGCCGTCTGACAGGGCTTTACCCCTCAAAATGCTCCGGATCTCTTTGTGTCTGGCATAGGCCCTGAGCATCGGGATCAGGACTGTTTTAACAGCTTCGATGTTCTCTTTGATAGTCCCGTCCTGAGGTTTGGGAATGAAGTCGAAAGCCCCCAGCTCAAGCGCCTTCAATGTCATCTCGCTGCCCTGGTGAGTAAGACTGCTGAGCATAATGGCTCCTACATCCGGAACTTCGGCTTTCATTCTTTTAAGCGTCTCCAGGCCGTCCATTTCCGGCATTTCAATATCAAGCGTCAGCAGGTCAGGTTTTAAAGAAGCGATTTTTGCCAAGGCAATCTTACCGTTATGAGCGCTGCCCACAACTTCGACATCCGGCACCTCAGAAAGAAGATCACTTACGATTTTTCGATAAACGACGGTGTCATCTACCACTAAAACTCTTAAGGTATTGCTTGTGGTCATTTTTTTAATAGAATCGTTTTCACCCACTATTTTTTATTGCAGTCTGTATAACCCGCTCTCTTAAGGATAGGGATTGGTTTCTCAGTCGGCCTGTTTCAATACTTCATTGGCATTAAGAATGCCGATCAAACCTGTGTCGGTCTTTAAGACACCTTCAAAATATTTTCCCTGTACACCACCAATATTTACAGGTGGCGGCTGCACCTCATCCCAATTCGCCCGTACCACGTCGCTGATGCGTTCTACGAAAAGTCCTATATACTCATTTTCCGAATTAACGATGATGTTGCGGTTTTCATCTTTGTTCGAATCGACGGGGGGTAGTCCCAGTTTTCTGCGAAGATCGATGATAGTTACGATCTGCCCTCGAAGATTTAATATTCCCTTCACATATTCGGGGGCATGTGGAACCGGTGTCATATCCAAAAGCTTGTTTATTTCCTGAATGTTAAGGATATCCATTCCGCAAAGCGCTTCTCCAGCATAAAAAGTGGCCAGTTCAACTGCTTTATTGTTTCTTTTGTGATCAGATTTGCTCATCATTTCAATTTTCCTTCGTTAACAAAACCTTGGTGCGATCACACCTTGAATTGCCCAACAATCTATATGCCCTATCCTACGACTGGAACCTTATGGCGGTGCCAAACTGCATTTGAAGCCACATAACCTATGCAGCCTTCAGCAATTCATAAATACTGTTCATTAACTGTTCCTTATCCAGTTTTACCTGATATTCGGTGATCCCTATGGATTTACCTCTCTCAATATCTTCTTCTCCTGCAAGAGTGGTTAAGGCAATAATCGGTAAATTAGAGAAGCGTTCGTCTTTTCGGATTTTCTCTGTCAATCCGTAACCATCAAGCTCTGGCATCTCGAGATCTGTAATAACAAGCGAAATTCGATCTCCGTATTGTTCCAAAAGTTTCCATGCTTCCAGACCGTTTTCAGCATCAATGATCTTATAGCCCTCTTGTGTTAAAAAGTTCTTTATCTGCTGCCGGAAGAAATTGGAATCTTCCGCATAGAGAATCGTCAAACCTGTTCCATCTGTTCCAATGACGTCATCCCTTTCTGTGAACCACTGGGGATAAATGGTCTTCATGATATCATAAATATCAATAAGTAGAGTTGTCTGACCGTCAATGATTGTCGAACCCATAATACCCGGCTGCTTTAAGGTGCTGTCATCAAATCCCACTTTCACATCAATGGCATCGACTGGCCCCGTTGCAAGATGCCCGGCTTCCCGCCCGGCGATGAGGAAAACAATCACCATCAGGTCTTCGCTATCTGCAAGTGGTTTAACATTCGCCACTTCTTCAACGGCGGCCAGCGGCAATGATCCACCACGATATTGAATCACGCGTTTGCCTCCCACCTCTTCGATATCAGAGCGTTTTATTTTTTCGATGCGTTGCACCAGGCCCAGAGGCACGGCAAATTGTTGCTCCTCTGCATTGCGGAAAATCAGCAATGTCTGGGAGTCGAGCATTTTTTTGTGTTCCTGCCTGTCAACTTTAACCACATAATCCGTTCTTTCCACCGTTGCCAAATCCGCCATTTGGGCAAGGCCCACAGTATCCAGTATAAGTGCCACTCGGCCATCTCCCATAATAGTAGCGCCTGCATATCCTTTGCATTTATTCAGATGGCGCCCAGGTGGCTTCACCACGATCTCCTCTGAGTCGTGCAATGCATCCACCACAAGACCGTACTTCAGGCTGCCGGTTGTAACGACCACAATATTTACTGCGCTTTGGCAATGGAATCGCCTGTCTTCAATGGAATCTATCGAGACGTCATGCCTTACCGAATCTTTATCGTATCCGTTTCCATAAAATATGGCTTTTTTTTCGACTCTCATGTCGGAAAGGTTTTTGCGCCTATCCGGCTTGACCTCTCCGTCTTTGGTATCAACATATGTATTCTGGATGCCAAGCACCTCTGCAAGACTGAGCAGAGGCAGCAAATTTCCTCTCAGACGGACGACTTCAGCATCGCCGACCCGCTCTACTCTATCCCTTACCTGGGAGGCAGGTATCCGAAGCAGCTCATCCATATTCACTTGAGGGATAGCGAAGCGTTCTCCACCGGTTGAAACAATTTGGCTTGGAATAATGGCAAGGGTTAACGGCAATTTTATTCTGATGGTAGTGCCCTTGCCAACTTCTGAATCGATGTCGATAATACCTCCAAGCTTATCCAGGTTGGTTTTTACCACATCCATACCCACCCCCCGGCCGGACACATCTGTTACCTGCTCGGCGGTGGAAAACCCGGGCAGGAAAATCAGATCGATTTTTTCTTTATCGGACATCGTCTGGATACGGTCTTTGGGTAACAGGCCTTTGTAAACTGCCGCCAGCGCAAGCTTGTTGCCGTCAATTCCTTTTCCATCATCGCTGATTTCAATGTTTACCTGGCCTGCTTCGTGGTATGCTTTTAATTTCACTTTGCCAATGGGAGGCTTGCCGACCCTTTTTCTTTCCTCCGGCGGTTCAATCCCGTGGTCCACGCAATTCCTGACAAGATGAGTGAGCGGATCGCTTATGGCTTCAATGATTGTTTTGTCCAGCTCAACTTCCTTGCCATCAAGAACGAGTTCCACCTGCTTGCCAAGAGACCGGGCCAGATCTCTTACGACCCTCGGAAACTTATTGAATACGCTTCCTATGGGTTGCATCCGAGTCAACATAATGGCTTCCTGCAGATCGGTGGTAATCAAATCAAGCCGCTGTCCGGCAACCTCCATTTTACGGAGGTCTTTCGATGCAATGGCCCGCAGAAGTTGATTTCTACCCAAAACCAACTCACCTGCTAGATTCATAAGAGAATCAAGCAGGTTGACGCTGACCCTGAGACTTCTTTCGGGACTAACCACAGTTCTCATCATGTCTCTGAGGTTTGATTTTTCCAGGTTTTCTGTTTTTTTAACCGGTGCTTGCTTCGATAGGGCCGCTGGCCTGGATCTCTCTTTATTGGGCATCGATTGTGTGGTTTTCACTTCAGGCGTTGATAGCTTTTGAGCTTCTGCCGTCACTTCTCTCCGGGCTCCATTCTGAGAGCCGGGTGGAGATGAGTCTTCTTCAGGGGTGATTTCAATGTCAACCGGAGGCGACTCTTCTTCCATAATTTCAATACTATCTAAAGAGTCTATATCAAGTTCGACGGTATTCTCTTTTTTGGTTTCGGAATTATCATCTAAAACAGGTGCTCCCAGGGGCTTTAGGGTCATATCCTCTTCTAGCTGATAGATATATTTTTCGTCCACCTCTACCAACGCGCTCACCATGTTGGGCTCCAATATGGTGGCAAATAACACTACAAATGGAAGTCTGTTTGAGATGGCATCGTCTTCCAGTGCACCGGCTGCCTCGATAAGGATTTTGCTGTCTAAAATCGTTCCGCCTTTTGTTATTTCACTGATAAGATTTAACGGAGTTCTGTTTTTTCTTTGAACGTCATGAATGAGATCGAATTCAATCAAGTAAATGTATTTGTTCTCTTTTTTACAACGAAAAATATCGTATTCTGATAGACGGAAAACAACATTTTCACCAGGCATAGAAATATTAACTTCTTTAGAAACACTTTCTTTTTCACTATCCGGCAGTGTTCCGCTTGCAATGGCCGTAAGCGCTTCAATATGGTTGGATATATCGGTATCATTGCTTGTACTTGAATTGCTAAGCAGATCTCTTAAGGTATCAGATGCAAGCAGGAGCTGGTTGACAATTTCAGGGTTCGGAACCAGCTCACGGCTTCTGATCATTCCAAGCACATTTTCCATTTTATGGGAAAGCTCTTTAATGTTGGCCAGTCCCATGAAACCAGCGCCCCCCTTGATGGAATGGGCTGCCCTGAATACTTTATTCACCAACTCTTCATCTATGTCTGCACCGGACTCCTCAATCGTTAAAAGATCGGTTTCAATGTCGGCCAAATGTTCCAAAGACTCTTCAATAAATAACTGCAGATTCTCATCGGTTTGGATGGTCATGTTAACCTCCGGAGTAGTATAATTTTGATCAAATGCAAAGCCGTGCTCCTTTCGTTAATTCAACCACCCGAGGGTTGCACATCAAAATGCTGATCGAGGCGCATGGTCTGAAAAAGCCGATAAATATCCTCTGAAACATTGACGATCTTAAGCTTGCCTCCTGATTTGCTCAAGGAGTTATGGGCGGCAATGATAACCCCAAGTCCAACCGAATCCACAATTTCGACTCCAGAAAGATCGATAACCAGCTCCTTTATACCATTTCTTACCAGATCAAGGAGTGACTTCTTAAAATCCTCGGCCATTGATGCGACAACGTCTTTCCCTGGCTTGATTACATCAGTATCGGACATGTATTCCTCCTGCATTTTCGGTATTAAAACGTATCAAATTTAAGTAAACAAATTTCTATTTTAATCGGTACTCTCAGATAAAACCTTGAGTCTCTGCGCGGGGGTTCTTTTGTCCGTTTCTTCAATATATAAAATACATTACAGAGCCTTGATTCAAAAACATGGCTGCGAAATTCATGCCATTTTCCCAACCCGGCCAAGCCGGTTGAAGCAATTGGGCTTCGCCATAGGCTACGACCCAACAAGGGGTAAATTCCGATCTTTCGGGGAAGCAAAATTCAAAGATCTTAAGAGTAACCTTTGCACCATAAGAGGCAAGATGCCGGATACTTGATGCTTGATACTTGATAAAATAAGGATAGTTACCTTTTAAAATCCAGTATCTCTCCGAGGCGTAGGCTCACCCTTACGAGCCGGAAGCCAGAAACCAGCATCCAGCATCATTCCAATAAGGAGATCACAACGTCTTCTTAAAATTTTTTGCCATAAAAAATACAAAATTCATAAATAAGAAACCAAGGAGAGGTTTAAGCTTCATTATTTTTGATTTCACTCCATTCCGCGTACCTTACAATGGTTCATTCATGGCGGGAGATTGGAACAATTTATAGTCATATCGTTGACAAAAAATGGCACCATTTTGACGATATCTCTTAATGTTGCCGCATGATTAAGATACTGTTTTCATGCTTTATGGCAATCGGGTTTGGGTCGTTTCTTGGTCGAAGGAGCATAGGGTTTATTTGCTCTTTATTTCATCGGCCAGTTGATCGAGCATCTTCCTGATTTTCGAAGCGGCCTCAGGGGCACCTGTCAGGTTTTTTTCTCTCGCATTCACCTCCACTTTAAGTGCCGTATCGCCGATTTCCTGAAGCCCTAAATTTACTGCAGCCCCTTTAATGGAATGAGCTGATTCCCGGACTTTTTCAGCATCGGATTGCTGCAAACCGGCTTCCCACCTATCCAGGTCGGAGTTGCTCACCTCAACAAAAAGAGTTATCATTTCCAAATATTCGTTTTCTTCCAACCCCAAATTTCTAGCCAATGTCTTATAATCCATTCCTGTTTCTCCTTACTCTATGATCTGTTATGTTGGCATTACCAAAAAAATATATCTTCAACTCAAGTTTCGCATCCTTAAATGTGTTGTAAAGCCTTATAATGATGGCGACTTAAGATCTATTTACAATTTTACGGTAAAATAGGGGCCGAAACTCGAGTCTTCAATTATCAACCGCCGTATCCCTCTGAACCACCCATTTCTTGATGGCTTCCAGCACAATATCCATCTGAATCGGTTTGGATAGATAATCGTCCATGCCGGCGTCAAGACAGGTTTCTCGATCCCCTTTCATGGCATTTGCCGTAAAGGCAATGATGGGAATGTGTCGATTGTTTTTCGCCTCCCAGCTTCGAATCTTCTTGGTAGCAGTCAGACCATCCTCCTTCGGCATTTGAACATCCATAAATATCATATCGAACTTATCCGGCTCGGTGGTGTATTTATCCACCACTTCTGTCCCATTTTTCGCCACTTCAACCTGGTAGCCCGCTTTGGTGAACATGAGTTTGACCAGTTTCTGACTCATCAAGTTATCCTCTGCAACTAAAATGCTGATGTCATTCTCAAAGCCTTCGGCAGTCGGGGGCAGCAAATGGGAGGTGCTCATAGAGTCGGTTTTTGGGCCCTTTTTGACCGCTTTCTCCTCAGCATCCCTCAGCAGCCGTTCCAGCGTTTCAAAAAGTTTGTCCCGCCGGATAGGTTTTGGCAGAAAGTCATCGAAACCGGCATCAACACATTTCTTGGAGTAGTGTTCCGTGGGGAACGCAAAAGCGATAAAAGAAATATCAGACAGTTCCGATTTCGAATCCCGTATCTGTTTTAAAACCTCACATGCGTTCATCTCTATGTCTATAATACAGCAGTGAAAAGGATCCTTTACATGCACAGCATGCTCCAGTGCAAGGATCACCTCTTCGGCACGGGTAAGATCAACCACTTCCATGTGCTGAGCTTCCAGAACCTGCCTCAGAATATCTAACTGTGTTTTATTATCATCAACGATCAGTACTTTTTTACCGGATAAGACCCTTAAGTTGGTCTCAGCCGGTTGAATTTCTGATTTTTCCATGACGGCTGTAAAATGAAAAATATTGCCCGTACCTGGTGTACTTTCAGCCCATACTTCCCCATTCATGAGCTGGGCTATTTTCCTGCATATGGCAAGTCCCAAACCTGTACCCCCGTACTTTCGGGTTGTTGAATTGTCGGCCTGTTGAAAAGCTTCAAAGATCATAGATAACTTCTCCTGCGGAATGGCGTCTCCCGTGTCGCGTACGGTAACGTGAAGCTTTAACCGCCGCTCTTCTTCAGATTCCACAGTTACGGCAAGCTCGATTTCTCCTGCATTTGTAAACTTGGCGGCATTGCCCATAAGGTTGATCAACACCTGCTGAAACCGGCTGGCATCTCCGATTATAAACCGCGGAACTTCAGGTGCGATACGACACAGAGGCTCGATGGGCTTGTTTATAAACTGGGGGCGAGTGAGTTCAAATATGTGGTAAATTATTCCTTCCAGGTCAAAATCATAAGATTCAAGATCCAGACGTCCCGCCTCGATCTTTGAAAAATCCAGAATATCGTTGATAAGAGAGAGAAGAACCTCACCACTTTGTTTGATGGTTTTAGCATACTCGATCTCATCTTCATTCAAATCGCTTTTAAGCAGCATGTCCGTAAACCCGATAACCGAGTTAAGAGGGGTACGTATTTCATGGCTCATGGAAGCCAGAAATGCGCTCTTTGCCCTGTTGGCGGCCTCGGCCTTGAAAGCCATCTGTTCCGCGCGTTCCATGGACTGAATGATCTGTGCCTTCATTCGTTTCCGTTCCGTTACATCGTTAAGAATAATGATACATTTATTTTCAGGGTCTTTAAGCGGTATAAAATCAAGGGTAATGTCTTTACCATCCAGTTTTACAGAGTCATCTTCTGGTATTTTCTCCGGCGCAGCTTCCTTTCTTGTAAGTAAGCTTTCGATTCGTTTGCGATCCTTCATACTGAAAAACTCAATGAAATCCCTTGCCAGAACCTCTTCTTCTGGTTTATCAATAATTTCTAGAGCCGCCGGATTCGCAAATACGATTCGACCCGCAGCGGTAATCTCTATAATTCCTTCAGACATCCTTTCAAGAATCACCTCAAAGTGGTCTCTGACCGAAAGCAACTCCCGGGTGATGTCTCTTGCATCGACATGCTCGATGCCGAATATTTTACCCTGGAAGGTGCTTGATGTTCTCATATCCGGTATTTCCAGGACCTTTAGAATATGCTCCGACATTCTGTTAAACGGCCCTTTGGCAATGCAGGTGTCGGCTCCGAACTCGGTGACGTCTCTTTCTTCTTCCACCGCTACCGCTGAAACAATGGCAATATAGACATCTTTCAGCTCCGGCACCTTGCGGATGATCTGGCAAAGTTTATCCCCGCCGATATTGGGCATGACCAGATCGAGAAATATGACATCCGGAACCCAATTTTTCAATATATCCAGGGCGTTTAAGCCATCTTTTGCCGTCTTGACCTTGTGGCCGTGTCTCTTAAGCAGGTTTTCCATTAAGCTCAGCATAATGGGATGGTTATCTACGATCAGTATTTTTTTCATGGCATTGTCTGATGATCCTCCATTTATGTTTAGGGACGTGAAATTAAATAAATCCCCAAATACTCATCGGTACCATTTAAACTGACAGTTCTGATACACAGTCTGTGTAGAATTTATTTATTCCACTTTCCTTATTAATCGCAGGGATAAATCGCTTTACAGTAATTTGACCAAAACGACTTTGTTTCCCTTTTCGTTAAACCAGATCATTTCAAAATATTCTTCCATGATGGGCAGCCCGCGCCCCGATTCTGCATGTGCTGGAGGCTCTTTGCCCAAATACTGCTGCCAGTCGAATCCATCACCTTCATCTTCAACTGTCATTATCAAGCGATCGTTTCCATATTGAAGGTGATAAGTGATCGTTTTTGTCTGATTTTGATTACAACCACTCATCACTGCATTGTTCATCGCTTCGCGCAAGCCCAACACCACATTAAACGCATAGCGCTCCAATCCAAGCGAGCTTAAAAACTTTTTTGTTTCGTCCGCAGCCCGATCCACATAGCTTAACGCGGCCGGAAATGATATGTTCAGAAAATTGTTTTTGCGTGAAATGTTAAAAGCCACCTATTCACCGTCGTTTTTCCTAGTGATTATTTTCCGACCCTGGATTGCTTCTCATACCTCTATTCCCAGAACCACCACATCATCCACAGCCGCTGTCCTGTCTCCAAGCATATGATTGGATAATGCTGCCGCACATTGCCGAAACGGGACATCTTCAAGTAAACCACAAACCTCCAACAACTTTTGTTTGCCTTCTACCCATGTCTTTTTCTCCTCGACCCGCTCCACAAGGCCGTCTGAGTAAAGAAAAAATCGGTCTCCAGTCAAGACCGCCATGGTTTGAACCCCGAAAACAACATCTGCAAAGATTCCAAGCACATCACCGGTAAGTTCAATGAAATGCGGTTTTCCTTCCTTTGGTACATAAACCGGAGGAGGGTGGCCTGCGTTTACAAAGGTCATCAAATTTGTCTTTCGGTTAAGCATACCATAACAGGCAGTCATGTATTTTCCGTCTGACAGTATTTCCACCAACACATTATTGATCATCCTCATACTTTCCAGCGGTTCATAGATGGGGATACAATTTTGTTTAAGTAACGCTTTTACCGCTGAAGTCATATAGCTTGTTGCAAGGTCATGGCCGGAGATGTCTCCCACAAAATAGCCGAATATGTTGTCTGAAATTGCCAGAACATCATAAAAATCTCCTCCTGCCTCCAGCAAAGACAGGTATTGCACACAGAAGCTGGCTTCCGGGACCTGTTCCGGAGAAACCAGCATGGAAGTCTGTGCATTTTGAATCTGCCGCAACTTTTCGGCCTGGCTCTGAATCAAAGTATTGGTCGCCATGGATAGTTTAAGATGGAGTCTGACTCTGGCTAAAACCTCCTGCACGTGAAACGGTTTGGTAATATAGTCCACCGCACCCAGCTCAAAGCCTGTCATTTTAGATTTCAATTCGTTTCTACTGGTAATAAAGATGATGGGAATCATCGCCGTTGCGGCATCGGATTTAAGCTCCCTTATAACCGCAAAACCATCCTGGCCGGGCATCATGATATCCAGCAATATGAGATCAGGTCGAATTTCTCTCGCCATGGATATGGCCTTTGAGGCTTCAGAGGCTGTAAATACACGATATCCTGCTTTCCCCAGGGCATTCTCCAATAATTTGACATTTACCCGGTTGTCGTCAACTACTAAAATAGAAAATATATTTTGAGCCGTCATCTTTACCTATACCGGCGTTTTTATCACCTGTAGTGGTGCTTTACCTTTCATCGCGGGGTCATTCATTTTGGCTGTGAGGAGGATGCTTTTGAAGCACCCATTTATCCACCATTTCAAACACAATCTCCCGTTTAATGGGCTTGGCGATGTAGTCATCCATGCCTGCCTCCAGACATTTTTCCCTATCCCCTTTCATGGCATTTGCCGTCATGGCAATGATTGGAATGTGGGGCTTTGAATTTTCCGTCTGCTTCATGGTTCGTTCTTGCTCGCGAATGGCTCTGGTAGCGGCCAGCCCATCCATCTCCGGCATCTGAACATCCATAAAAATCAGGTCGTAACCCCCAGGGGAAGCCCTGTATTTGTCGATGGCCTCCTGCCCGTTGTTTGCGATCTCCACCTGGTATCCGGCACTTTTCAGCATTACCATCGCAAGTTTCTGATTCAAGGCGTTATCCTCTGCCAGCAGAATGCGGATGGAGTGTTTAGCCTTCTCCCGGATGGAATGCTGGGTTTCGATCTCTTGTTCTGAATGTTCTGTTTTGCGATCTTTATCCGCCGCTCCCTCGCTGAGTAGTTGTTCTATCATCTTATATAGCCTGTCCCTGCGAGTAGGTTTAGGTAAGAATCCGTCAAATCCAACCTCCCGGCAGCTTTTTGCAGATTGATCCATGGATGAAGAAAATGCGAGCAATGGGATTTGAGAGATATCCGAATTCTGTTTCCGGATAGATTTGGCGACATCCACACCGTTCATCTCACCCAGCAAGATATCGACAATGCACAGGCTGAAGGGATCTTTTGTATCAGCCGCTTCTTTAAGGGCGTCAATCACTTCTTTTCCATCCAACAAACATGTTACCCGCATTCCAACCGATTCCAGCATATGTTTCATGATATCCAGATTTGCCTGGTTGTCATCCACGACAAGCACCTTCTTATCGCTAAGAGAGACTTTTGTATGTTTATCTTTCAGCTTGGCGTTTGATTTTTCCAACCAGCATGTGAAATGAAACACACTGCCGGGACCGGTGTTTGAACTGGATTGATTTATATGATGGACAGGAGCAGGGCTTTCCGCCCAGATCTCACCGTTCATAAGGGCTGCTATTTTCCTGCATATTGAAAGACCCAGCCCAGTTCCTCCGAATTTGCGGGTCGTAGAGGTGTCGGCTTGCTGAAATGCTTCAAAAATGGATTCCAGCTTCTCCTCAGGAATGCCGATGCCTGTGTCTCGCACCATGACATGAAGCTTCACTCGATCCGCTGTCTCGGCGCCCACATCAAGAACAAGTTCTATTTCTCCCGCTTCGGTAAACTTGGCGGCATTGCCCATCAGATTGATCAGAACCTGGCGAAACCGACCTGGATCTCCCTTAACGCATGCCGGAACATTGATCCCAATCCGGCATAGGATCTCGATGGGCTTGTTTGCAACCCGGGTTCGAATCAATTCACAGACGTCGAATGCGGTGATTTCAGGATCGAAGTCGATTATTTCCAGGTCCATCTGCCCGGCTTCGACTTTGGAAAAATCCAGAATATCATTTATGAGAGACAGTAGCGCATCGCCGCTTCGTTTAATGGTTTCTGCATAATCGATCTGCTCTTCTTTCAAATCGGTGTCAAGCAGCATATCGGTGAAACCTATAACAGCATTCATCGGGGTTCGGATCTCATGGCTCATGGAAGCCAGAAATACGCTTTTCGCTCTGTTTGCCGCCTCGGCATTCTCCCGGGCCTTTATCAGGTCCGTTACATCGGCAAAGGACTCCACTGCACCAATCACTCGACCGGATTCATCGAGCAGGATATCGGAGCTTTTTATAATTTTCAGTTCTCTGCCGTCTTTTGTACGAATGGAATATTGTTTTTTTACGATCTTCTGTGCATTTTTTGAGAAAAACATTTTCTGCAGATCATCGCTTGGCGTACATTTTAAAATGTCGATAGGGTTTCCGATGATCTCGTTTTTCCTGTACCCTGTAATGGCACAAAACTCCTCATTAACTTCCGTGATCCGTAGTTCCGGATCAATGGTATAGATGGCGGTGGCAGCGGTATCCAGAATCTTTTGTTGAAACTGTCGTTTCTCTTCAAGCTCCTTGTTCGCTTTGCGCAGTTCTGCAGTCTGGCGATCTATCTCCGACTTCAGCATCCGAGAATAATTTTCCTGCTGTTCCCGAATTATCTGGTAACCCCTATGGTTGTCCTCTAAGATTTCCTGGTATCGCTTCTCCAGCACTTGCAGTTGTCGATGCAGTTGCCTTTTCTGTATGGAGAAAAATTCTTCTTTGTCAGAAAGAGCTTTATGAGAAAAAAACAGCTCAACGCATGTGGAAATGATAACATCTCCGCTGTCTTGTAAAGCGGAATCTATCCTGTCTATGGCAAGGAAACAAACAAGTATCCCTTTGAACTCCTTTACGCGAAGTGCATAAATCACCCCCTGTTTCGGCAGCTTGAACGTGACGATTTGTTGATCGTCATTGAGCTTGGCGATCAGGTCGTTTTGAATATTCTCTGCAACAGGCGGGGTATGCTCCAAACTGAGCACCTTGCCCTGGTCTGTCACGTACTGGGGGTGGCAGCCGGGCAGACGTTTGTTAAGAAATTGAAGAAGTTGATTGATTTCAGAATCATGATCGGTGAATTCGCTGAAAATCTCATCCAATATTCCCGTCTGATTGTCTGCATTCGATTTCAATATCTGATTCTCAGCTTCCATTTTCCACCCCAAACCATTCTAACGGCCCCAGTCTTCCGTTTCCGGTTCGCTTTGCCGGCCATGTAACCGTCATCAAAATAGTAAAATCCTTTGTTAAGATCATGAATTATACAGATCTTCGGCTTTGGCCATCTCTTCCGGCAGATCTTGGGTCATGGCCTTGTATTCTTTTACATTGCCGCGGATATGATCGGATAATGAACTTGAAAGCGTTGGATTCATTCCGGTCAGCTCCGAATATTTCAATTTGGATACAATGAATTCTGAAATTTGAATAACGCCAAGAAGACTGGAAGGCTCAACCTCTTTTCTCGAATCGTGATGTCGTTTGATGGTTTCTTGCACTTCCAGAGGAAATTTCCAGTCCTTGGCCAATCCATATCCCAGTGAACAATGATCGGTGCCGATGATCTCCCTCTCACACTCTATTAAAGGTCTGTTTTCCGCCTGCCAGGTCTCAAGAGTCTGTAAAAACAACTTTTGTTCCACCTGATCTTCAAGGATAAGTCCGATATCATGAAGGATGCCACATAAAAAGGCATCTTCACCCTTCTGCTGGAAAATTCGCTCAGTAATCATCTGCCCGCAAATGCTCACTGCTGCACAATGCAACCAAAGCTGCCTTCTTGAGAAAACACCTTCTTTCTCTCCACTGTTGAAGATTTCCTTCAAAGCTTGGACTACCAGCATGTTTCGCAGGTTTTTCATGCCGATATAGACGACTGCCCGCGAAATACTGTCGACTTTCTGTCGCAGGCCGTAATAGGGGCTGTTTACCATTCTAAGCAGGCGTAAAACCAGTGTTGGATCCATGCGAATCGTTTCTTCAAATTTCGCCATAGGGGTGGAATCATCGGAGATGAGTTTTGACAATCTAATGGCTACATGGGGTAATGTTTTTATCTCTTTGAATTTCTTCAATAATTCATGAGTTGTCGGCATCCGCTCACCTCTGTTTTCGCTATTAAAAAACAGCTGGAATTCTTCTGATGTTCCTCAAAAAGGTTTCTGAAAATAGCTCTTGTCAAATGAAACAGTGCCATCATGGAATTTGTTGCAAAAATCAGGCCATTGCGATCAACATTCAGTTTTGTAATGATTTTAAATTGTTCTATTATCTATCAATTGTCTTAAACGACACCAGCAATTCTCGGTGAACAATAAGACTCGTTTAATTTCTCCG
>JAFDFZ010000061.1 GCA_019309565.1 Deltaproteobacteria bacterium
TACCACCAGGATTACTATAAAAAAGACCCGATCCGTTACAATTCTTACCGGTTCTTCTCCGGCAGGGATCAATTCTTGAAAAAGCTCTGGGCACGACAGGAAATGAAAACAACTAAGAGACAATGGGGAAGCAGACAATTTGTTAAACCAAACGATGAACAGTTGCAAAAGAAACTCACGCAGATGCAGTACGAAGTCACCCAACGCAATGGGACCGAACCTGCGTTTCAGAATGAATACTGGGACAACAAACAGGAGGGGATCTATGTGGATGTGGTGTCCGGAGAACCTTTGTTCAGCTCCACGGATAAATTTGTATCCGGAACCGGATGGCCGAGTTTTACACGGCCGCTTGAGCCGGGGCATATCGTGGAAAAGAAAGATCGAAGTTTTTTCATGGTTCGCATCGAGGTACGCAGCAAATACGCTGATTCGCATCTTGGTCACGTATTTTCAGACGGCCCTGAGCCCACGGGCCTAAGATACTGCATAAACTCGGCGGCCTTAAGATTCATCCCCAAAAAAGATCTTGAAAAGGAGGGATACGGTGAGTACCTGAAACTTTTCGATAAAAAATGATAGACGCCCGGAATACATTGATGCCTTAATTTCACCGAGAATTGCTGTAATAATAAGCCGACTGCTTGACATGCTGCCTCATGGTAGTATAGATTAGAATATATATCGTGGATGAGAGGAGGTTCGATATGCAAACTGCCAAAATTTTTATGAACGGTCGAAGCCAGGCAGTTAGGCTGCCAAAGGGATTCCGTCTCCCAGGCAATGATGTTTTTATTAATAAAATCGGAAACATCGTTATTCTTATCCCAAAAGATGATCCATGGTCCTCTTTTGTAAATAGCCTTGATCAATTTACCGACGATTTTATGGAAAACAGAAATCAACCCATTCCAAACAGAAGAGAATCACTTTAATGGCATACATGCTCGATACGAACACATGTATCTATATTATCAAACGCAAACCACCTGATGTGATAAATCGGTTTAAGAAAACTCGCCCTTCGACCATTGGTATCTCTGTCATAACGCTCAGCGAGCTCGCATATGGTGCGATGAAAAGTTCGAAGCCCGATCAGAATCTGTTGGCGTTAGCCCAATTTGTGGCCCCTTTGGAGATATTTGCTTATACCGATGGCGCAGCATATCATTACGGAAATCTTCGGTCGCACTTGGAAAAAAAAGGCACTCTCATTGGATCTTTAGATATGCTTATCGCAGCACATGCTCTATGCCTTGACTGTACTTTGGTAACTAACAATGAAAAAGAATTCATACGAGTTCCAACTCTAAAAATTGAGAATTGGCTTAAATAATTTTCCACCCTTTAGAATCCACCTGGCCATCCATGGTTATCTTCAATCGCCTCTTTCCTTGTTTGAACCGAAACAGCGAGTCCTATTGAATTGAGCTTTTGCGCACCCCTTCGGGGATTCAACAGGGCGAGCGCATTCCCCTTAAGCCTGTCGAAGCAACTGGGCTTCACCATAGGCTACGACCCAACAAGGGTGAAGATCCCAATTTTCGGGGCTGCAGGGTCTTCAATTTAATCGAGGATTGCCGGGGGCGACCGATTAGTGTTGACAATTAAATCCACTTCTGTTTGTCAAAGTGGTTTTTGAAATGATATAATAAAAAATTATATTGCCGCACAGTGGGTTTTTAGTAGAATTTGTTTTAACACCCTGAGAACCTTTTTATGGTATAAAGACGATTAGCAACATGATATCGACAGCTTGTTGTCGATTCTAAATCATATGATGTTAGGCTGAAAGCGTAAGCTTTTGTGTTTCTTAAACATTCCATAAAAGGAGGTTGCGTTATGAAAACCAGGTCTTTGACTTTCGCGATTACCCTGTCATTTCTGTTTGTCTGTGTTTTTGCAACCAGCGGTTTTGCACAAGAAACAAAATATCCGACCCGGCGTATTCAGTACATATTTCCATGGAAACCCGGTATTCCCATGTACGTTATGGCACAAATGACCTGCGAGTACATGAGTAAAGTGCTTGGGAAGAAGGTTACCATTTCTGCCATGCCAGGGGGATCCGGGGCGAAATCCCATCATCATGTTCTAAATCAGCCTGCCGACGGATATACGCTGCTTGATTCCTGGGTGGCACCTCTTATCTTTGTGGTTTTGAACCGACCGGACATCGGTTATACTTATAAAGATTTCGAGCCCATCGGTGGAATGACCTTAAATCCCTTTACTCTTGTGGTTCGGAAGGACCAACCGTTTAAGACACTTGAAGAGTTCATACAGTACGCCCGAAAAAATCCGGGGCTGAAGTACAACACGGGCGGTGAGGTCACTGTGCCTCATGCCGTGATGGCCGCCTTTTTGAAAAAAGCAGGCATCAAGGCACGCGGAGTTCCCTATCCGGGGGTTGCAGCCGGATTCAAGGATTTTTTAGGGGGAACCCTTGATTTTTCGGTGGGTGTTTTTGGCGTTATCAAAACATATGGAGACAGGATTCGCACGCTTTGCCTGTTTTTGGATGAGCGGCATCCGTGGTTTCCTGAAATTCCAACGGCAAAGGAGTTAGGTTATGATCCCGGGTTCGGCATGTCAGGGGCAGGCTGGAATTTCCTTGTTGTAAAGAAGGGAACCCCTGATTACGCGCTCAACAAACTTCGCGCTGCTCTAAAACAGGTGCTCACTTCAGAGGAATACATAAAAGAGGCTCGGAAACGAAATTTCATCGTCAACTACTCTCCCCCGGAGGACTACGAGGCGATATGCGAAAAAGCCATGAAGGATCTGGCAAAGGGCATCGACGCTATCAAATGGGAGCGCGAGCTTTTCAAGAAATAGGCGATATGTCATGTCCGAAAAAAGGCTTATCACTCTTATTTCAGCCGCCGTCTTTTTAGGGCTCGCCTTTTTTATTCTCTATCAAACGATGACCACCTTCGTGCTGGACGATGCGTCAACCGGCGGTCCTTTTGCAGATTCTGCTTTTTATCCCAGGATCGTGGCGGGTGTGATCGTAGTTCTTTCGGTTTTTCTGATTCTCTCAACCCTTGTTAAAAAAGATGACAAGGTCAGCGACGTAAAAGTAGAAAATCAAGCCGATCCGACTCCTCGGGTAGGCGGTAAAAATGAGCTTATGCCGGGTGTCTCTTTTGTTTTCGCCTTTATGCTCATCTCCTACACCTTATTGGTGGATGTTCTGGGCTATGTTTTGGTGACCCCTTTTTTTATGGGAACCTTTTTCTGGCTGCTTAAAGTAAGAAAACCGTTTACGATCCTTTTGCTTTCTTTGATTTCGACCTTTTCGATTTACTTTTTTTTCCAGGAACTGCTGGACGTCGTTCTTCCGCCAGGAAGGCATTTTGTGCTGTGGCCATAGAAGATTATTTGTTCTAAGTGTTTTTCCAGGGAGCGGTCAATAATGCAAGGAATACTGGTTGGCGGTCTTGAAGCGTTTTTTGGATTTCAGCAAATCCTTTTAACCTCCATCGGCGTTTTTATGGGGATCATTATCGGCGTGCTTCCGGGCATAGGACCGCTGCTTGGCGTGATACTCGCAACACCCATTGCTCTTTATGTAACCCCTGTTGCGGGAATGGGTCTTTTGATCGGGATCTTTGTCGGGGGGTCCTGCGGGGGGGCAATCTCCGCCATTCTGCTTCGGATCCCCGGCACACCGCTGGCTGCTGCAACCCTGCTTGATGGATATCCGATGGCCCAAAAAGGTAAATCCAGAGAAGCCGTTGGGCTTGCAATTTCAGCTTCTTCTTTGGGCGGGTTTTTAGGCGGTATTGCGCTTGTTTTTGTTTCGCCTCTTTTAGCGAAAATCGCCTTGAAATTCGGACCACCGGAATTTTTCGCTCTTATGGTGACAGGGCTGATCGCTATCGCCGTTGTGGCTCGAGAGTCAACGGTTAAAGGCCTTTTAAGCGCATGTCTTGGTCTGGCAGTCGCAAGCATGGGCACCGATCCTTTTACCGGCTATGACCGGTTTACTTTTGGCTACGGAAACCTTATGGGAGGCATCAACCTTGTCGCCATTCTGGTCGGGCTGTTTGCCGTTTCGGAGATGTTTATCCAGATCCAGCAGGGAGGGCTGGATATCAAACCAAATATCAACATTTTCCGTGCACCCTTGGCATCAGCCATCCATGTCCTTAAAGATACCGTAAACCTTATTCGATCAAGCGCCATCGGAACCTTCATCGGTGCTCTGCCGGGAACGGGCGGTGTGATTGCCGGCTTCATCAGCTATGCCATGGCCAAGTCCTATTCCAGAAAACCCGAGAGATTCGGAAGCGGGACGCCTGAAGGGGTCATTGCCTCGGAAGCCGCCAATAACGCGTGCTGCGGCGGGGTGCTGATTCCTTCGCTTGCCCTGGCGATTCCGGGCGATGCGATATCGGCGGTTCTTTTAGGTGCATTGCTGTTGATCGGCCTTTTACCGGGGCCAGAGCTTTTCAATGAACATCCCAACGTGGTCGGGGGTATATTCTTTGCCTACATCGCAGCGAACATCATTTTGTTTCTTCTTGGTATTCTGTTTACTCCTTTGTTTGTCGGCATCATAAAGATTAGGAAAAATCGGTTGATCCCAATTATCATTCTCCTGTCCATAGTGGGAACCTATTCGGTTCAAACCTCTGTTTTCGATATCTGGTGTATGCTTCTTTTCGGACTGATCGGCTACGGGATGCGCAAGGCAGGGTTTCCATTACCCCCACTGGTTATCGCAAGGGTGCTGGGGCCGCTTTTAGAATCGGCTTTTCGACGCACCCTTATAATTTCAAACGGAAGCTTCAGTATTTTTTTCACCCGGCCCATTGCGCTTACCATCCTTATCTTTAATGGCTTGCTGCTGGTGTGGACATCCATACCGCCCGAAAAGCTAAGACTTGCAAAGGAGACGATTGTCCGCCGGTTATTCAAAAGCTAAGCTTCTGCCTTGTTTGAGCTGCCGCTTTGTGCGGGGAACAGCCGCCAGGGGAATAACAAAGAAAATCAGGCAAAGTAAACAAACATCAGGACAAGGTATACGACTAGAAGCCCGAAAAGAGTCGCCCCTTCCCAGCGCTCTATGCGCCTGTTGGTGAAGCGGAAAACCAGCAGCAGCAGCATCATGATGAGCATAACCGGGTAGTCCAGAACCCGGGTCTGTCGGGTAACGGTAAGCGGGGCATAGAGCGAACAGCCTCCCAGTACCCAGAAAATATCAAGGATATCCGCACCTATGATGTTGCCGATGCCGATATCTCCATGCTTCCTGAAGGCTGCAGTCAACGAGACGACATACTCCGGCAGAGACGTCCCAAGCGCCACCAGGGTCAGGGCGATGATCAGATCTGGGACCCCCAGGTATTTGGCGATCGGTGTTACGTTGCCCACCAGCAGCGAGCTGCCTAAAATGATACCGAAAGCACCGACCAGAAACAGCAGAAACTGCTTGCCAATATTGATTTTATGGCCTTCCATGGATGCTTGAGCAGCACTGTCCGGATTGCTCATGTCGCTGCGGGCCGTTTTAGTGCAGTAATAAAGATAGCCAAGCAGGCCGGCGATAAGAAAAAGACTTTCCAGGCGAGTGATAACGTTTCCTCCAGACAGGGCATAAACCAACAAACCGGCTGCAACCATGAATGCGCCCTGGGCCAATATTCTCTTTTTTTCCACAAGAACCGGGCGGATCAGAATGCAGGTGCCGGCTATCAATCCTATGTTGATGATACAGGAGCCGATACTGTTGCCGATAGCAACATCACTCTTTCCCTGGACCGTAGCGATAAACGATACGGCAAATTCCGGGGACGTAGTTGCCAGGCTCACGATAGTACCCCCGATCAGCATCTTCGGAATACGGGTGGCGATGGATATTTTGACTGCCGAATACACGAAACGATCGGCCGCTTTGGTGATCAAGACACCTCCGAGGATAAAAAAAAGTAAGTTCAGCCATACCGGCAGACCCACGAAGAGGGCATCCATCATTCACCTTCAGGGCAAATTCGTTAACTTTTCCCGCAGCGTTCTCCATATTCCAAACCTAAGCGGACAGTGTCAAGGATTTTGTATGGAATTTTGCACCATCAATGAGGTTAGCGGACGGGTGAGCAAGTAAACATGTTGACTTAAAGCAGTGGTTTGTATTATGAAAATTTTCGAACAATGCCTTCTTAGGCCTAAATGTCAATTCTTAGATAGAGATTAATCACAAGCTTGTAATTCAATTGTACAATAAGCACTCTATCCAAATTTGATTTTCGACTGATTAGTACATTAAGATTACATTGAGCGTTGAGTTCTTATGCAACCAACCCGCCACAGGTTCTGATTACAACAAAATTGTCAAACATCGAAACCACTTTGCAGTATGTGCCCAATCAGGGTAATTTACGAGCCAACCCTTAACCCATAACAAAGGAGGGAGGAACATGAAAAAAATCAAATTCAGTACGGTCATCTTTGTTTTGCTTCTGATGGTTGTCTTTGCAACCAATGCCTTTTGCGAAAGAAAGGTGGTGCTGTGGTGGACTGTTGAATTTTCTCCTGCTGAAAAGACGGCCTTAGAAGCAATCGTGAGTGATTTTCAGAAGGAAACAGGTATTAAAGTGGAATGGAGTTCTTATTCTTCCAGCGACCTGTGGGCAAAGGTCATGACCGGCATAGAGGCTGGAAATCCCCCGGATGTATCCCAGGTGTTGTCCCATTCGATGGTCTTGCTGGCATACAGAGGACTGCTTGCGGATGTGAGCGATCTGATCGAAGCGCATAAAAACGAAATGATTCCTGCGTCTGTCGATGCCGTATACCTTTACAATCAAAAGATCGGCAAACGCGGCTACTACTGCATCCCCTGGGGGCTGTATACACTGACCATCAATTACTGGGCATCCGATTTGAAAAAGGCCGGTTATGAAAAGCTTCCATCGAACTGGAATGATTTTTGGAAGGCATTGGAAAAAGCACAGGAAGTGACAGGAAAGTACGCCGTGGGGTGGACACATTCTGACAGGGCCGAATTCGATTTGTCCTGGCCAATAGAACAACTGATTGTCTGCTTTGGCGGAGAGCTGTTAAAAGACGGGAAATTGAATGTAGATGATCCCAAGAACAGGAAAGCGGTGATCGATGCGCTTAAATTCCACACCAGATGGTATCTGGAAGGCAAGGCGCCTCCCGGCGTGACAGAATGGGGGGATGCGGATAATAACAAAGGATTTCAAACTCACCTGATGACTCTTACGCTCAACCCGACGTTGTCGATACCGCGTTGGTTTTACGACAACGCCCGTGACAAGTACTTTAACGAAACCGCCTCTTCAGTCTATCCGCAACCCGGTCCCCGGGGCAAGGATTATGCCGTTACGACTAATGTTTACCCGATGATCATACCGGCAAATGCACCCAATCCCAAGGAGGCCAAGGAGTTCGTTCGATTTTTCATGCGGAAGGAGAACTACGATAAGTATATTCAAGGGGTTGAAGGCAGGTTTTTCCCGATGTACAAAAGCACCTTCGATAACGATTATTTTGCAAACCCCAAAGACCCCCACATTTACCCCACCCGCAAGCATTTCCTTGGGCAAGGGGTTCCTGTCAACTGGATGCTCCACCCTGCTTATGCGAAATTTGTGATCGGACACAACTGGCATAAGATGGTTGCCCGGATTATCGTTGACAGGTGGTCTGCTGAAAAAGCTGTAGACGAAGCTCTGACGACACTGAAAAGAACGTTCAAGAGGTTCTGATGCACTTATCCACACGAAGGGAGGTGCTGAAGAGTTATCTCTTCGTGCTTCCCTTTGTTTTTATTTTTGTATCTTTCATTATCTATCCTCTCTTGATGGAGGTATACTATAGTTTCACCCGGTATGAGATCGGGCTTACTCCAAAATTCATCGGGCTTCAAAACTTCATTGACCTGCTGGACTACCCCGACTACCGCCAGTCCATTATTAATACCCTCATCTTCATCGGGGTGGGGGTTAATATCAAGCTGTTGCTGGCTCTTTTTATTGCCCTTTTTTTAAACAGAGATTTCAAAGGACGCAGCATCGTACAGGCGCTTTTTCTTCTGCCCTGGGCGGCCGCAACAATTTCTTCTCTTCTTTCTTTCAGGTGGATGCTTGATACCGATTACGGCGTTTTAAACGCTATGCTTCCGCTTCTTGGCTTTGAGAAGATCCAGTGGCTGGGACAGTATTCCACGGCCATGTTCATGATTGTGGTTTACCATATTTGGAAATACCTTCCCTTCTGGACGCTCATCTTTCTTAGCGGTTTGAAAGGAATTCCCACCGATGTTAATGAGGCTGCGCGAGTCGATGGCGCATCCTCCATACAGACCCTGCGCTGGATAACCCTTCCCATGATCAAGGGTCTTTACATCGTCTGCACTTTGATATCGGTCATCTGGACAATGGGAGACTTTATTATCGTATATATGTTAACAGGAGGTGGACCCGGCCAGTCAACCAATGTATTGGCCACGCTCGCTTACCGTTTTGCATTCAGATTCGGGGAGTTTGACAACGCATCGGCTTGTTTCGTTTTTCTGTTTCCGGTAATGATATTGATTATCATATTTGTTATCAAAAAGTTGGAATCTTCCAGCGAGCAATGAGAGATTTTAACGAACGTATATTTACCGGCAAACAGCTGATGCTCAGGTCTGTTTTCTCAACAAGAGGTTCTCGGTGAACAGGAAAGGCTTCATAAGGTTTTGGACCCCTGCATGGACGTACGGGCTGGCGGCTTTGATCCTGATGTTTGCGCTGTTTCCTATTTACCATATGGTTCTGGTTTCCATCAAGCCTGATGAGGATCTTTTCAAGCCCACGCTGTTTACCGCAAAACCAACTTTGCAAAAGTATATTGAACTGATCAAACAAAAGCACTTTTTAGTGTTGCATTTCAGACGACAGCTATTTAACAGCATTCTGGTCTCTTTGGGCACGGCCATTTTGACATTGTTTATAAGCTCAACGTGCGCCTATGCCATCAGCCGGCTTAAATTCCCTGGTCGAAAAACCCTTTTCCGGGCCAGTCTTTTCACTTATATGGTGCCGCGGTCTTTTATCGTAATACCGTTTTATTCGCTGATGATTAAATACGGCCTGATAAATTCATATCTTTCCGTAATCTTGGCAGAGACAACTTTTGCTACGCCATATTGCATCTGGGTACTCACTGAGTTTTTCAAAACCATCCCAATAGAGGTTGAAGAGGCTGCCATTGTCGATGGGGCGGGCCGTTTTCGTATCTTCACATCCATTGTTCTTCCGCTGACCGCACCGGCGCTTGTGGCACTTGCCACCTATGCGTTTATATTTGCATGGAATGAATTTCTGTACGTGTTGGTTCTGATAAACTCAAACGAACTGTTCACGATCCCTGTCGGGCTGTCCTGGTACATGAATCAGGATACCATCCCCTGGGGGCTGATGATGGCCGAATCCACTCTGTTTTCTATCCCACCGATTATCTTCTATTACGTGTTTCAACGATACATGGTATCAGGTCTTGCAATGGGAGCGGTTAAGTGAGAAAAAGCGTATTGTAAAAAGAAACGCTTCGCCATCTTAGCCGCAGAGCCGGCCTACTGTGCATATCCGTCTGATCCGATTTTCTCCGCATACTCCTGGCTTATCGGTGCGCATGCTATCATAATTTTTGAGTGTGTCCATGGTCTTTGCAGATCTTAGAGCTTTTGGAATAATGATATCTTCATTTTCCATTCTTTCCCCTATGATGTCCATCCTTGCGATCAGCCTCTTGTTGTCCCCATCGGGCAATGGGAGAAAACCCTCGCCTTTGCGCGTTGATTTCAGTTTGATTTCTTCCATACAGGGTGCGAGGGTTCAAGGATACAGGGGGTCAAGAGGCGTGCGGATGTTGATTTGTTTCACTTGAATCCTCGACTCCTTGATCCCTAAAGCTACCGGGTTGAAGCCGGTACGTAGCTTATTTAAGATGTTAATAACTGGCCTGCCACTTCAAACCGGATGTTACACGTATGGATGATGCAAATTTTTTGCCCTCCCGGTTGGAGAATCCAAAATATCGTATTAAGTTTTAATATCAATTGGTTATGAATTTAAAAAAAGTTATTGACGAAAGATTAGAATTAAAATAATAAATTGTATCAAATATCATATCGATTTGTTGAACTGATCCTTATGCTGGGACATGATGCATCGCTTTGACTTCAGTGCTGAAATCGACATCAACAAAAATGAATTTCACCGGTGACGGGACCGGACAATCCATAACCGTGGTTTTTCAAAGGGTTAAAGTGTTACAAGCAAGGACAGATCACATGAACATCGCAGTTCCAGCATACGAACAGGTTAGAGACATTATTCGAGAAGAAATCATCTCAGGCGTCATACCTGCTAACACTCGATTGACGATATTACAGGTAGCGAAAAGATTCAATGTAAGCCAGATGCCTGTCAGAGAAGCATTTCAATGGCTGCAGGGCGAAGGGCTGGTTAAGGTTATAGCACATAAGGGAGCGTATGTTTTGGGACTGGATCCCAGCCGTATTCGAAGCTTTTATCTAGTCCGAAGTGTTATCGAAGGGCTCTTAGGCCGGTTGAGTACCGACAATATAACGGATTCTATATTAGAAAAACTGAATCAAATTAACAACCGGTTTAGGGCACAGGTTGAAAAGAATAATCTTAAAAAGATTGTATCCCTGAATAAAGAGTTTCATAAAATCATGTATCGATGCGCAGAGAGCCCGGAAGCTTTCGAAGTCTATGAACGCTACGAAGGGCTGCTCACGACCCTTCGGAACAAATATGGATTTCACAGAGAACGCCTGAAAGGAATGGTAGTGGAGCATTCCGGAATACTTAAAGCGCTATCGTCCAAAGATGCGCCTCTTGTCGAGAATCTTGTTAAGATCCATATCGAAAAGGCCATGGGAGATTTACTATCATTCATTGAGAAAAAAACTCAAACATAGGTCCATGCTGATGATCTTGTAAGGGAGATGATTGAATGGTCCAAAAACAAAAGATAGGATTAGTCAGGCTTGGAATCATCTGGAGGAAGATGATTGCGTTGATGGATGAGACATCTCAAGCACTTGTCCATTCGGCGTTCTCGACCTTGATTCGAGTAAATAATGACTATGCCTGTGTGGTCAGCGATTCAAAAGGTCAACTGCTTGCACAATCTTCATATAGCATTCCCTCCTTTATAGGCACCATCCCGTTTACCCTTCGCAGTATGCTGCAACAATTTCCACCGGATGATTTATATCCGGGCGATGTATTGATTACCAATGATCCATGGATAGGCACCGGCCATTTGAACGATATATCCGTTGCCATGCCTATATTTTATAAAGACAAATTCATAGGTTTTGTGGCAAACGTCGCCCACCACGACGATATCGGTGGATCATCCTCTCCCCATGCCAGCGAGCATTTTGAAGAGGGTCTGTTAATACCCATCGTGAAGTTGATGGAAAAAGGCCGGAAAAATCCAGCGGTTGAAAATATAATAAAAGCCAATGTCCGTACCCCTGAGATAAACCTGGGTGATCTCAGTGCCCAGATTGCTTCGCTTCATGCCGGATCTGCCAAAATATGTGAGCTATTGAAAGAGGAAGGTCTGGATGATCTGGAGTATCTTTCACAGGAAATCATCGGACGCTCCGAAGCCGCCATGCGACGAAATATTCGCAATTTTCTTAAAGAGGGCAGTTACGAATCGGAAATATTTGCAGATGGATTCGAGGAGCCATTGCGCATCAAGGCGACTATTACAGTTAAGGACGGATCGGTTGCCGTTGACTACACGGGCACCTGTCAGCAAATCGATAAAGCTGCCAACTCGGTCATGAATTACACCTTTTCTTATACGGCATATGCGCTAAAGTGCATATTGGATCCCACCATGCCCAACAATGATGGCAGTATTCGCCCTATTAGTGTGACGGCTCCCGAGGGAACTCTGGTAAATCCCAGACGACCAGCAGCCGTCTGGGGCAGACATACCACGGGGCATTATTTTCCGGCAGTAATTTTCAATGCTTTAAGCCAGGCGGTTCCTGATAAGGTCATGGCGGAGAGCGGTTCCTGCCCAATCTGGACGGTGTGGTTTCGCGCCAGAAGGCAAGATGGAACAGACATTTTCAACGGCTTTTTCATGAATGGGGGACATGGCGCACATCCGACTTTTGACGGCGCCCACACCATGAGCTTCCCTACCAATATTTCCAATACGCCCACAGAGATGTTCGAAAATCTCATGCCCATAAAAATTTTGAAAAGGGAATTGATTCCGGACTCCTGTGGTGCAGGGAAGTACAGAGGGGGCTGCGGGCAGGAAATATCTTTTCAGATAGAATCCGAACGTGGCGTCCAGGTCGCCTTTCGTAACGATCGGATTATCAATCCGCCCCAGGGAATGCTGGGAGGCGTTGCGGGGGAGAAAGGAAAAATATTGTTAAACGGCACATCTTTGCCGGGAAAATCAAGCTTATCGCTGAAAAAGGGGGATTTGATCAGCTTTTTCACCCCGGGCGGGGCTGGCATGTTTTCTCCAAAAGAACGGGATCCGCATCTTGTGACAGAGGATTTGAGAAACGAAATTATTACCTGGAAATACGCCGAACGTTACCACGATTACAAAGACAAATGATTGCAAAAACTACCCTGCCTGAAAAGGAGGTTGAACAGTACCAATGCAGAGGCTTCCGTATAAATTGGGTGTTGATATTGGCGGAACGTTCACCGATACAGTATTGATCAATGAAGCCACCGGTGAAATTCATATTGACAAGGTTTTGACAACTCCCGACGACCCGTCTCGTGCAGTGATCACCCTTGTTCACCGAATCTCGGACCGGTTGAACATTTCAGCAGGCAACATCGGCAGTATTATCCATGGAACAACACTGGTTACCAATGCCATCATCGAGCGAAAAGGTGCAAAAACCGGACTGATAACAACCAGAGGGTTTCGAGATATTTTAGAGATCGGCCGTGAGATGCGATACGACATCTATGATCTCTTTGCCCGGATGCCAAAGCCCCTGGTGCCACGTTATCTCTGTATGGTGGTCGATGAACGGATCGGTCCTGACGGTAATGTCATCAAGGCTATCGATGAGTCAGAGGTAAAAACCGTGGTTCAAAGACTCCTTGATCAGGAAGTGGAAGCCATGGCCGTTTCTCTGCTGCACTCCTTCCGAAACCCCCGGCATGAACAGCTTATCCAAAAATTGATTCATCAGATCAACCCCAACATGGTTGTTTCCTTATCCTCTGAGGTCGTTCCTGAAATAAGAGAATATGAACGCACATCAACCACCGTTGCAAACAGCTATGTGAGACCCTTGATGCAGCACTACCTGAAACGACTCACAGACGCCTTGCAGGAGTTGGGCTTCAGAGGAATGCTCTTTATGATGCTATCAGACGGCGGTATTACCACAGCAGAGACCGCGGCCAAATTTCCCATTCGAATCATCGAATCGGGCCCCGCAGGAGGCGCTATTGCAGCTCAGCAATATGGAGAGCTGACAGGCCAGAATGATCTTATCTCCTTTGATATGGGAGGTACAACCGCCAAAATCTGCATCATTGAGGATGGCCAACCAATGAAGGCGAAAGATTTCGAGGCCGCCAGGGTTTATCGCTTCAAGAAGGGAAGCGGCATTCCCTTAAAGGTTCCGGTCATCGAGCTTATCGAGATAGGGGCCGGAGGCGGCAGTATCGCCAAAGTGAACAACATGGGCTTACTGGTCGTAGGGCCTGAGAGTTCCGGGGCGGATCCCGGGCCGGCCTGTTATGGAAGAGGCGGTAAAGATCCTGCTGTAACCGATGCGGATCTCATTTTGGGCTATCTGGATCCAAACTACTTTCTGGGCGGGGAGATGAGGCTTGACATTGAAGCGGCACAAGAGGCGATCATGGAAACAGTGGGCAACCCCATGGGACTTCCCTTGCAGGAAGCCGCATGGGGCATTCACGAAATGGTCAATGAGAATATGGCTGACTCGGCAAAGGCCTATGCAATGGAAAAAGGTATCGATCTTATGAAACGCGCAATGGTGGTACTTGGCGGTGCCGGGCCGGTTCACGCATATGGAATCGCATTGAAACTTAAGATTAACAAAATCATCTGCCCTCCCCGCGCCGGTGTATTATCGGCCCTTGGATTTCTGGCGGCACCGGCCTCCTTTGAGTTGAGCAGATCGTATGTCACCGTTCTGGATGGTTTAGATATCGATCTGGTAAACACGATCTACCGTGAAATGGAGGCCGAAGGCACACGAACTCTTGAAAAGGTCGGTGTTCTGCCGAAAGACATCTCCTTTTCACGAATCGTCGGTGCACGCTATCTAGGGCAGGGATATGAGATCGAAATTCCCGTACCCGGCGGGGAGCTTAAAAGTGAAAGCATAGAGAGCCTCCGGCAGAGTTTTAACAAGCAGTACCAGCGGATATACAATCGGCTTAACGAAGGCATGGAAATCGAATTTATCGACTGGCGGGTTTTGGCTTCCGGTCCGAAACCCGTTTTAAATCTGGGTGGCAACCTGTCTTATGGTTCTCAAGAAAATGCGGCACACAAAGGATACAGGGATATCTTTTTTCCCGAAACCGGTGGATATACGCGGGCATCTGTTTACGACCGTTACGGCCTTGAAGTCGGTGCGGTTATCACAGGCCCGGCTGTTGTGGAGGAGAAAGAATCCACACTTGTCATCGGTCCTCATGGCAGAGCGGAAGTCGATGCCTGGGGAAACATCATCGTTACTATTGACTCTGTGAAACATTGATTAAAAAACCTGGTTGCGGCGTCAACCAACAACAAGAATTTATGAGGGAAAACCAGTGATGAGCAGAAGGGAATGGAAAACCGGCGAGATCGAGTATCTTTTTTTAAACGGTGACATTGTTCCTTACGAGAAGGCGGTGATACACATCTTTACACCGGCGTACAGATACGGTGCTATGGTATTTGAGGGAATCCGCGGTTACTGGAATGAAGAGATAAAGGACATGTACCTTTTCAGGGTGGCTGAGCACTGTAAGCGATTTAATCAATCATTGAAAATGATGCGTATGGATATTGAAATCAAAGAAGAAGAGATGGTGAATAATCTTGCCGATCTGGTGAAAAAGAACGAAATTCATCAGACCGTCCACTTCATCTACAGCGCCTATGTGGACGGAGACGGCCCCATGTCTTCCCGGGGGCCTATCGGAACGGCGATTACCGTGCGTAAAACAGGCAGCACATACGATGTTGAAAATGGCATAAGATGCTCTGTCAGCAACTGGCGGCGGAACGCAGATGACTCCTGTCCCATGCGAATCAAGGCGGCAGCCAACTACCAGAACAGCCGTTTGGCTTTGCTCCAGGCAAAACAAGACGGCTATGACAGCACGATTTTTCTAAACCACAATGGAAAAGTATCCGAAGGCCCAGGTGCTTGTCTTTTTATCGTAAGAGAGGGTCGATTGATAACACCGCCTGTAACCAGTGACATACTTGAAGGTGTAACAAGGGATACCATCATCAGATTGTCTGAAGAAATGTTTAATAATCCCGCAATCGAAAGACCCATCGATCGCTCCGAGCTGTATATAGCTGAAGAAATTTTCTTCTGCGGTTCGGGAGCCGAGATTGTTCCCATAGTAAATGTAGACGGTTTCGCAGTTAACAACGAAAAACCGGGGGAGATAACCAGGCAATTGATCAAAGTATATCATGAGGTTGTCACCGGAAAAACTCCAGATCATGCTGCATGGAGAACTGCTGTATATGCTTAAGACATTCAAAGCAATTTTACGGATGGAAAGGTATTTGTTAAGGGAGGAGACCTTTTTAAGTGGTTTCCAAAAGTTAACATGCAAACCGAACAGGAATCATTGAAAGGAGGAACAATGGGCAAAACTACACGAAAAAACACCATTTTTACTTGCATCCTCTCGATCAGCGTGTTTTTGCTGCTCTGGGGTATGGGGTTTACAACCCCGGCGGCGGCAAAACCGGTCTCTTTGACCATTGCCACAGCGACCATGAGCGGCAACTGGTACCCTTTCGGCGGTGGTATGGCCAAAATCATCAATGATACGTTTCCGGGTAAATACACTGCCACTGTAGTGACATCGTCCGGTACTCAGGAAAATACCAGGCGAATCCACAGGGGACAGGTTCAGTTGGCTCTGGGCTCTGCAAGACAGTGCTACGAAGCATGGAAAGGGCTTCCGCCGCTTTTCAAAAAACCCCTTAATATTGCCGGCATAGCCGCCCATTACGGTGCGTTCAACGCATTGCTGGTCAGCGCCAAAAGCGGTGTAAAAACAATTCCTGATATAAAAAAGAAAAAACCGAGAATCAGCACCTATCTGCCGGGCCATGAACTCAACCATTTGGCTGTGAATTACATTCTCAAGCCAAACGGGGTGGAGGTTTCGGATTTTAAGCAATTACAGTACGACATGACCGAGAACCTGGCAAATTTTAAAGACGGTCACATCGATGGATTTTTTGCCAACATATCCGTCGGCATGGCATCTATTGTTGAATTGGCCCGAACAAGGGATATCGTATGGGTAGAATTCGGCCAGGCCTCTTTTGATGCTGTGGCGAAAAGCCCCTTCGCTCCCTTTTACACGGTCGATACCCTTCCGGCAAACACTTTTCCGAACCAGCCCGCTTATACGAGTCTGGGATACCGGTATCAGATTATTTGCGATCCCAATCTTCCTGAAGAACTCGTATACAATATCACCAAAGCTCTTTGGGAGAATATGGAACAGATCTATGCCATCAATCCCGGTTTTAGAGCGGGGACATTTGAAAATGCATGCCGGAATCTTGTGGTACCGCCACATCCGGGTGCTTTGAAATACTATAAGGAAAAGGGGATTGATTTAGGAAAATGGGGTAAATAGGCGAGTGCATTTGCGTCAGTAATTTCCCGCTTGGGTGGCAGTCTTTCGGAAAGGGAAACTGCCGCCCGCTTTCTTCTCTTATGTCGTTATTAAATCCTTATAGCCCTGCATCAAGGTTAAACACATGGAGAAACAGACAAGAACTGTAACTGAGTGGATCGCTTCGGGTGTTGCCGTTTTCTTGTCTCTTTTTTCCCTCTACACGGGAACGTTTGGCATGTTTTCTTCCATGTTCCAGAAGCCTTTTCATTTGATGTTGATTCTCATTGTTGTTTTCTTGCTTTACCCCAAAAAACCGGCCCAGGAGAAAACAAAGGCCGAAACCGCCGTCAATATTTTTTTTATTCTGTTGTCCATCATCTCCTGTCTTTGGATCATTTTCAACTTCGAGCGGTATTACATCGAAATATTCCTAGACAACACGGGCATCGCCATGGGCACCATCCTGTGTCTGGTACTGATCGAGGCAACCCGGCGAACACTGGGATGGCCGCTGGCGATTATCGGCATCGCATTCTACCTCTATGCGGTTTTCGGGGGCTATCTGCCCGGAATGCTGAGCCATCAGGGCAACGTATATGAAAGGGTCATAGCCAGCCTGTATGCAACAACCGGTGGAATTTTCGGTATTCCTTTAAGCGTATGCGCCACCTTTGTCATCCTTTTTGTGATCTTCGGGGCCTTTCTCAATGTTTCCGGCGCAGATAGAAGTTTCATGGATTTGGCTCTCTCTCTGGCCGGAAAATCAACCGGCGGTGTCGCAAAAGTCGCCGTGGTATCCAGCGGTATGATGGGAATGATATCAGGCAGCACGGTGGCGAATGTCGCAACGACCGGTGCGGTTACAATTCCCATGATGAAACGAAGGGGATATCCCCCGCATATCGCAGGCGCCATCGAGGCGGTGGCATCCACCGGAGGACAATTCACCCCTCCGATCATGGGGGCAGCCGCCTTTATCATCGCGGAGTTTATCGGTGTATCCTATATCAAGGTGGCCTTTGCGGCGGCTATTCCGGCAGGCATCTATTATGTGCTGTTATTTTTCGCGATCCATTTTATCTCACTGCGCATGGGGTTTCTCGGGTTGCCGGCAGAGGAAATACCATCTTTTCGAAATGCTTTTTTCCAAAGCATCCATTTGACGTTTCCCATCTCCGTTCTTGTGATTTTAATGGTGTTGAATTATACGCCGATGTTTGCAGCCCTTTGGTCGATTCTGGCATTGCTGACCTCCTGTATGTTCAGAGAAGAAACCCGGCTGAATGTCAAGAAGCTCCTGCTGGGCCTGGAAAAAGGCGGAGCTACGATGGCACCCATATCCACGGCCTGTGCGACGGCGGGCTTGGTGGTTGGCGTTTTAGCCATGACCGGGCTGGGAATGAAATTTTCCTACCTTCTGGTGACAATATCGCGCAACAATCTTTTTATTGCATTGTTTCTTACAATGCTCGCCTCTTTGCTTCTGGGGATGGGGCTTCCTACATCGGCCTCTTACCTGATTCTAGCGGCCATTGGTGCACCGGCTTTGATCAAAATGGGAGCACCCAAGATGGGAGCACATCTGTTTATTTTCTATTTTGCCATTATATCAAACATCACCCCTCCGGTATGCCTGGCTTCCTATACAGCGGCTGGACTGGCGGGGGCAAGGCCTCAGAAAACCGCCTTTGAAGCTGTACGCATATCGATCGTTCTTTATGTGATACCGTATATCTTTGTTTATCATCCTGCATTGATACTGGAAGCGGCTGTTTCGGATATTCTCATCGCCGTTCCCACTTATGTTTTGGGAGTGATTTGTGCGGCAGCGGCCATGCAAAATCATCTTATTGTTAGAAACAGAGTTTACGAAAGGGCATTGATCATGCTGGCTGGCATCGGCCTGTTGTATCCGTCCAGAGTACTTTCCCTGTTTGGGTTGGCGATATTCGTGATGGTAATCATCCTTCAAAGCCGCAGAAGGCTTTTGGTGACACCGAGCAAGGATGATCAAAATAAAACGATCACTGCAACCTGGGCAGATCGCGAATAAATTGTCATGGGTTCGAACTGTTGGTGCCGATATTAGGACATAAGGTTTTGCATGCTGTTGATGTGGCTGTAGTCGTACTGAAGAAAACAGGGATCGGCAGGATATTCAGGCTTCCGGGCGACGGCCATCCGCATCTTACCGTGCTTGCCGAAAAACTGAACATACAGGCTATGGTCTCCTAAAAAGGCATAAAAAATGAATGTCACAGAAAAATTAGCAGATTTTGTCGCAGCCGTTCAGTATGAAGACCTTCCGGTTGAAGCCACCGATAGGGCTAAACTACTCATCCTTGACGTTTTAGGGGTATCGATTGCAGGAGCAACCAGTCCCATAGGCCGTATTGCCGTAAGACTGGGGCGGGAAACCATGGACGGAACGGATGCCACTGTTATTGGCACAGATTATTCAACCTGGGTATCATCCGCCGCATTCATCAACGGAACCCTTGCTCATGCTCTTGACATTGATGACACCGCCGCAGGTACCATCGCGCATCCCAGCGCTTCTATCGTGCCCGCTCTTTTTGCGCTGGCAGAAAAATACAGACTTTCTGGAAGGCAGTTTCTGACCGCATACGTTCTCGGTCTGGAAGTGTTTTACCGAATTGCACTTGCCAGCGAAGGCCAAATGCGGGGATGGCATCGAACGTCAATATACGGTGCGCTCGCGGCTACGGCGGCAGGCGCCAAGCTTTTGAATCTCCCATCGGAAAAGATCCTGACGGCTATCGGTATCGCCACATCACTGACCGCCGGTGTTCAAATAAACTTTGGAACCATGACCAAGGCGGTTCAGGTCGGAAATGCGAGCCGAAGCGGTCTTCTGGCCGCTTTACTGGCAAGGGAAGGGTGTACCGCCCACAGGGACGCATTGGGTGACCCCCTCGGCTTTGGGTTTGCATTTTACTCGGGTCGGTTCAATATGGAAAAAATTGTCGCTAATCTCGGCAAGCCATACAGTATCATCTTTCCTGGTGTCGGTCTAAAAATATACCCCTGCTGCGGATTGACCCACTCTCCTGCTGATATCGTGCTTGATCTGGTTGAAACCCATGACATTTCAGCCGATCAGGTCGAAGAGGTTACCGTGTACGCAGAGGAATTGTTGCCCCGGGTTTTGGTCTACCATCGGCCCGCAACAGGCTATGAGGGTAAATACAGTCTGGAATATGTAGTTACAGCAGCAATCATGGACAGGCGGATTACCTTCGAGACCTTTACAGATACTAACGTCAACCGACCGAAGATCCAAGCTTACCTTGGGAAAATAAAATGCATGACTCGCCCTGATACCGAATGGGAGCCCATGCGGATTCACCCGTGGAATCATCCTGCAGAGGTCATCATACGATTCAAAAACGGCACGAAGTGTTCCGGAAAAGCGCCCTGTGCCAGGGGATATCCGGATCGACCACTCACCACAGGAGAAATCCTGGACAAATTTAGAAGCTGTGCAGGACTGATGCTACCGTCAAAAACAATTGAAATACTCAGCAGAATGGTGTTGAGCCTTGATACCCAAACCGATGTTGCGGATATTATTGCACTGACCCGCTGCAGGAAAAAAGATCTTTGACCGTGGTCAATAAAATGTTCAACCCTTATAGGATTTGGGTATGGATATCCTGAAAAGAGTAAAGGATAAAAGAGGTTATCTGCTTCCTTATCACGAACTTTTCCTGTGTGTCGATCCGGGTCTTCTTGAAGCCTACGACCGCTTTTACGAGAATCTCACATTAAGAGAAAATCATCTGGATCCTAAGACAAAGGAACTGGTTTGGTTGGGGATCCTGATGGGAGTTCTAGAGGAAGCCGGAACCATTCACCTGAAACGAGCCAGGGAAGCCGGAATCACCGATGATGATATATCTGCGATCGTCAAATTAACCCAGATTGCAAAGGGGTTTGATGTCTTGTCGTTTGTCGAAAAAAAATGGGGTCAAAATCTTATCGGCATTGCACCGCTTGAAATATACGAGGACCTGGTTGACTCCGTAACTGCAAAGATAACCTTGCCCAAAAGCACCGTAGAGCTGATCTTTATTGCTGTTTATTCGGCATTGCGCAACAAGACGGCACTGCGACTGCACTTAAGAAGGGCAAAAACCTTTGACTTAAGCGATGAAGAAATCGCTGAAGCAATGAGTTACATATTCATACCTAAAGGTGCAAATGCATTGATCGAAGCTGCAAAGGTTTTTATGGAGGTTGTAGTAAAGGGTGAAGACAACAACAAGCCGGATCAATAAGGCTTTTGGATGAAATCGCGGACAACACGGCCGGCAATTCTTCCATGGAAAGTAACTGTGCGGCAGCGAATACTGTACATCAGCGGTTGTCCAAAGAATTCCAAAGAATGGAATAGGCACGATTTGAAAACCGAGGAGAAGCTATGGCTGAAATCATAGAGCAACTTAAGCATGTCGTGTCCCCGAAGTCAGTGGCAATTGTCGGGGCGTCTTCAGATTTTTCGAAATTTACCGGAAGAACCGTTAAATATTTATTGAAGCACGGGTATTCCGGCACATTTTATCCGGTGAATCCGAAACGAGAGGAGATCGCAGGCCACAGATGCTATCCGTCTGTAAAAGATCTTCCCGAACCGGTGGATACGGTCTTTATCCAGATACCTGCTCGATTTGTTCCCGGGGTTTTGGAAGAATGCATTGAAACAGGGGTCAAAAGCGCCATCATTCACAGCGCCGGTATGGGCGAAGAAAATGAAGAAGGCAAAAAACGTCAGGATGCCATAAAATTTATGGCCAAAGAGGCCGGTATACGGGTGGTGGGCCCAAATTGTGCCGGAATTGCGAATATGTGGGAAAATATTTTCCTGTCGCCTATCGTATGCTATGAATTGGATACCATCCCCAAGGGACGGATTGGTCTTATCTCACAGAGCGGGGGATTGACCGGGGCATATGTCGCACGGGCTGCAGCCAGAGGAATCGGTTTCAGCCATGTGATTTCAACCGGAAATGAAATGGACCTGGAGATGTGTGACTACATTGAGTATTTGCTTCATGACAGCCGTACCGATGTGGTTGCCGTGTTCCTTGAAGCGTTGAGGAACGGGAAGCGGTTTCTAGAAATTGCGGAATCCGCCACTGAGGCAGGAAAACCGATCATAGTGCTCAAAGTGGGTCGGACCCGGGCAGGGGCAAGGACCGCCGCTTCCCATACCGGGGCATTAACGGGATCGGACTTCATTTACAATGCCGTCTTTAAACAAAAGGGAATAATACGGGTTGAGATGATGGAGGATCTGTTTGAGGTTTCATCCCTTTTCTGTAAAGTATCTCCTCCCGGGGGAAACAGGGTGGGCGTGGTTACAACCACCGGCGGTGGGGCGGCCCTTATGGTTGAAGCAAGTGCCCAATCGGGTCTGGATTTTCCAATGCCTTCTGATACGGCGGTAAAAGCGGCTTCTGAGTTTCTTCCCAGTTTCGCCGCAAAATCCAATCCCATGGATGTCACAATGGCCGGTGCGGGCGGCGGGTTTAAGGAAGGTCTTAGAGTCATGCTGGATGACTCCAGTTTCGATATGGTCGTCGGTGTTGTCGGGACTTCGAGTCAATTTGCACCGGAGCTGGGAGTAAAACCGATTCTGGAGGTTTACAAAGACACAACAAAGCCGCTGGTCGCATTTTGTAATCCCAATGCCGAAGAAGCGTTGCGGTTGTTTGAAGCAAACGGTATACCTTCCTTCCGAACCCCCGAGGCCTGTGGCAGGGCTCTGGGATACCTGGTTACGTATGGAAAATATCTGGAAAAACGTAAAAAAACAACAGCCCGGGCGGAGCTACCGGCACTTAAGGAATCGAATCAACGGCTGGTTCGATCGATATTAGACCGTCCCGCCGGGATTCTTAATGAATATGACAGCAAACAGATCCTCTCTGCATACGGAATTCCCATCACCCGTGAAGCAGTGGCAAAAGACGAGGAAGAAGCAAAAACGATCGCACAGAAAATCGGCTATCCCGTAGCCCTCAAAGTTCTTTCTTCAGACATTCCGCACAAGACCGAAGCAGGTGTGATAAAACTATCCATCGAATCTGAGAAACACCTCGAGGAAGGGTTCGCCGAAGTGCTCGCCAATGCAAAGGCATTCAAAACCGATGCTAATGTGGAAGGCGTTTTGGTTCAACAGATGGCAAAGGAAAGCACCGGGGCGCTGGAAGCGATCGTCGGTATTTACCGGGATGAAACCTTCGGCCCTGCCCTGATGTTCGGTCTCGGAGGTGTTTTCGTGGAAGTGTTTAAAGATGTAGCGCACAGGATCGTACCAATCTCAGAGCTGGACGCATGGGAGATGATCCTTGAAACCAAAGGAGCTGTGCTTATGAGCGGATATCGAGGCAAAGAGAAGATGGATATCCAAGCAGTAGTTTTGACTTTACAGAAAGTGGGCAAGCTGCTGGAGGATTTCGGGGATCGGATTTTAGAATTGGATATAAACCCTTTGATCGTGTATCCGGAAGGCAAGGGCAGTATTGCCGTTGACGCCTTGATCCGCATAAACTGAAATGAAGAGAAAGAAGGAGGTTAGATGGATTTTCAATTGAGTATGGAGCAACGAATCTTTCGAGACAGCGTACGGAAACTCGCCAGGGATCATTTTTCGCAAAAGGCCTTTACCTGGGATAAAGAAGATAAGTATCCCTGGGAAAACGCAAAAATCTTGGCTAAAAATGAACTAATGGGGATCAGAATTCCCGAAGAAGATGGTGGCCAGGGCGGAACGCTAATGGATGCGGTGATCGCCATTATGGAAATCACCAAGGTATGTCCGCATACAGCCGATGTCTTTCAGGCCGGAAATTTTGGGGCCATCCAGCAGATCGCATTTTTAGGAAATGATTTTTTAAAGAAAGAAGTACTGCCAAAACTGTTAAGCGGCGAAACAATTATCACCGCTGCCATGTCCGAGCCGAATGCAGGATCTGCTGTCACTGATCTGGAAACCACCGCACGGTTCGATGGTGATGAAGTGGTGATCAACGGCAGCAAGATCTTTAATTCAAACGGAAACCATGCCGGCTATTTCTGTGTCTGGTGCCGATTCGGTGAAGGGGTGGCATCCTCGGGCGCTGTGATTGTGCCGGCGACGGCTCCCGGATTTTCTCGGGGAAAGGTGGAACGGCACATGAGCGGAGAAAACCATGTGGCTCTTTATTTTGACGATTGTCGCGTTGCAAAAGATTACGTGCTCATGTCCGAACAGGGGTTCAAGAAACTGTTTCAGGTATTTAATGTGGAGCGCCTCGGCAATGCCAGCAGGTCGTTGGCGGTGGCCGAGCTGGCCTATGAGATGGCGTTGAGGCACACCAGGGAACGCCATCAGTTTAACCGCCCCATTTGCGAGTTTCAGGGCATCCAGTGGAAGCTTGCTGACATGAAGCTGAGGATCGAACAGTCGCGGTGGGTATTGTTCAAGGCAGTGGTGGAAGCTGATCGAGGGCTGCCAAGCGCGCTGGATTCATCGCTGGCCAAGCTTTCATGCAACGAAACCGCCGAATACGTCTGCCGGGAAGCGATTCAGATACACGGAGGCTACGGGATCTCCACCGAGTATCCGCTGGCGTATCTATATGCCCGGGCAAGAGGGTGGATGGTGGCAGGCGGATTGCCGCGGAGATACTTGGCCGTCGTTTCAGCCAACGGCCGCCAAAACCGATAAAACAATGATTGAAAGCCGAAGGAGGGATCGGCTTTTTCTTAAACTGCTTTCAGTACCTGTTATGATGGCAATGCTGAACAAACGTTCGGGTTTAGTTTAACGGGTTCGACTCACAGGCCCTTGTGGCCCACAGGCATGATTAGAAGCGGTTCATGAGATGAAGGGATGTTCATTACCCGGTTTACGCTCTCATCGCTGAAGGCCCCCACGATGCCAGCCCCCAATCCCAGCGCTTCGGCCTGAAGAAAGATGTTTTGAGCAATATGCCCCGATTCCATAATCGCATATCGTATGCCTCTATCTCCGTATCTTCCGGTAATCCTGTCATACTTTGCGGTAATGACGATCATTAAAGGAGCGACGGCCATCCACGTCTGGAAAAGCGAGGCTTTTGAAATTTCGTTTCTGAAATCTCCTTTCACCAGAAGAGCAATTGTATGGTTGCCGGGCTCATAGTGGTGGATTCCGGCCTGTATCGTCTCGATACCCCCGGTTCCCACCACAGCATAAATATCCATGGGATACAGCGCTCCTGCGGATGGAACAGCTCTCATAAATCCTTCAGCGTCAAAGGAGCCGAAGAAAAGGAGCGAATGGTACGCCTTTGTTTTATGGTTCTCTCAAGGGCAACCTTTCCGGTAAAGTCGGCCGGGGGTAACTTCATCAGCGCCTCCCACAGGATTCAACAAAAGGTTGGTCTTTAAATTTAACTCAAGTTTCCTATTCTTCTCTCTACTGTTTCAAGAATTCGTCCTTCTCTTATAAGGCCGACGACGGTTTCGATGTCCCTGGACAAAATCCTGTCGGCATTCATGTGGGAAACCGCCTCTCGAATCACCCGATATGCGGCGTAAGTTCCTTCTCCGGGTTTTAGGTTGGTGAAAAGATCCAGAGCCTGAGCGGCACACAGCAATTCGATGGCGAAAACGTGTTCTGTGTTCTTTACGACCTCCCGGCACTTTCTTGCGGAAATGCTTCCCATGGGCACATGATCTTCTTTGTTGGCGGAGGTCGGTATAGAATCCACGCAGGCTGGATGTGACAGCACTTTGTTTTCGGAGACCAGGGAAGCCGCCGTGTATTGGGCGATCATGAATCCGGAGTTGAGCCCTCCGTCCCGAACAAGGAATGCCGGAAGACCGCTTAGCATAGGGTTTACGAGCCGTTCGATCCGCCGTTCAGATATATTGGACAGTTCAGCCATTGCGATGCAAAGAAAGTCCAGTGCAAGGGCCACCGGCTGGCCGTGAAAGTTACCCCCCAACAAAAACTCGTTTGCCTGCGAAAAAATCAGAGGATTGTTGGTGGATGCGTTCATCTCGGTTTCAATCACCTTGCGGCTGTATGCAATGCCATCCTTGCTGGCGCCGTGCACCTGCGGGGAGCAGCGCAAGGTATAGGCGTCCTGGATACGAGAACAGTCTTTGTGGGAAGTGATGATTTCGCTGTTCCGGGTTATTCGGGCCATGTTGTCAGCGGCGGCGGCCTGTCCGGGGTGGGGCCGAAGTCGATGGATCCGAGGGTCAAACTCCGTGCGGCTTCCCATCAGCACCTCAAGACTCATGGAGGCGGCTATGTCGGCTATCTTGGAGAGCCTTACGGCATCATGCACTGCCAGAGCGCCCATGGCTGTCATAACCTGCGTTCCGTTAACAAGCGCAAGCCCCTCGGCAGATTCCAGGCGGATCGGTTTTAAACCGCATTTTTCCAATGCGGCTTTTCCGGACATCCTCTTGTTTTTGTAAAAGGCCTCCCCCAAGCCTATCAAAACCAGGGACATATGAGCCAGTGGCGCCAGGTCTCCGCTTGCACCAACGGAACCTTTTTCCGGTACAACAGGGCAGATTCCCCGATTCAGAAGCTCAACCAAAAGGTGCACGGTCTCAAGGCGAACACCCGAATGTCCCCTTGCAAAATCTTTGATGCGAAGCGCCATCACCGCACGGGCCGTTTCTTCATCCAACGGATTTCCCACCCCTGCCGCATGGCTTTTTAGGATATTTTCCTGAAGCCGACGGGTATCCTTTTCGCAGATAATCACATCGCTTAATGCTCCGAACCCGGTGGTTACGCCGTATATGATTTTTCCTTCTTTCACCCATTTTTCGATGGTGCGCCTGCAGTCGGTGATGTTTTTTTCCGCCCGTTTCGATAACCGCACCCCCGCCCCCTCCCTGGCG
Organism: Deltaproteobacteria bacterium; assembly: GCA_019309565.1. Taxonomy (GTDB): domain Bacteria; phylum Desulfobacterota; class Desulfobacteria; order Desulfobacterales; family SURF-15; genus JAFDFZ01. Next base: position 26,823 of record JAFDFZ010000061.1, read on the forward strand.
ATGGCAACCAGATCCTCTATGGTCAACCCTTCTTCACAGAGACGAATCGTCTTCATAAGGCTTACAACTCAGATGATATGGGCTTAAAATGGCAGGTAAAATGTCTTAAAAATTCAGGTTCCTGCGTAATGCGGTACCCTGTAATCTCACCTCTGTCCCGCCAGACCGCTTCAATCACTTCCGCAAGATAGTCAAAATGGCTTTGTGTGTAAACCCGCCGGGGAAATGCCAGTCGAACCAGCTCAAGCAGCGCCGGGGTGCTGTTTCCATGGGCATCCTTCCTGCCGAACATCACACTGCCCAGTTCTACAGCCCGGACTCCACCCTCGATATAGAGCGCATTTACCAGCCCGATGCCCGGATACTCAAGAGGCGGAATATGGGGAAGAAAAGCCTTTGAATCAAGAAATACGGCATGCCCTCCTACAGGCCGAACATGCGGGATTCCCAACTCCAGGAGCTTGTTGCCCAGATATTCAACAGTGGCATGGCGGTACACCTGGTAGTCATAATCGAGCGCTTCCATAAGCCCCACGGCAATCACTTCGAGATCCCTTCCTGCAAGTCCTCCATATGTGGGAAACCCTTCCCTTAAGATAAGAAGGTTTTTAAATTCCTCGGCCCATCGATCATCGTTGCACACGAAAAATCCGCCGATATTGGAAAGCCCGTCCTTTTTACAGCTCATGGTGGCGGCATCGGCATAGGAGAACATTTCCCGGGCGATATCGATCAACGGCTTGCCCCGGTATCCCTTCTCTCGTTCATGGATAAAATAGGCGTTTTCCGCAAACCGGCAGGCATCGATAACAAACGGGATATCGTATTTGTCCAATACCGATCTGGTCTCCCGAATGTTTGCCATAGATACGGGCTGACCGCCTCCGGTATTGTTGGTAACGGTAATCATGCAAAACGGAATCCGGTCGGCACCGGTTTCCTTGATACATGCTTCAAGCCTTTCAATATCCATATCTCCCTTAAACGGTGCCTCAAGGGCGATATCAAGGCCCCGGTCACAAAGAAGATCCACGGCAAGCCCGCCCACATATTCGATGTTGGCACGAGTGGTATCAAAATGGCTGTTGTTGGGAACAGTATGGTCCGCTTTTACCCGGGTTGCGGCAAGAATGCTTTCGGCCGCTCGACCCTGGTGAGTTGGGAAAACATGTTTCATTCCCGTAATTTCCTGAACCGCTGCTTTAAACCGCTTCCAGGATCTGCTACCGGCATAGCTTTCATCGCCCCGCATCAACGCCGCCCATTGTTCCGTGGACATGGCCCCGGTACCGCTGTCGGTTAAAAGATCGATACAGCAGTCTTCGGCATTTAAGAAAAAGATATTGTAGTGGGCGGATTTAAGCTTTTCGATCCTCTGTCCACGATCCAGCATTTTTATGGGCTCGGTCATTTTGATTCGAAACGGTTCGATGATGGTCCGCACAGACATCCTCCTTTCAGCTCTGCCAGTGGACTAGAGAGGCAATAAGGCCCTTGACCCGGTTTTCCACATCCTTAAGATCCCGGGCATTGGGCCGACCCCTGATATCTCCGAGTCTTCCCTTTATGTTCAAATCATCACGGTTGTGAAATTCCCCTGCGATGTGCCAGTATCCGATTACCCGGTAACCGATATGGCCGGCAAAGGCACCCAGCCAGCGCGTGGCCACAACGGCTTCCTCTTCACCGATGTGGGTACCGGAAAAAGTGCAGAAACAGACGGCGAATTTCCATTTTTTAACCGGTGATGCCGGCACGATCCTTCCCTGCTGCCGGTAATCGGACATTTTTTTCTTAACGAAACCGATCATGGCATCTGTTGGAAGCCAGGCGTATACCGGAGAGCCCAAAAACAGGATATCGTATGCATCAAGATCGATCTTTGCATCTTCAGTCACCCGGACAAGATTCGAAATCTGTCCTGTAGCCTTAAGGCTCTGATGGATCCTTAAGGCCACCTTTTCCGTGTTGCCGCCCTTGGAATCGGAGAGTACTAGGGTTTTCATCTTGCAATCAATCCTTCTGTATCGTTTAATCCTTGATTCCTGGTAACATTTTAACCTCTCGAAAAACCATAGAAGCACGGTTCTTTTCTGCAATCCAATAAGTTTGTTGAAACGATATTACAGATTGCGCTAAAATACAATGAATCCTTTGGATTAACCCAAATACGGAAGGGGACCATGCCATGTTTCAGAATTCATCGATTTCAGAGGCCATGAGTATCGGGCTGGAAGATATTTTTCACGAGCTTCCGCAGATGCCCGAGTTTGTCCAGGGCATTCGAAGAGCTCCGAAGCGCAAGTTTACGCTTTCTCAGGCCGATACGGAACTGGCTTTAAAAAACGCTCTTCGGTATGTTCCCGAAAAATGGCACGAAACGTTGGTCCGTGAGTTTTTAAGTGAACTGCTTTCTACCGGAAGAATATACGGGTATCGATTCCGACCCCCTGGACCTATCAAGGGCAGGCCGATCGAGGAATATAACGGCAACTGCATCGAGGGAAAGGCGTTTCAGGTGATGATCGACAATAACCTCGACTTTGACGTGGCCCTGTACCCTTACGAACTGGTAACCTATGGAGAGACAGGCCAGGTATGTCAAAACTGGATGCAGTACCGGATCATCAAACGATATCTAGAGGTGCTCAGCCGGGAGCAAACACTGGTTGTGGAATCGGGTCATCCACTGGGGCTATTCGATTCACCTCCTGAAGCCCCGCGGGTTATATTGACCAATGCATTGATGGTGGGTTGTTTTGACGATGAAGAAAACTGGCACAGAGCCGCTGCCCTGGGCGTCTCCAACTACGGGCAGATGACAGCCGGGGGCTGGATGTACATCGGACCGCAGGGAATCGTCCATGGCACTTACAGTACCATATTGAATGCAGGAAGATTGAAATACAATATCCCTGCCGAGAGGGATTTGCGGGGGCTTCTGTTCGTATCATCAGGGCTCGGGGGAATGAGTGGGGCCCAGGGTAAAGCAACAGAGATTGCAGGGGCTGTTGGAATCATCGCAGAGGTTGACAGCTCTAAAATCAAGACCCGATTCGATCAGGGATGGGTGAGCAAAGTCATAGATGATCCGGCCAAGGCCTTTGCCGTTGCAAAGCAGTATATGGAAAAGCGCTCCCCCATCGCCATTGCATTCTACGGCAATATTGTGGATTTACTGGAATATGCCGTAGAGAACGATGTCAAAATCCATTTGATATCCGATCAGACCTCCTGTCATGCAGTTTATAATGGCGGGTATTGCCCTCAGGGGCTTAGTTTCGAACAAAGGACCGATCTGATCAAAAGCGATCCAGCCAAATTCAGGAAGCTTGTCGATGCGTCATTGAAGCGCCATTTTCAGCTCATAAAAGCTTTGGTCGATAAAGGATCGTATTTTTTTGATTATGGAAACAGTTTCCTAAAGGCGGTTTATGATGCGGGAGTTTCGGAAATCTGCAAAAACGGCAAAGACCCGATGGACGGGTTTATCTTCCCATCATATGTAGAAGACATAATGGGCCCGCTGCTGTTTGACTTCGGGTATGGACCGTTTCGGTGGGTATGCTTAAGCGGCAAAGAAGAAGATCTGCTTAAAACCGATAAAGCAGCAATGGAATGTATAGATCCTAACCGCCGATTTCAGGATAAAGACAATTACATTTGGATCCGCGATGCCCACCGAAACAGACTGGTTGTGGGAACACAGGCAAGAATCCTGTATCAGGATGCTGCAGGAAGAATGAATATTGCCTTAAGATTCAATGAAATGGTCCGAAACGGAGATATCGGGCCGGTCATGCTGGGAAGAGACCATCATGATTGCGGTGGAGCTGACTCACCTTTCAGAGAAACAGCCAATATCAAGGATGGAAGCAATATCATGGCGGACATGGCCACCGCCGGGTTTGCAGGAAATGCCGCAAGGGGCATGAGCATGGTGGCCCTGCACAATGGCGGGGGAGTCGGAATCGGCAAGGCGATCGATGGCGGGTTCGGCCTGGTATTAGACGGCAGCAAAAGAGTGGATCGAATCATCCGCACGGCCGTTGCCTGGGATGTAATGGGGGGAGTTGCAAGGCGAGCGTGGGCCGGAAATGAAAACTCCATCAAAACAGCCATTCAGTATAACAAAGATCGAAAAGACACCGATCATATAACGCTGCCTTATATCGTGGATGCCGATATGGTAAAGAGTTTGGTAGCGGAAGCGTTTAATTAAACGGCTCGTAAATTCTAAAGCCTGTTAAAAGTAAAGATGTTTTATCGGTGGCTGGATTTATGCCTATAGCATAGAATAATGGAACGATTCTGAATAACCATCAGCAAGTTCGGAATAGGGGAGGATGTTGATCATGAAAAAGATCATTGAGTGTGTCCCGAATTTTAGTGAAGGCAGAGATCAAGAGAAAATTCAAAAAATCATCCAGCCCTTTAAAGAAAAGAAGGCAGTGCGCCTTTTTGATTGTAAACCAGATCCTGATCACAATCGACTTGTAGTGACCGCGGTGGGAGAGCCTGAGCCATTGAAACAGGCGGTTATCGAATCGATCGGGATCGCGATAAAACTGATCGATATGCGAAAACACAGAGGCCAGCACCCCAGGATGGGCGCTGTTGATGTTGTTCCCCTTATACCCGTAAAGAACAT
>JAFDFZ010000190.1 GCA_019309565.1 Deltaproteobacteria bacterium
GTTTACCGAACCAGCTGTTTGGCCGGGATAAAAGAATTTTTAAATCTCTATCATAATCTGCATGGCGTGTAAATGAGAATGATTCCTAATTTCCAGACAGCTCTACCAACAATGCAGCAGTTTTGTTTGCACCGTTAAGATCGATTCTGGCGAGATGCTGTGGTGGATGAGATAGCATGAAGCCCATGATGGCAGACAGGCTTGCCGGTTTAAGGTCGGTTTCTTTTAGGATCGTCAAAGCTCCAAGCCGCCACAGACGCTTTGCGCGCAGCACCTGCTCACGATCACGGGAAAAGGGCCATACTGCTGCAGGCACCCCCGTAGCAAGTATATTCATGCTCGTGTTGTATCCGGCCATGCTCACCGATAGATCAGCGGATTTTAAGTAGGATAAAAATTCGTTAGAAAAGCGGGAAAAATAAACCCCCTTTTCAGATTTCTGTTTAATGCGGTCAAAATCAGCCTGACTCATGTAAGGTCCGGCAAAAGCACAAAGCCGTGAGGGTTTTTGAATCCGAAGGTTATGATAAGCAGCAATCACCGATCTTATAAGGACCGCTCCTGCCTTTCCGCCGCCTGCACTGACCACGATCAGTACTTCGTTTTCGCCGATTCCCAGCCGCCGGCGAAGCTCTGAGCGGGTTGCCTGCGGTGGTTTTTGGGCCACATATCCCGTGTAGCGAATCGGTATTGTGATCTCTGCCATACGGGAGAAAGTAAGTTCAAGGGGTAACACCTCTGGATCGGAGTGTATAAGCAAAGCGTCAAAATACCGGTTAAGATTTCGGACAACTCGTTTTTCGTATGATTCTTGATCTTTTTTTTCCACCAGTATATCCCGAAGGCTGCACACCACAAAACATCGCGGAAGAGCTTTTTTTCGAATCCCCTCAAGCACCGGATCAAGCTCGAAGCGAAACGCATTTCTTCCAAAAGGATACAGCTCAACCACAAAAATGTCCGGAGCTTCTTCACCGATCAGCCGAAAGAGTCGATCTTTTCGCAGCCGCTTGGCCTGCTCGAGGCTCAATCCTGGTTCCGTTGTAAACAGTCGTCTATATTCGCGATCCGTCATTATGGGTGGAAGCTGAATTGGGCGCACATGCGGCGGTAGTGGAACATCCACCCGATCCCCTCCGATAATCAAGATGACTTCATGTTGAGAGAGCGCACGGCAAATCTCCAGGCTTCGGAAAAAATGCCCGACCCCCCATATGTTTTGGCTGTACAGGATGATTTTCATTTGTGATTTATTGTCACTTAAGTTTCGCGCCCCTAATCCTTTGAAATGCATTATATGATGAGGTCGAATGAAATTTTTTGAAGGCAAAATACATTCTATCACACTTCGATAACGGCACAATAGTAGTCAACAAAGCGCCTAAACCAGAAGTAACAAGATCCTCCGCTGCTTAGTGGCCGTTTCCTTGTGCCTGTACCCAACGTCTCATAATGGTTGTCCCCTAAGAGCTTCGGTGTAATTATTTTGCCTTCAAAAATTTTACCCCGTTGTTTTAAAACCGCTCAAATGGAATTTTACTATGTTATTTATGCAACTACGGGGTTTATTCGACATAACATCCATTGGCAATTTTAGCGTAAAATAGGGTGCGAAACTTAAGTTGTTAGAGTAAATTTAATCCAATAGCATTTGTTTTAACTACCTTAAGACCATAGCCGTCATGCTGAAGGAAATGAAGATAGTCATAACGCAGCAATGGAAAAGAGTTTTTTGAAAGAAACGTTCTTTTTGTCAGATTGTACATCAGGCACCTGATCACCCCATGATGGGTGACCACCAGAATAGTATCCCCCGGCCATCTCGTTGCTGCATCGGTCAGCGCCGCCCGGCTTCGGGTTGCAACGCTTATTCTGTCCTCTCCGCCCGGGGGGCGGAAATTCCACCCTGATTCTATGCTTTTTGTTGATATCAGACGGTCGATCTCTTTTATGGTTTTTCCTTCCCACCGCCCCCAGTTTTGCTCGCGCAGCCGCTCATCGCAGTGGATCGAAACATTCAAGGTAAAGTTGATCAGTTTCGCAGTTTCAACGGCGCGGTTAAGATCGCTTGTGATGATCCGATCCCATGGAATCGCTGCCAGGATGTGTCCCAAACGGCGGCTTTTCCGCTTACCTTCCGGTGCAAGGGGCAGATCGCTGTGTCCCTGAATGCGGTTTTCACGATTCCAGACAGTCTCCGCATGACGCAACAGACCGAAGCTGGTAATGGAACCATCAAGTGCCATGATATTCTCGGCTGATCCCGGCATCATCCTCTCTAAAGGTCTTCACAAACGAAGGTCTTAAATTTTTTATAACGTTCCCTGATCAAAAATTGGAACGATGCTGGATATAGGTATCTACTTCCGTAATATTCATCAACAAACCACATGGCCGTAAGCCGTTTTTGACAGCACCGTTTCCACAATTTCGTAGTTTTTGTTCAAATCATGGTACTTTAACACATGGGCCTTTGCAGCCCGGCCCATCCTGAGGCGAAGATCGCTGTGATCGATCAGCGTTTTCATGGCTTCAATAAAGGCCGATTCGTCAAATGCAGGAACAAGCAGCCCGGTCTTGAGATGGTTGATCACCTGGGGGGTTCCTTCGTTAGCAAAGGCAATGGCAGGAATACCGCAGCACTGCGCTTCCAGATAGACCATCCCGAGGGACTCTCGAATACCCGGAAATGCGAACAGATCCCCTGCACTGTAAAAACGGTACATGTCCTTTCGAGGGATCTTACCGACGAATCGAACCCTTCCGTAAAGGTGATCGCGGGCCAGCTTGAGCAGTCGGTTTTTTTCGCTGCCGTCTCCGGCAATCACCAGATGGAACCGCATGCCTTTTTGCAGCAATTTTCCGCATGCTTGAATCAAAATCGATAACCCCTGGGTTTTGACATCGGATCGAAACATGGCCGCAGAGAGAATCACAGGATCGTTTCCTACCCCCCAGGATTGGCGTAATATCGAACGGGCTATGTCGCTGAAAGGGAAATGCTCCGGGAAGATTCCCGGGGCCACATACGTCAGACGATCATCCGGTAAGATTCGCTTAAGATTGATAAAATCTTTGGTTTTGTTGGTGAATACATGCGCTGCGTTATCCAGAGCCTTTTTATTTAGCATATACCCTGACCACGTTTTAAGCGATCGTTTTCGACGGGAAGCATAAACTCCTTGAAAGATCACGTAACAAACCCCGGTCTTTTGGCACACGGCAGGGCCCAGTACGTCCGGGCCCTTGTAATAGGTGTGATAGGTAAGCCACAGATCCGGTCGATGCCGCGTAATAAACCTGCTTGCTTGTTTTCGCTGCTGGATGATATGCGCAACCATCCACGGTTTTAAGAACACCCATCTGCATCGCAGTCGGCTGACTGTCCATAGTCGATGTCCCTTTGCCTGTAAGTAATCGTAAAGGCCGGCACCGATGACCTGGTCCCCGGACGGGTCAGGATGGTCCAGTGGTTTAAAAGGAGCATAAAAACAGATGTTCATCGATAATTCACCGCAAGGACGCTGAATGCGCAAAGGTTTTATTTTTTGCTTCCCTTGCTTTAAACTCCGGGATTCTTTCCCGGTATATCGCGGCCAGCTCCTGGATCAGTGTTTTGTTGTCAAAGTGCTGGATCACCTGGTTTTTTGCCGCTGGGATAATGCTCTGTCTTAAACGCGTGTCCGTGAGAAGCTTGGCCATGGCCTCTGCCATTTGTTCAGGCTTGCCGGGGGGAACCAGCAGACCTGTTTTACCGTGTATCACCACCTCCGGGATAGCCGACTCCCGGGTTATTACCACCGGCACCCCCATGGCCATACTCTCCAGAAGAACATTTGGAATTCCGTCTCTGTCCCCGTCAGGTGCAATCTCGCATCCCAGAACGAAAAGATCCGCCTTGCGGTAATGATCCAACACCTCCTCGTGAGGCAGGGTTCCCAGTAAACGTGTTACCTTGTCTATCTTAAGCCGTTTTATCAAGGAAAGGATTTTTTTCCTCTCCTCCCCATCGCCAATCAATGTGTATCGCACGGGAATGTTTTTATCACAAAGAATCCGGATGGCCCTACAGACAGTTGGAAGTCCTTTTTTCTTTATTAACCGAGCAACCGTAAGAAGCTGATAAGGCTCAGAGGGCTGTATCTTTTCGTTTCGATCCGAGAACAAATCTATATCGATACCGTGGTATATTCGATATATCGATCCTGTCTTAAAGGGGCTTAGGCTTTCAAGATAGTGCTTGTTATATTCGGTACAGGTAACAATGAACCTAGAGAGCCTGATTTTTTCAATGAGGTGTTCGGGGTGTGATGTGTAAATATCCTTTGCATGGGCCGTAAAACTAAAGGGAATCCCAGCCAGCTGGTTTGCGAACATTGCAACAGAGGCTGGTGAATGGGCAAAATGCGCATGAAGATGGATAACCGGCTTTTCCGCAAGCAGCTTGTTTACAAGATAGCCTGCTTGGAAAAAGTGCTTAAACGTAGCCATCCTGCGTGTTTGCGAAAATCGCCTTATTGCCTTCATAAATGCTTTTCGATAGGTTTGCGGCTTTTTCCCGGCAAGCTTGAAATTGTGATAAAGAAAGATCGGAAGCGGCTCCAACAGCGTTTCCGGAAGGTAATCCACAGTTGCCCTGATTTGTTTTACGCTTTCATGGGAGAAGTTCTCACGGGGCCTGCGCATGGAATATATATGAATGGAAAAGCCTAGTTTTTCCATAAGAGCAATTTCATTGGAAATAAAGGTTTCCGAGATGCGGGGATATCCTTTCAGGATCATTCCTAAAACGGGCTGATCAGCGATGGCCATTCTTTCTTTCCCTGATGGTTTTAAGACGCTGAGACATGATATCGAACCCGGTCAATCGGAAACTGGACATGGCCTCATAATAGGGCTCGGGCTGGTTAAGAATGCGGAAAATTTCTTTCCTGAGACTTTCGACCGATAAAGACGACCATGAAAGATAGTTGATCAGCCCTTGCGCCTGCAACACTTCGGCCCGTATGAGCTGTTCCCTGCGGGGGGTTTCACGGGGGATGATCAAAGCCGGTGTTCTCTGGGTCAATACCTCGCATACGGTATTATATCCTCCCATTCCCACTACAAGGTTGGCGGCTGCAAGAATTTTTTCCATCCACCGATAAAATCGGTATGTACGGATACCCATGCGTCTTGCCCGCTCAAATGCTTTCTTACGATCCTGTCGGGGCATAAAGGGCCCCGTGATCAAAACCGTCTTGAATGGAAACGGACGAGGTTCAGATTCCATCATGGAAAGAAAGGCATCCATCACATAATACCCATCTCCGCCACCGCCTGTGGTGACCACCACCAGTTTCTCACCATCTTTCACCCCTTGTTCTTTTCTTATTTGCCGAACCGCCTTTTCATCCGGAATTTTCCGCGGGATATAGCCGGTAAAGTACATTTTTCGGCTGATAGAATCAGGAATTGCGTATTCCTTTATGGGATCGTAGTATGCTTTAACCCCGTATACCCATATTTCATTGTAGAAATTTTCCAGTGTCTCGTAAACCCCCTTTTCTCTCCAGTCTGTTTGCACGGTAAGCGCGTCATCCATTATATCCCGCAGTCCCAAAACGGTGCGGGTTTTCGGAAGACAGCGTTTAAGCCACTGCAGTGTGGGCAGTATTTCCTTTTTCAACCCCAGTGGTTCCTTATCCACGATGAACAGCTGGGGTTGAAAAGCCTTTGCGGTGGCGGTGATGATGTTCTTGCGGATATCCAGTACATGCCTTGCGTTAATCTTGATGGAAAGGGGCAAATATTCTTCGTTGGTCATTTTGATCATTCCCGGAATCCTAACGAAGTCTATCTGCTCCGGAAACGAGAATCGCCCCACGATGGGCGAGCCGGTCAGGATGAGAATGTTGATGTTCTTTCGTCGAAGATGGTTTGCGATTGCCATGGTCCGGCGGATATGTCCCAGCCCGAAAGTGTCGTGGCAGTACATCAGTATGTTAAATGTGGCGTCTCGAGCCATGGATGTATCCGATAAGTACTCGATTCAGCAATGGCAGCAACTTATTTACATGATATGCAACAACAGAATACCTTGCATATTAACCATTTTTACGGAATATCTTCAAGAGAAAACCCTTTTTGTTCAACAATCTGTCGAATGGTCTGCAGGTCTGCTTCGGTACGTTCTCCGATTTTCTTGGCCGGGTTCCCAGCCCATATTTCATAGGGGCCCGGGATTTTTGTAAGCACCGATCCAGCGCCCAGCACCACCCCATCGGGTATGTGGGTTACCTGATACAATACGATGGAACCATCGTGTATCCAGACATCCGCACCAATATATTTATCCTGCCATAGAACCCCAAGTGTTTCTTCCAGCTCAAAGAGCGGCCGCCTTCCCATGTGGATGGTGTCGTGGGTGTAGATACGGGTTCTAGGGCCGATGTTGCACCACGGACCGATATGAATGGAGCCCGTGCAATCAAGAATGCTATAAGGGCTTATAACCAGGTTGGTTTCCCTGTCGTTTGCTTCATAGGCTTTCGGGGATATGATCAACTCGCCCATATGGACCTTTTTATGAGGGTAGCGTTTTGCGTGCGCAATGGCGGCCTTAAGTTGCATATCCCAAAGCTTGATTTTATTCAAATAGCTGGTTCGGTAAAAATTGTTTCGCCAGCACCGCAAACTGCCCCGGTTAAAGTTCTATGCTTTTTTGCCGATGAAAAGCACTTGACTTATCATCAAAAGTTGGTCACCATTTTTCAGAAAAGGATATGGTATGATTATTGACTAATTTTATCCATGGCCGTTGCTTATCAGCTCAGCGGATCGGATGTTTCAAAGCGCCTGCTGGAATTATAGAAAGCAGATTGAATGGAATTTGAACCGGTTATAGGACTTGAAGTTCATGCTCAGTTGAAAACGCGCACAAAGATTTTTTGCGGCTGTTCAACTAAATTCGGAGCCCCGCCAAATACCCATACCTGCCCGGTGTGCCTGGGCATGCCGGGGGTGCTTCCGGTGTTAAACAAGAAAGTGGTCGATTTTACGCTTGCCATGGCCATTGCAACCAACTGCCGTATAGCAGCCGAAAGTCGGTTTGCCAGAAAAAATTACTTTTATCCAGACCTTCCAAAGGGGTATCAGATCTCGCAATACGAGCTTCCCATTGCCGAAAATGGATATATTGATATCGAAACGCAGGGAGAAAGAAAGCGGATCGGTATTACGCGGATTCACATGGAGGAAGATGCCGGCAAGCTTATTCACGATCCTAATCGGCCGTTAAGTCGGGTGGATTTCAATCGAACGGGGGTGCCTCTTATCGAGATTGTAAGCGAACCGGACATCCACTCCGCCGAGCAGGCCGGCGCCTATTTGAGGCAGTTGCGGGCCATTGTTCGGTATTTGGGCATAAGCGACGGTAACATGGAAGAGGGAAGTTTTAGATGCGATGCCAATGTATCGATTCGGCCCAGGGGAAGCGACGTTTTCGGCACCCGGACCGAAATCAAGAACCTGAATTCATTCAGGCATGTTGAAGAAGCGCTTCGGTTTGAAATAGCTCGGCAGACAGAGGTGCTTCTTGAGGGTGGAAACGTGGTTCAGGAAACCCGGCTGTGGGATCCTGACCAAAAGAAGACGGTGGCCATGAGAGGAAAGGAAGAGGCCCATGATTACCGGTATTTTCCGGATCCCGACCTGCTACCCCTGGTTGTGGAAAAACAATGGATCGAAGAGGTGCGCAAAAGGCTTCCTGAGCTTCCCGGTGAACGTAAGGCACGATTTACCAGAGAATACGACCTTCCTGCCTATGATTCCGAAGTTTTGACAGCAAGCCGCGAGCTTGCCGATTATTTTGAAGCCTGCGTAAAATCGTATCCCAGGGCCAAGCAGGTTAGTAACTGGGTTATGGGATCTGTACTGGGGTATTTGAACGCACAGGGTAAGACCATAGAACAGTGCAATGTTTCTGCCGATCATCTTGCACAACTGTTATCACTGATAGACTCCGGGACGATCAGTGGAAAGATGGCAAAAGAGGTCTTTGATGAGATGTGGCAGACGGGAAAATCCCCGAAAGAGATCGTAAAGGAAAAGGATCTTGTGCAGGTAACCGACCGATCTGCTCTTGAGGCGGTGGTCGATGCGGTGCTAACAAGACATCCCGGTGAGGTTGAAGCATACAGATGCGGAAAAACAAAGTTGCTCGGTTTTTTTGTGGGCCAGGTGATGAAGCAGACTCAAGGCAAGGCAAATCCGAAGATGGTAAACGAAATATTGAGAGAGAAGCTTGAGTGAGGGAAACGAGCAGCGCAACCGAGTAAACGAATAACCAACAACGTTGGTATCTATTGGAATCGTAAACCAGAAGGAAAAAATAGGTTCTCATCAAAAAATTTTATTGACACTCTTAAAATTCTGTGATTAAGGGTAATTCGGTTTTAAGTATCCAACGAAAGGGGGGATGCGCGGAAAGAGCCTGTGATATGGAAGTTATTCGGTTTGTTAGTTGAAGTTATTCGGTTTGTTTTAATGAATGTAAACACAGGAGGAAGAACAGATGAAGAAATTATTTGTAGTGGCACTGGCGCTGTTCTTTGTTGCCGGCCTGGTTGCCACCGGGTATGCGGAAGACCGCCTAAGTTTAAGCGGTGCGTACCGTGTCAGGGCCTGGGCCAAAGAAAATTACAGCGATTTTAGCGACAACGACGATGCCGATGATCAGGCATACTGGGATCAGCGATTCCGGGTGGCCGGAAAATTCCAGATCGCCGAAGGTGTCAGCTCCCATTTCAGGTTTGATATCGGGGAAGCCAAGTGGGGACTGAACACCACAACCAAAAGAGGCTGGAACCGTCCCACGCACGATAATGAAATGTTTCATATCGACAGAGCCTATGGACGGTGGGAACAAGACTTATGGATTCTGAATGCCGGCCTTGCTTATACGTCCTTTGGAAACCAGATTGCCGTGGATCAGAACCAGTTCGGTTTCATCTTACGGTTAAAGCTGCCGGTGCAGATCGATGGGGTCTATTCCAAGATCGATGAAAGCGGCGACACCAGAGACGACGGTGAATGGGACGACATCGATTTTTACGGCGGCCAGGCCACCTACAAGGCTGACAACTGGTCTGTAGGGCTTTTCGCTGCCGCCATCAACGATCAAACCGACACCGACGATTCTCCGTGGGTGATCGGGGTTAACGGCTCCTGGTCCTATGGCATGTTTGCCTTGAAGGGTGAGCTGGATCAGTTCGGTGGAGATATCGGCAAAAATGACGTGATCGGCACCCAGATTTACGTGGATCTTAAGGCAAACGTGCTGCCGAATGCCTCTGTCGGTGTTGAGGGTTTCTGGGCAAATTCCACCGATAGTGCCGATGAAACGCAGGTCACCGGGCTTACCGACTCTGATTCCTTTGTGCCTTCCGACAGGCTCTCTGGGTTCCATGGGGCCATCATTCCACTGTCGGGCATCGCCAGTGTTACCGGCGGAAGCTCGAAAAGAATCCAGGAATTTGATCCTTCTGGAGAAAATGCCGGTTCCGTGGGATTCCAGCTTTACGGAAATTACCGGTTCCTGGAAAAATGGTTGGTACAGGCCGGTTACATGTACCTGAAACCGCAGGATGACGACATCACCGAGCTTGATGATGTCAACGTCCTTAATGCAGCCCTTATCTGGGATTGCCTGCCGAACACAACGGCCCGGGTGGGATACAATTATACCGGCCCCAACTTCGACGGCATAGACTCGGATCGCGCACAGGCCGTCGTCGGTATGCTGCAACTGAGCTGGTAATCCACCGGCTGTAAGCACTGCTAAACAAAGAAACCCGCCCCTCGGGGCGGGTTTCTTTATTGTCGGGTTACACAGGCTTGTGGTATACTTTAGATGATTTTGCGTGTTATCGTGCTCGCCAGAAGAATGGAGGGTATTCCCATTTTGGTAAAAAAGGAGGAGACATGAGGAAAATTGCCTTGGTTGCTTTGACCTGTATTTGTTCCATGTTCTTGGCTTCCACCCCATCTGCCCAGCCATGGTACGTCACCATCAACGGGGGGGCGGTATGGCTGGTTGATTCCGACGTCAAAAACGGTGTGGACGGTAAAGCCTCCTTTGACACCAGTTTCGGTCTTGGAGGTGGGGTGGGTTACGATTTCGGGCTGGCGCGGGTTGAAGGGGAGATTGAATACCGCGACAGTTCATACGACAAGGTGGGGGTTGACACCGCTGATAAGGAAAACGCAGGCGGTTCGATAAAATCCCTGGCGCTTATGTTAAATGGATATTACGATTTTCACAACCCGTCTTTGTTTACCCCCTTTATCATGGCCGGTATCGGGGGGGCCAGGATCGATACGGACGATACTGCCGCCGGCGGGGTCACCATACCGGATGACGACTCCTGGCAGTTTGCCTTTCAGGTGGGTGCGGGCGTGGGATGGGAGTTCAGCCCGCCGTGGGTGCTGGACATTTCATACCGGTTTTTTGCCACCACCGATCCGGAGTTTGACAGCACGCAGCTGCAATACCGATCCCACAACGTGCTGGTGGGATTAAGGTACCAGTTTTGATCTGCGCTCGGCTTACAGACAAGCCTTGACAATTTGTTCAGATGGTATACTAATACAATTGAGCTTTCCATTATTGATAAAAAATTGGATAACCCTGAGAACCGAACCCGTCGTTTCAGCCATATTGGAAAATAGTTTAAGGAACCTAAGGGCTTCTGCTCATTATACAAACTCCGAGACATAATCCGAAACATAAAATGATCGGCGCAGATTTCCATGAGACGAGCTACATTCAACATTAACATGACCATTGCCATTCTGATGATAACGGTGCTCTTTGCACCCATGGCTTATGGCAAAACGCCTGCCCGGGTGCTGATTCTTCCCCTTAACATCCATTCGGACAGGGATCTCTCCTTTTTGAAAGAAGGTGTGCGGGAGATGCTATCGACCCGATTGACGGCGGCAGGGGAAGTGATGCCCATCGACAAGAACACAACGGACAAGATGCTTCAAAACATCAACAAGCCTGTCGATGAGTCTTCGGCCTATGCACTTGGGGCCCAAGCAGAAGCGGATTACGTGGTATTCGGCAGTATGACCATCCTGGGTGACAGTATCAGCACCGATGTGAGGTTTCTGGATGTGAAGGGAAAGAAACCAGCGGTTGCCTTCAGTCAATTCGGCAAAGAGCAAAGCGAGGTGCTGTTTCACATCGATCGGTTTGCCGCCGAGGTCAATGAAAAGGTGTTCGGCCGCAAAACGTATACGTACCGAAAAACCGTAACAGCCGATGAACAGGTTCGGCGTCGAAAGCATCCGGATTCGCTGATTACCTCCGATCAGCTTATCATTACCGAGAAAGAGCCGGGAACGAACCTATGGAGAAGCCGGCGGTATAAAACCGTCATCAACGGGATTGCCGCCGGAGACGTGGACGGTGATGGTCGAACCGAGGTGGCATTTGTGGACAAAGAAAACCTGATGATTCACCGCCTGGTGGAGGGACGTTTTGAAAAGGTGGGGCAACTTAAAGCAGGTACCGGCACCGTGTATCTTACCGTGGATGTGGCGGACATCAACCGAAATGGAATCTCAGAGATATTTGTCACCAGTGTGAGCCTTAACGAGGCCAAGATGAATTCGTTCGTTGCGGAATGGAGCGGCAGTGGTTTTAAGAAAATCGTCGACAGGCAAAACTGGTACTACCGTGTGATTCGTACCCCTGATCGGGGAAACATCCTTGTCGGCCAGAAACGGGGTATCGAAGATCTTTTCTGGAAATCGGTCTACGAGCTGGAATGGAAGCAGGGAAAATACCGGCCGGTTGAAAAATTACCGCTTCCAAAAGGGCAGAAAGTGTTTGGCTTTACTTACGGCGATATCATGAAAGACGGCCGGCAACTGGTGATCTCCTTCGATGGGGGGGATTACCTGAGGGTTTTGGATCCAAACGGACGGGAGATCTGGATCAGCGGTGAAAGATTCGGTGGAACCACAACCTACCTTGACCACACCAATGTGTTCGATACAAGCCCCGATTCCAAGAATCGATACTACCTGCCGCAGCGGATCCACGTGGTGGACATCGACAGCGACGGGAAGAACGAGGTGATCACGGTTAAAAACACAGAAGCCTTCAGTCGCACGGTTGCCGCCCGTTTGAGAGTTTTTAGAAGCGGGAGGTGATCACGGTTAAAAACACAGAAGCCTTCAGTCGCACGGTTGCCGCCCGTTTGAGAGTTTTTAGAAGCGGTCATATCGAATGTTTGAGCTGGGATACCATGGGGCTTCGTCAAAAATGGAAAACACGCGAGCACTCGGGTTACATCAGCGATTCGATTATTGCCGATATCGACAATGATGGAAAGAACGAGCTTGTTTTTTCGCTGGTATCTAAACCAAGCCCGATCATTGGAGGCACCAGGAGTT
>JAFDFZ010000062.1 GCA_019309565.1 Deltaproteobacteria bacterium
AAAGAAATACTCCTTTCACATTAACTGCGAAAGTAAGATCCCAGGCCTCCTCGGTAAGCTCTTCTATGCTGGAAAAACTTACAACCCCTGCGTTACATACAAGAATGTCAAGACTGCCAAGCTTACGGACGGTCTCATCTATCATATTTTGAACATCTTTTTTGCTGGTAACATCAGCCTGGATGGATAGGGCACGCCGACCCATTTCGGAAATTTCGGCTACAGTTGTTCGAAGGGACGATAAACCGCCCAAATCTGTCGTACCATAATGCTGGATAGGGCTTGATATCTTTTCAATATCCGCAACAGCTATATCCGCGCCTGCTTCAGCCAGTGAAACCGCGACTGCTTCAGCCAGTGAAACCGCGATTCCGCGGCCTATCCCGCGTGCACCGCCGGTAATCAATGCAACCTTTGAATCAAGTTCCGCCATGTGTGTCTCCCGTGCCTTATGCATTTGCCCGCTAAGGTACCACGAAGCACAATTTTGATAAATATTTTTCTTAAAAAAAGAGGGTCAAAGCAAGGCTTGAATAGTGAATATCATTTAGCTGGCTCGATGTGTTTTATCATTGGATGCCAGGCAAGAAAAAAGCCGATGTTGATGGTTTGGATGACCCTTCCTTTATGATCCCATCAGCACCCTATGCGCATCCGGACGCAACCCCAGCGCAACCGGAGACAAAAAAAGGGGTTAGCCCATTGAGCTAACCCCTTGAAATCATTGGTAGCGGGGCATGGATTTGAACCATGGACCTTCGGGTTATGAGCCCGACGAGCTACCAGACTGCTCCACCCCGCATCAAATTTTCAATCTTTTATATTAAGTATAATGTTTGGCTCTGTCAAGGCATTTTTGAATCTTCTCCTTCAGCCTTTCCCGCTCCGTTTTTGAATCGAATTGGTCATATCGAACCAGCACCCGTTTCGAGCGGCTCCTATGGCCAGAGAGAATCTCAAGATGTGATTTTGAAACACCAAGGCATCCGGCAAGAAACCCTATTAACATCTTGTTTGCTGCCCCTTGTACCGGAGGGGCCGTGAGCTTGATTTTTAACGCCTTTCCATGGATGCCTGCAATCGTGTTTTTTGAAGCCCCGGGTTGTACATAAATATCGATAATAAACCCTGTGGGGTTTTCCTGCACGAAATCCATGGATTCGACTATTGTTTATGATGGTATTTGATATCGTTAATGATGCGGGTAGATGAAACACCTTCGATCACCGGAATCAGCACAACACGCCCCCCTAGGCGGGTGACAATTTCATGCCCGTAAACCTCATCTGTGCGATAATTGCTGCCTTTGGTAAGCACCTCCGGCTGCAAGGTTTCAATGATGCTTTCAAGCTGACCCGATGAGAACACAACCACGTAATCCACGCTATCCAGAGCGCTTAATATGCGAACCCGCTGTTGTTCTTTCAAAACCGGTCTTCCCGGTCCTTTAAGCTTGCTGACGGTACGATCATCATCGATGGCCACTACCAGTACATCGCCAAGCTTCTTTGATGCGGATAAAAGCTGTACATGCCCTGCATGAAGAAGGTCAAAGCAGCCGTTTGTCAGAACGATCCGCTTCCCCTGGCTTTTCAGTTCTCCTGCAAGAACCTTAAGCTCGGACAGTTGCTTTTGTTTACGCAGGGCGGGATCGGGGTATGGACTTACTGCAGCCTTAAGCTCCTGGGGAGATACGGTCGCGGTGCCCACCTTGCCAACCACGATCCCAGCGGCGGTATTTGCCAGCATGGCTGCTTCTCTTAAAGATACTCCTGAAGCCAGAGCCAGCCCCAAAACAGCCAGCACGGTGTCGCCGGCACCGGATACGTCAAAAACCTGCCGCGCTTCGGCCCGGATGTAATAAGGTTTTCTTTTTCCTTCAAACAGAACCATACCGTCCTTGCCACATGTAATTAAAAGGGCGTCGGGCTTCACGGTCTTTAAAATTCGGCCTGCCGCGGCCTTTAGGTCCGATTCTGTTTCGATCTCCACTCCCGCTGCAACCCCAGCCTCTTTCCTGTTCGGGGTTAGGATGTTGACCCCAGCGTATTTACTGAAGTCAAGCCCTTTTGGATCCGCAACTGTGATCTTTTTATTCTTTCTCGCAGCCCCGGTGACCTTTGAGAGCAAGGCAGGCGTGATGACCCCTTTTCCGTAATCTGAAATCAATACCAGATCAACGCGGCCAAGGGTTTGCGTTATGGCACCGATCAGTTTGTGTAAGGAATCCCTTGAAATTTTTTTCCGTGTTTCCCGGTCGATTCGAAGCACGTGCTGGTTGGCGGCGATGATCCGGGTTTTACGGGTTGTAAACCGCTCTGGGTCAAGAATCACACAACCCGTATTAACGCCAAGTGCCTTGAATTTGTCCAGCAACAGTCGGCCGTAACTGCCCGCACCGACAACTCCTGCGGCTGATACGCTGGCTCCAAGGGCAGCTAGGTTGTTGACCACGTTGCCCGAGCCCCCCAGTGTATACTCCTCATTCTTGACCGCCACCACCTGAACGGGGGCCTCGGGGGAGATTCTATCCACTTCTCCCCACAGGTACTCATCGATCATCAGATCGCCGATGACAAGAATATGATGGTTTTTAAAGTTATCTATTATCATAATACGGCATCATGCTCCGGGTTGATCTTAGCCACGATATCCATCAAAAACCCGGGTGGTCGAACTACCTTACCGGCTTCGTTTACGCAAGGATGCCGTGTGTAGCCCACAGCCAGCAGTTGCTCGTCTTCCTGCCTCAGCAGCCGGTAATCGAACTTAAAGCCACCACGGATGCTGGTATCGAGGGAAGTTTCGATGATCAACACCTCGTCGTACCGAACAGGGGAGATGAATTTGCAATGTGCTTCGGATACCGGCAGGAATATGCCCCTTTCCTCTATACCTTTGTACGATAGTCCCAGGGATCGAAACATCTCGGTTCTTCCCATCTCAAACCATCTGAAATAATTGGCGTGATATGCATAACCCATGATGTCCGTATCCCCGTAGATCACCCGACAGGTGATTCGGTGTCTGAAATTGTTCTTTTTCATCTGCATCAAAAAAGCTTCATCTCAATAAGTAAAAACCAGTACATCCTCGATCATACGCTTCAGATCGTTGTAGCTTCTGGATACGGGAAATTCGGGAAATTCCTTTGTTACATTCTCAGGCGGGTGGAACAGAATCCCCATGTCCGAGGCTTTTAACATATCGATGTCATTATAAGAATCTCCCAGACCGATCACTTCGAAATTAAGCTGTTTAAGTGAAATCACCGCTGCTTTCTTGTTGTTTTCATGCCGCAGGTTGTAATCGGCAATAAAACCCTCATCGTCAACCGAAAGCGTGTGGCAAAAAAGCGTCGGCCACCCAAGCTTTTTCATCAACGGGCCTGCAAACTGAACGAACGTATCAGACAGTATTATCACCTGGGTTCGACACCTCAGCCAATCCAGAAACTCAACCGCCCCCTCAAGCGGATCCATGCTCTCGATCACAGCGATAACGTCCTTGAGCTTCAATCCATTTTCATAGAGGATAGAAATGCGTCTTTTCATCAATACATCGTAATCGGCAATATCCCTGGTGGTGAGCCGAAGCTCTTCGATCCCGGTTTGCTGTGCAACATTTATCCATATTTCCGGTACAAAAACACCTTCCAGATCGGCACAAATTATATGCATCGGTTTCGACGTCATTCGCCTACCAAGCTCCTTCCATGGCCTCGTTTCTATCTATTCTTCATCGTTTTCTTCTTCCTCTATACGAATCAAAAGCGGCTCTCCGCTCACCACATCGAGGCTTCGGATCTCGGACAGCGCCTTTTTTACACTCGATTCCGACGCCACATGCGTCACCATCACCACGGGTACTGCACCATCTGTCTTTCTTCCCTTCTGGTGCACGGATTTTATGCTGATGTTGTTGTCACCTAAAACGCCGGATACTTTTGAAAGCACCCCGGGTCGATCGATTGCAAAAAACCGTAAATAGTACTGGGTGCAGATCTCACCGATGTGCAGAATGCGGGTTTTTCGTATCCGATCCATTTGAAAAGAAAGCAGCGGAATTCTGCCGACAGATCCCGAGATAAGATTACGCGCGATATCCACAGTATCGCTGATTACCGCACTGGCGGTCGGCATCATCCCCGCGCCGTGCCCATAAAGCATAACATCTCCTACCGCATCGCCGGCAACCGTTATTGCGTTCAAGGTGCCGCTTACGTTTGACAGTGGATTATTAAATGGAATCATCGTTGGATGAACCCGTGCTTCTATGCTTGAGCCCAGGTCTTTGCTTATGGCAAGAAGCTTTATCTTATATCCAAACTGTTGAGCAAACTCGATATCAAGTGGGGTTATTCTTGAGATCCCTTCAATGTATATATCGCTTAACTGAATCTCTACCCCATAGGCAAGAGAAGTCAGAATGGCCAGTTTGTGTGCCGTATCCACCCCTTCTATGTCAAGCGCCGGGTCGGCCTCTGCAAAGCCCTTTTGCTTGGCATCTTCAAGAGCGGCTTCAAAGTGCAGGCCCTCGTCTGTGATTTTTGTAAAAATATAATTGCACGTACCGTTTAGGATGCCGATCATCGATTGTATCCTGTTTCCCACCAGGGCCTCTCTAAGCGACTTGATAATCGGCATACACCCCCCAACACTGGCCTCAAAGGCCACATCCACTCCCTTTTCAGCCGCCTCTTTGAATATGGTCTTGCCCTGGTTTGCAAGAAGAGCCTTGTTCGCTGTCACCACCTGCTTGCCGCATCGGATAGCCCGCAAAATAAGATCCTTTGCGATGTCTTCTCCTCCGATCATCTCAAGCACGATATCAATATCCGGATCATCCACCACCGATTCCACATCGGTGGTCAAAACCCCCTTTTCGATTCTAATCCCTCGATCCCTTTCAATGTCTATGTCCGCAATCCTTCTCAACACCAGTTTCGCACCTACCCGTGATTGTATCAGCGACTGGTTTTCTATCAGCAACTTTGCCACGCCGGTACCCACGGTGCCGAAACCAAGTAAGCCAACGGCAATCTCTTTCATCAACAATACTCCTGTTCGCTGTGTACCAATGATTCTCCATAAATAACGGATTAGTCGAATCTGCCTCGGAACCCCCGATCGTCTTTTGATATATAAAAATCCGTAAATTTTTATCTTTACAACAGCTCATGGATGATGTCAAAAATATGTTTTGACATTACAACTAAATTCGTCTAATCCTTAATAAAATTTAATAAAGGATCAACAGACGGCCTCAATGGCAGAAAATACAAAAAAATACGCTTGGTATAAGCCCATCGGAAACCCATTCACAAAGCTGATGCAATGGCTGGCGAAGGGACAAGAGGGTAATACCGTCTGCAGGGATTGAACCGCCGGTGCTGCGGGCACCCGGAGGATGCCTGGAATCAACAACCGGCGCAATGCCCGCGGCCGAAAACCATCTGGAGGATGACTATATCCCGGGAACAACGATGACTTCGCTTCACTTCGCTTCGCTTCATAGGGCACCGGCGTTTTACCAAATCGTCCGATGAATCCGACACACCCTATCATCTCTTTTGCTCTTTGTCTTGTCCTCACCCCATGTGTGCGATCCATTGCCAGAAAAAAGGGATGGATGGCACAGCCCACTAAAGACCGCTGGCACAAACAACCCACTGCCCTTGCAGGAGGAATCGCTATTTACTTAAGCATGTCCCTGCCGCTTCTGTATATTTCAGATTTCAGCACCATTGTTCCCCATTTCTTTCGAAACTCAAACCCGCCGCCGTTGCCGTCCATCGATGCGGTCATTTGGCTGGGTTTGACCTTTCTTTTTATCGTAGGATTGTTCGATGATTTTCTCCGCGTTAAACCTTACACAAAACTGGTCGCCCAAATTCTGGTAGCATCCCTGGTGGTGTTTCTGGGGTTCCGCTTACACTGGCTGACCTCTCTTACCGCCGATACCACCTTGACCATTCTGTGGATCGTGGGAATCACAAACGCCTTCAACCTGCTGGATAACATGGACGGGCTGTGCGCGGGAATCGGCTCGATAGCGTCGGTGTATGTGGCTGTTTTGCTGCTGGACAAATTTCCATATGGATCTGTTGTGGCATTGATGCTCTTTGGAACAACTTTAGCGTTTCTGATATACAATTTCAACCCTGCTTCCATCTTCATGGGAGACAGCGGCAGTCTTCTTATCGGGTTTACCCTTGCGGTTCTCACCGTGTGTTATCCTGAAATGGAGGCTGCAAATACCATCTCGATCTATGCTGTACCGGTTTTGGTGATGATGGTGCCTATTTTTGACACCACACTGGTTACCCTCATTCGTACCTTAAGCGGACGCAAAGCATCCCAGGGCGGTAAGGACCATACATCCCACCGGCTTGTGCTGATGGGTTTAAGCGAAAAGGGAGCCGTAGTCTTCCTGTATGCCGTCACCGCCATATCCGGCTTAGCAGCATGGCTGGTAAGCACGCAAGATACGCTCACATCGCCGGCAGTAATCATACCCATCGTGTTGTCTTTTCTGCTTATGGGGATCTACCTGGCCCAGCTTCGGGTGTATCCTGAGCAGGAATTCTCTCTTCTTCGCGACAGACCCTACACACCGATTCTTATGGAACTTACCTACAAGCGGCAACTGATGCTGGTGCTTCTGGACTTTTTCTTGATTGCCTTTGTCTATTATCTATCCTATCGGTTGCGCTTTGATACATCTGATTTTCCATTTTATTTTAAAGTGTTTTTGCGTTCGTTGCCGGCTGTGATAGCATGTAAATTTATTGCTTTTTTCACCGTGGGCGTCTATCGGGGTATCTGGGGCTTTATGAGCACAGATGATGTGTTTGTACAATTGAAGGCATCCACCATGGCATCGCTGCTGTCGGTTGCTGCGGTTACGTTTATCTACAGGTTTGAAAACTTTTCAAAAGGTATATTTGTAATCGACTGGCTGCTTACCACCAGTTATCTGCTCGGCACCCGTGGGTCGTTCAGGCTGTTTCTGGAGACCATGAAGCGCAAAACGCTTTCAGGACAAAGCGTTCTTATATACGGGGCAGGTCGCGGGGGGGAGATTTTGTTGCGGGAGATTCTAAACAACAGGCAGCTTAACATCAAGCCGGTTGGGTTCATCGATGACGACCCACTGAAAGAGGGGAAAAAACTTCAGGGATACACTATTTTAGGACCTTTTTCGGAACTCGGATCTGTTCTGGATAAGTATCCCGTAGACGGCATTCTAATTTCCTTTCGCTACAACGACACATCGAAGCTGGAGTCCGTCAAGGAATCCTGTAAGAAAAGAAATCTGTTTCTTAAGCGGTTTAACATCTGTCTTGAAGATGTGGACCTTGAAAGCCGCTAGGGGTATAAGCGAATGCCTCAGAATCAGACAAGCGAAGCTTAAAGACGATGATCATACTTGGTATTGAAACCTCCTGCGATGAAACCGCCGCCGCCGTGGTGGCCGATGGCCACCGATGTATGTCTTCCGTTGTTTTCTCTCAGATTGAAGTCCACCATCCCTTTGGCGGTGTCGTGCCGGAGCTGGCATCAAGAAAACACATCGAAGGCATCGTTCCGGTGGTAAACCGCTCTTTGCAGCAGGCCGGTGTTACCAAAAAAGAACTGGATGCTGTGGCGGTCACACAGGGGCCTGGATTGGTCGGGGCTTTGCTGGTGGGTTTTTCTTTTGCAAAAGCCTATGCCTATGGTCTTAACATTCCCTATGTGGGAATCGATCATCTGCAGGCGCATGTGAACACCGTGTTTTTAGAGGAAAACCCGCCTCCGTTTCCTTACGTGGCGCTGCTGGCCTCCGGAGGACATACCGCCATTTATTATGTGACCGATCATACCCGCATGGAACTTTTGGGGCAAACACGCGACGATGCAGCCGGTGAAGCCTATGACAAGGTTTCAAGGATGCTTGGGCTGGGTTATCCAGGCGGCAGGATGATCGATGCTCTGGCAAGGAAGGGGGATCCTGAAAAAGTCATGTTCACACGCCCCTACCTGAACAAAACCGATTACGACTTCAGCTTCAGCGGTATTAAAACCGCGGTGAACAGATACATTCAAAAACACCCCGACACTTACCGGAAGCAAATCGCGGATATCGTCTCCGGGTTTCAGGAAGCGGTGGTTGAGGTGCTGTGTTTTAAGGCTATTCAGGCCGCCATTGAAAAAAAATGCAGACACCTCGCTCTTGTGGGCGGGGTGGCGGCAAACAGCCGGCTGCGGGAAAAAACAACCCGGGATGCGGCTGACCATCAACTAACAGTGCACATTCCTTCCCCGAAGCTTTGCGGTGATAACGCCGCTATGATTGCCGCACTGGGATACCACTATCTAAAGGAAGGAAAGCGCTCTGAGCTGGACGATGATGTATATTCCAGATCCAGAAAGTAAACCGCTTAACGGCTTTGGGCCGGCGGCTTTAGGGGCTCAAGAGCTCGCGGGATTTTACTCCATACCCGATGAGGACAATAAAGCGAGGAATTTTGCCCACCCATGAACGTTTCTGATTTCTCCAAGCAGCAACTTGCAGGCCAGCGGTTAATGGTCGGTTTTGAGGGCACCGCCCTTAACGACGACCTTCGCCTGCTCATCAAGGAGCTCAAGGTCGGCGGGGTTATCCTGTTTAAAAGAAATATTGAAACCCCGGATCAAATCCGGGATCTTAGCCAGTCCATTCAATCCTGTGCCGCCCGATTCGGTCAGCCGCCGCTTTTTATCGCCGTAGATCAGGAAGGAGGGGAAGTTGCGCGATTAAAACCGCCTTTCACCCAGTTTCCCGGAAACCCCAGTATGAAAGAAGAGGCGGATGCATCCAGGTTTGCTGAAATAACCGCCACCGAACTGAGCGATGTAGGAATAAACATGAATATGGCACCTGTGCTTGATATCGCACCCAAAGATGCCGACAGCGTTATGGCCCGCAGGGCATTCGGCGATGATCCCCGCTGGGTTTCAAGGCTCGGCGCGATCGTAATTGGAAAACTGCAGCAAAAAAACATCATGGCGGTCGCAAAGCATTTCCCGGGAATCGGCCGTACGACACTTGACTCCCATCTTGATCTGCCGACACTTAATACGGCGCTTGAACTTCTGCAAGAAACCGATTTTCTACCGTTTAAGAAAGCCATCGATGAGGATGTCGCCGGCATGATGATATCTCATGTACGTTTCAGCACCCTGGATGTGAGGTGGCCGGCAAGTCTTTCAGAACAGACCGCCCGCAGGCTGCTTCGAGAACAGATGGGATTTGCCGGTGTTGTGATGACAGACGACCTGGACATGGGGGCCATAGAAAACCATTTCCCAATTGATACGGTGATCGCTCAAATACTAAACGCAGATATCGATATCGCCCTGATCTGCCGAAGAAGCCCGAAAATAGAGAAGGCTTTTAAGGAGATTTTGAAACATATTGAAAACAATAATGAAATGAAGCAACGGGCACTGGCTTCGGCAAAGCGAATTCTTGCATTGAAAACCCGATATTTAAAGGGAGCCGGGGGCTTGTAAAACCTCCTTTTAAACCACGGCCTTTAACCTGTCAGATGCAACCTGCGCCGATCGGCACCAAAACAGCCACCTGCATCTCCACACATGCAACTGTTTGCCTGTTGCAGCCCGTATCTCCGAGAATCGCCGGCCTCTTTGGGCAAGACCGCTGGATGGTGTCACCTGCGAAGTTGATATTTTCGAACCGCCTCGTTGTGCTCTTTTATGGAGGTGGAAAACTTATGGGTCCGGTCTCTTTTAGAGACAAAGTACAGGTATTCAGTTACCGCCGGGTAAAGAGCAGACCGGATGGCCGCCGCTCCCGGATTTGAGATGGGCCCGGGCGGAAGCCCCCTTATCCTGTATGTATTGTACGGTGTAGGCGTATTTAGATGTTTGCGGGTCAGATTGCCGTTAAATTCCTTAAGCCCGTAAATAACGGTGGGATCACTTTCAAGCCGCATTTTCCTCTTAAGCCGGTTATGAAACACAGAGGAGATCAACGCACGCTCAGAGGGCTCTCCGGTCTCTTTTTCAATGATGGAAGCCAGGGTAACCACCTCGTGTACGGACCACCCAAGTTCTTCGGCCTGTTTTCTCCATTCGGGTTTAAATTTAGACCAGAACCGTTTTACCATCGTGGATATAATTTTTTCCGCTGAAACTCCCCTGGGAAAATAGTAGGTATCCGGAAACAGGTATCCTTCAAAGGAAGTTGCCTCAATATTCAATTTGTTCAACAAGTTTTTGTCTCTGCAAGCTCTTAAGAACTCTTCTTTCGACACCAGCCCCGTCTGCTCAACAACCGTTGCAATCTGTTTAAGAGAGTAACCCTCCGGTACCATCACCCGGCGTAAGCGAATTTTACCGCTGCTCAATATTTCAAGGATTTGAATAGGCGTCATGGAAGTGCTGAGCAGATATTCGCCGGCCCGAATCCGT
Organism: Deltaproteobacteria bacterium; assembly: GCA_019309565.1. Lineage (GTDB taxonomy): Bacteria > Desulfobacterota > Desulfobacteria > Desulfobacterales > SURF-15 > JAFDFZ01. Next base: position 10,461 of record JAFDFZ010000062.1, read on the forward strand.
TTATCATAGCCCTTCAGCCTGCCGAGCATGCGGAACTTGAAAGGATGTTTCAATACCCCCAGTTTATACAAATTATCGGCGATGTTGTTGAATCTCTCTCCGGGCGATACGAGAAACACCGCAGTAAGTGCGTTTTGATTTGCAGGTTGGCTGGCAAACCGAAGCAGGTCCAGGTATAGGACAAAAAACGTCCCCAGGCACAGGGTGAGCAAAATGACGATGATGGCGGTAAATGTCTTCAACTTGGTGTAAGTGGTTTAGTAAAGTGGTTCAACTACGGCCTGTGTTCCATAAACCTTAAATCATTACCATATTATATAAAAATATATGTCAAATCGATATCTTTTGTCAAAGGCATAAGTGCAGCAACTCCCGATGAAAAAAGGGCAATGAGCAGAATGTTAGCATTTTGAAGGAAATGGCTTTTCGGACGCTTCAGAATGCGATTATTCGCCGAGTTAAGATACGTCTTCCCCTTCCGGCTGAGAGTTTCCAAAGACTTAAACCAATTCCTTGATTTTAGGTTGCCTTATGATTATGATGATTACCTGAAGTCACACTTATCACAGTATGCGAACATGAACCAAAAACGCCTAAAAGCACAATACGAAGGATTTGAACAGGGCCCGATACGGCCTCCCAGTGAGGCTTACAGTCTTCTGATTCGGGTTACCAGAAACTGCCCGTGGAATCGTTGCACCTTCTGTCCGGTATATAAAGGATCGAAGTTTTCCATCCGTCCGGTAGCACACGTAAAACAGGACATTGATGCCGTATACAGCTTTATAGAAAAATTCCGGGAGCTGGAGGACGCCTTCGGCCATATCAATCGATTCGAGTTAAGAGACGCCTTCCGACATATCCAGCCCGGCCAAATCCAGGCTTTTCAGGCCGCCTTGCACTGGTATGCAGCCGGGATGCGCTCTATTTTTTTACAGGATGCAAACAGCCTTATCATGAAACCATCGGAGTTGCTGGAAATATTAAGGCATCTGAAGAGCCGCTTTCCTCAGGCGGACAGGATCACATCTTATGCCCGCTCTCATACGGTTGCCCGAATCTCAGATGAGCACCTCCGCTCCATGGCAGAAGCCGGTCTTAATCGTATCCACATTGGACTTGAGTCCGGATCGGACGAAGTGTTGCGGCGTGCAAAAAAAGGGGTTGACAAACATACCCATATCAAAGCTGGTGTTAAAGTGAAATCCGCTGGCATCGAGCTTTCCGAGTATGTGATGCCCGGGCTTGGAGGACGGGAACTTTCCGAAACCCATGCTCTTGAAACAGCAGATGCGCTAAACCAGATCAACCCCGACTTCATTCGGCTTCGAACCCTGGCCATCCCCAGCAGCGTGCCGCTTTTCGAGGAATACCGATCAGGTCGGTTCGAAAAATTAACCGATCTGATGATAGCGCAGGAGATCCTGCTGTTTATCGAAAACTTAAACGGAATAGACAGCATGGTGGTAAGCGACCATATTTTAAATCTGTTTCAGGAAATAGAAGGCAGACTTCCCGGGGAAAAAGAACACATGCTTAAACCTCTTCGGGAGTTTCTTAAGATGGACCCGCAACGCAGATGCCTCTATCAGATAGGAAGGCGAATCGGAATCTTCACACAGCTAAGTGACATGGAAAATCCCCGCCGGCTTGCAAAAGTGGAAAAAACCAGCCGGCAACTCGGCATCACGTCCGATAACGTAGATGATGCCGTAGATGAACTGATGAGGCGGTTTGTTTAAGCCGCACCAGCAGCAATTCTCGGTGATTTCCTATGGAGCCTAGTTGATCGGATTCTGAAGCGGTCAACTGTTTGAAGCACAAAAGGGATCTTGACCATGGAACATGTTACCAATAGACTTGCCGAATTCATCGCCCGTCTCACCTACGGGCAGATTCCAGGTAAAGTAATAGAAAATGTAAAAAAATGCCTGCTGGATTCACTTGGCTGTGCGATTTTCGGCTCCTCTTTTAAGTGGGCAAAAATCGTAAACGACTTTGTCCGAAGCCAGGGGGGTATCCCGGAGGCAACCCTGTGGTCGACCGATTTTTCAGGCCCTGCAGCCGCTGTAGTCCTTGGCAACGGCACCATGATCCACAGCTTTGATTTTGACGATTACCATATGACCAAACTTCACCCGGGCTCTGTTGTAATTCCGGCTGCTCTTGCCATCGGTGAAAAGGAGCATATCGATGGAATAAGCTTAATAACCGCCGTTGTCAGCGGATATGAAACCATGACTCATGTAAGCCGCGGGGCCAATCCGGCGGCCTCAAGACTCAGAGGCTGGCATCTTACCGGAACTTGCGGCACATTTGGTGCCGCTGCGGCCGCAGGCAAAATCTGGCAGTTCGATGCCCAAACCATGGCATGTGCACTCGGCATGGCAGGAACACAGTCAGCGGGGCTGTGGGCCTTTACAGCAGACGGATCTCACAGCAAACGATTTCATCCGGGCCGCTCCTCTCAGAGCGGAATCATTGCTGCTTCTCTTGCACAAAGAGGATACCGGGGGCCGACAAAGATCCTGGAAGCAGAAGACGGCGGTTTCTATAAAGCAACATCTAACGGTTTTTCATTCTCCAGAATCTTCGAGGGGCTGGGTGAAAGATTCGACACACAGAATGTCGCAATAAAGCCCTACCCTGCCTGTGGAAGCCTTCATTCTTCTATCGATGCTGTTCTGTCTTTGCGGAAAGAGTACAGAATTGATACAGAAAAAGTTAAAAAAATAAATGTTTACAACAGTGAAGTGGTAAACGTTCAATGCGGATTCGATTACAGCCCCATGGGACCGTTGCAGGGTCAGATGAGTTTGAAATATTGTGTCGCCCGGGCACTTATGGACGGGATGCTTTCTGCGCTTCAGTTTAAAGATGAAAAGCTCTCAGAGCCTGCTGTTGTCGATCTTGCGGGCCGGGTGAATTTTATTAAACATGATGAGATCGACAGGATCTATCCACGTAAATTTCCCAGTATTGTTGAAATCATCATGGATGACGGCAAAACCTATAAGCTCAGAGTCGACTTCCCCAAAGGCTCGAAACAAAACCCCATGACATGGAAAGAAGTTGAGGTGAAGTTCAGGATAAATGTCTCAGATGTGATAAGCGAAAGAAAAGCCGTGGAGATTATCGACCTTGTAAAGAATCTTGAAAAAATAAAGGATGTTTCAAAGCTTACCTGTCTTCTGAAAGCCTGAAAGGTATCATGCCGTGACACTGGCCGAGGAGATCATATCTGTGCTGCGGGGGGTCACTTTTTCCCAAATCCCCTCCTTAACTGTTGAACGTGCCAAACTTTTCATTATCGACACTATAGGTGTGGCCCTTGCAGGAAAGGGGGCAGAGGGTGTCGAGGCCGCAGTCGATACGATCATGGCTATCGGTGGAGCAAAGGATGCCACAATCCTGTGTTACGGAAAAAGAGCCCCCGCGCCGCATGCCGCAATGGCAAACGCGATGATGATACACTGCAGGGACTATGATGATTTGTACGAACCGGGCGGTGTACATGTAAATGTTTCTGTGGTTCCTGCGGCACTGGCCGTGGCTCAAAAAAAAGGCGGGGTTTCCGGCAAAGAATTTATTACCGCCGTTATCCTTGCGGTGGATCTTGTCTGCAGGCTGGCAGTATCGGTGCCTGTCTTTCGAGGCTGGCATGTGACATCAACTTTTGGAATCTTCGGAGCAGCCCTTGCGGCCGGGTTAATTCTGAAATTGCCGCAAGACTCCCTTGCCGATGCGCTCGGAATTGCATACAGCCAGGCGGCGGGAACAAGGCAGGGACGGCTTGAGGGAAGTCTTACCAAGAGACTTCAGCCGGCATTAGCCTGCCAGGCAGGAGTTTTAGCCGCGCTTTTAGCTCAAAGAGGAATCACCGGCCCCAGGGAATGGATCGAAGGAAGCTGGGGACTGGCCCGGGTTTACGGCGATTCCCATGAATCTATCAAACAGCAGTCCATTGAAAAATTACACGCCGCTCTGGGAAAGACCTTCCTGGGGGATGAGCTTAGCTTTAAATGTTACCCGTGCTGTAAGGTGGCCCATACGGCCATCGAAGCGACACTTGATCTGGCAAGGGAAAACAACATAGAGGCTGTCGAGGTCAAAAAAGTGCTGGTGGAGGTTTCATCTGGTGCTTACAACACGGTGGGGAGGCCTTTTGAGATAAGAAAAAATCCCCAGGTGGATGCCCAGTTCAGCATTCCTTATACAGTGGCTCTTGCCTTGATCAAAAAAGAAGTCAGGCTTTCAGGATTTGAAGAAAAGACCATCCGGAACCCGGCCATTTTCGAGCTTTCAAAGCGGGTTCATGTAATGGTAAATCCTGAGATGATAGATTCCTCCACCCACATGGTTAACCTGGCTGCAAAGGTGGCCATCCATACGGATAGGGGTATTTTTTCAAGACACCTTGCTACCTGCAGGGGAAATCCTCTACGGCCTCTTGATAAAGAAGAGGTTTTCCGAAAATTTCAAGACTGCGCGACATACGGCAAAGCGCTTTCAGAAAAAGAGATTGAGAAAATACTCGACTCTTTAACCAGGCTTGAGGACATAGAGGATATCGATGAAATCTTTTCGACCATCAAATGGCTCTGACAGGCCGCTGTAAGTAACCCTCTACACCATCTTTGAGCCTGCTTTTCCAGCAAATCGAAGGCCTTTTCTTATTCCGCTGGTTTGGCTTTTGAAATCTCCACCCCTAGCCGTTTGGATGCTTCGAACCGGATGGCAAGAAAGGTAAGCGTCACGCAGGAGATAAAAAGCCCTATTGCAAGAGGGCTGTGGAACAGTGCCTTAATCCAGTCCCCCCGGTGTATCAGCAAAGCCCTTCTTAGATTGGCTTCCATCATCGGAGTAATAAGGAAAGTAATCACCATGGGGGCATCTGGTATTCTTAAGATTCTAATTACATATCCTATAAACCCGAAAATCAACATTACCACCACATCGTAAGGATTTCCCCTGTAAGAGTAAGCCCCGATGATGGACATCATCAGGATCAGGGGAATCAAGATTTCCCGTGGAAGCTGTCCCAGCCTGGCATACAATCCTGCAAAGACACGGCCAACACCCAGGTTAACGAAGTTTCCGGCAAACAGTATGATAAAAAGGGCATAAACCACATGCGGGTATAGTTCAAACATACGGGGTGAGGGTGTTGCCCCCTGGAGCATCAAGGCACCGCCAATAAGGGCGGCTGTGGCGCTGCCGGGTATCCCAAAGGCAAGCAGCGGTATGAGGGTGGGGCCTACGGTAGCGTTGTTTCCTGATTCTGCAGCAGCAACCCCTTCAAGCACTCCGGTACCAAGCTTCTTACCCGGAAAAGCCTGCTTGGCCACGCTGTATGAAAGAAATGCACCGACTGTTGCCCCAAGCCCGGGGAGCATGCCGGCAAAGGAGCCTACGCCTAAACCGATCAACATCTCCTTCCAGCATCGAATATATTCTCTTACGGTTAAACCGGGGCCGCTTTTCATAAGCAGCTTTGAGAAGTTCTCCTTAACCTTTCTGGTGACCCCCCTTTGCCTCAGCACTTCCACGGCGTTTTCAAGCATCCTTGAGATTGCAAAGATACCGATCATCAGGGGAATAAACTGGATGCCGTCCTGTATCCACCAGATGCCGAAAGTCATGCGGGATACCATGCCCACAGGGTCAGTGCCCACCGTTCCAAGAAAGATACCGAAAGATGCGCTTAACATCCCTTTGGCCAGATGTGCCCCGCTTAATGAACCAAGCAGGGTGAAGGCTAATACCACCAGCCAGAACCTTTCGGTAGGGCCGAATTTAAGCGCAACCAGTGCAAGAGCAGGTGCCACTGCAATAGTAATCAAATCGCTTAGTGTATCTGCTGTAACCGAGGCATACAATGCCATTAATGCGGCTTTTCTACCCTGGCCCTTTTTCATCAGTTTATGGCCATCATAAATGGTGGCGGCAGCCTCAGGTGTTCCCGGAGTTGCAAAGCTTATTGCGGAAATCGATCCCCCATATACCGCCCCTTTATATAACCCGATCAGCAATGCCAGGGCATTTGCGGTGCTCATGGTAAAAGTAAGCGGAATCATAAGCGCCACCCCGGTAGACGCCGTCAACCCGGGCATGGCTCCCACACCGACCCCGATAACCACTCCGACAATCAGCCAGTAAAGACATTTCAGGGTAAAGACCATGTCAAAGGCCTGCACGATGGCTTCTGGATTAAAAAGCATGAATCCCGCTCTCCGGTATATCAAACCCCCAGCAGACCAATCGGGGGTAATCTTATACCCATTATCCTGAATATTGAATAGACGATTGCCGTCATAAGCAAAGAGGAAGTTATCAAACTTCGCAAAGATTTGATCCCCAAAACATACATGCTTGATATCAGAAAAAGAGGTGTTGTTATCAAAAACCCGAAGGTTATCATCGCCCTGAAATATATCAGACAAAATATCACAGCGGCTGCAGTGCTCATAAAATATTTAAACGTAAGGGTTTCGATACGATCAGGCACCTGTTTTCTGCGGCTGTCAAAAATCAGGATCAGGGAGAATACGACCAACAAAATTACCGCAACAGCAGGGAAAAAACCGAGGGTAAATCCGTCGCGAAGCTTTCTGTGAGCCCAGGGCGACATCTGAATGTATATCAACAAGACGACGAATAAAAATGTCATTATCACCCCGATACCCTGGTTTGATTTCCACCATCTGATCATGGCAAAGTACTCCTTGCAGCGCGAAGCGAAGCATAAAAAAGGGGATGTTGATTTAATATGAAAAAAGGCCCGATTCTAAAACCGGGCCTCAACTCGCATAGCGGTTTTTATTTCAAAAGTTTTATTGCCTTTTTCATGGATTCAACCATCTGCTTGTAAGCCACCTCGGCTTCGGACCGGGGCAGAAATATTATTTCTTCACCTATTTTACTGAACAGCTTCTTTACACTCTTGTCCTTTACGAGTTTACTCATTTTTTCAGAAATTATATCCACGATTTCATCAGGTGTATCGGGATGAACCCCGACCCATCTTGGAAAGAACATGCCCTCATAGCCAAGGCTCTTTGCATCCGGAACGTCTTTAAATTCCTTTAATTTCTCAGGCAGCGGAACATCGCTTGTGTTTACAATGGGGGTGGCCTTCTCGGGAATCAAGGGCAGCAAGGTGGAAGAGGTGGCTGCCAGGCAATTCACATGACCGCCTAAAAAATCAGCAACCGCTGCACCGGTGCTTTCATAAGGAACAAAATTTACTTTTATCCCTGCCTGATCGAACATGGCTGCAGCGCCCATGAGCAAGGACTGCGTTCCGGCCAGTGTTATTTTGCCGGGATCTTTTTTGGCGGCAGCCTTAAACTTTTCCCAGCTCGACCATTCTGCACCCGGTTTGCTTACTATTATTGATCTGAAGCCTGCAACATAACATGCAATCTTTATATCAAAGGGGCTAAGCGGGGGGGGTTCTTCAAGCAGCAAAGCGATTACCGGGGTGGAACTGCTTTGCATTATGGTATAGCCGTCGGCAGGTCTTCTAAGCAACTCCTTCCATCCGACGATTGCCGATGCCCCTGGCATATTACGCACATGCCAGGCCTGGCCGAAATGATCGATGGCGCCGGTGGAAAGGATCCGCGCCGTACGGTCTGTTCCACCCCCGGCCTTGAAAGGAACAATATAGGTGATCATCTTCTCTGGGTATGCGGCCGATGTCTGATCCGCTATTGAAAAACCCAGGATCAGGCTTGCGATGGTCAAAGCAACGAATAATTTGGATAAGCGTTTCATTTTCTGCCTCCTTTCTTAACTTTAAAGTTTTTAGGGTTAGAACTTACAGTGGCCTTTAAGAATCTTAAACCGGCGGACAATCCCGAAAATTGCCCTATTTCCCGGATGATAAAAGGCATCTTTTAAGATAATTCTGATAGCTGGACTCAACCTTCGAGCCTTCAACCGGGGTGATTCCTACTAGCTGAACACCTTGTTTTCGGACTATCCCCTTTATTTCTTGGGTTAGATCCTTCTTTTGCGACATCATTTTATTTATCCTTACCAGGAGGCAATATCACTAAACAACCATGCTGATATGTGAAATTCAAAAAACCCCGGTCAGCGCGCACATATCCATGATGCTTCTATGCATATCTTACTCATAGTATTGACGAGGTATGATACAGGATTTGGTGGTATTTATTATATTCTACTGCACTAATCTTTTAAAATTCCATCAATTTTGTTAATTGGCATACAAGAAAGATGTTGTCAACAATAAATTAAAAATATGAAACAATGCCTTTGTAAAACCGAAACCCTGATCCAATCCAAAATGCCATGAAAAATATAACTCATTGATAATCAAAATTTTATTGACCCAACAAGCGTTGCGTGCTAAACAGAAAACTAAAAGAAATCTTTAAAATATTGTATACAATTTTAACCAAAGAGGGTACCAAATGTTCAACGCTCTAAACAGCCGGCATGGCCAGAGGGCGGAGGAAATTATCGGTATCTTAACAGAGGAAATACTTAACGGCCCTCTGGTATCGGGCGACAGGCTGGCGGAAAAAGACCTTGCCGAGCGTTTTGGAACAAGCAGGGGGCCGGTTCGCGAAGCACTGCGCAAACTTGAGGCCAGGGGGCTTGTCTGTTTTTCTCCCAATGTGGGAGCCCGGGTTGCCTTTTACACGCTTTCTGACTTCATCAACCTGTTTTTGGCCCGCGAAGCCATGGAAACGATGGCGGCACGTCTGGCAGCTACCTCAATGACACAGCAGGAAAAGGCAGAGTTGCGCCTGCTTCTTGAAGCTCATGAAAAAGAGCTCAGCACCCAGCCCGAGGGCCCGTATATCAAGCCTTCGGCAGATATAGACTTTCATCATTTTGTCATCCGCGGATCAAGAAATCCCCTTCTTTTCCATATCCTTTGCGAGGACCTCTATCCCCTGCTACGATTGTGCAGGCGCCTGCATCACCGTGTGGCTGGCAGGGGGCGGCGTGCCCTTATAGAACACCGCCGCATTCTTGAAGCTATTGAGGACGGGGACGAGCAGATGGCCGAGCTGACCATGCAGCGTCACATTGCTGCTGCACGCAGTTGTGTTGAAACGATCTTTTCTGCTGAAGATTCTGAATCACACGACCCCGAGCTTCTGAAATCAAGACCGGCGTTTCTTGTCTGGAAAGAATTTTCCCCTCAAAAACAATTTAGATCCGATTCGGAAAAATCTCCCGGGGGATACTTTCTCGCCGAAAGAGGCTGTTTAGAAAAGACGGAAAACAAACCTCTCGCCACAGGGACCATTTAAAACATGCATTCATATGATATTCTAACAGCAGATGTTCTTGTAATCGGAGGCGGTGCAGCCGCCTGCATGGCGGCCATCAGCGCGAAAGAGGATGGTGCAGATGTACTTGTTCTCGACAAGGGTCAGCTTGGCAAAAGCGGATGCTCGCCCAATGCTCACGGGGGCATGGCCGTATTCCATAAAGAACCACAGGATAGCTGGCGGGTTCACATGGAAGATACTCTGATGAGCGGCGGGTTTTTAAACGACCAGCGCCTTGTGCAACTGCTCTGCCAGCAGGGAGAGCAGTTTGGGGAGACCCTGGAGCGGTTCGGATCGCTGTTTAACCGGGATGAAGACGGCTCCTTTAGTGTGCGTCAGTTCGGAGGCCACCGCTACAAGCGATCCATATTCTGTGGAGACGAAACCGGCCATGAAATGATGAACGGACTTAAGCGGGAAATTCATCGCCTCAACATCAGATTCAAGGACGAAACAATGGTAATCCGCCTTCTTATCGACGAGGGCGTCGTAGTCGGTGCGGTTGCGTGGGACATGGCAAGGGGTAAATTTTATCAGGTGATCGCCAGGGCCGTTATACTGGCAACCGCAGATGGTTCCGGTATCTGGCCCTCTGCTTCTGAAAGACAAAGAGGAGACGGGTTGTATCTAGCCCTTGAAGCAGGCGCTGAAGTGATGGATGTTGAATTCATCCAGTATCATCCTACACATGCCTGGTGGCCGTACGGGGTGCGAGGAAGTGTAAGTGAAAGCTTTCGAGCCGAAGGCGGAATTTTGCTCAACAGCGAGGGAGAGCGTTTCATGGAGCGGTATGACCCTGAAAAAAAAGAGCTTGCAACCAGAGATAAGGTCTCTGTTTGCATATTTAAAGAGATTCAGGCGGGAAGAGGAGCCCCGCACGGAGGTATTTACGCATCTGTGACACATCTTGACCCGGAGCATGTGGTCAAAAGACTGCCGGTTATTTTCCGCAAGTACATGAGCTATGGATTCGATATTCGCAAACAACCCATCGAAGTAAGATACAGACCCCATTACCTGTGTGGGGGGGTGATAATCGATGTGCATTCAAAAACAAAAGTCCCCGGCCTTTACGCTGCAGGTGCTGTAACCGCAGGGGTACACGGTGCAAACCGGCTTGGCAGCAATGCCCTGGTGGATATACTGGTATTCGGAAAGATCGCCGGTGAAAGCGCCGCCAAAGAGGCCAGAGAGAAAAGCCCTCGTATCGGCAGGCTCAACGGGCAGGTGGAAGAAGAAATCGAAAAAGTAAAGAATATTCTTTCCCCGAAAAGACGACCGGTTCCGGTTGCCCCGCTTCGTCGCAAACATTGCGAGATGATGGATCAATACATGGGGGTTGTGCGTACGGAATCCGGGATGAAAACAATGCTCGAGGAGATTCACCGGGCCATGGACGAGGATCTTTCAAACATCTCGGTTCCGGATGCAAGTCTATTGTACAATTACGGGTTGCGCGATGCTCTTGAGATGACTTATCGGCTGGTCATTGAAGAGATGTCCACCCGGGCCGCCCTTGAGAGGAAAGAGAGCAGGGGCAGTCATTTTCGTGAAGATTTTCCGGAACGAAACGATACAGAATGGTTAAAAAACATTGTCTTTTTTAAAAAAAACGGAGAGCTTAAGATGGAAAAAAGACAGGTCAACCAGCCGATCATACCGATCCAGGACTTGCCAGAGTATGCCAACAACAGCTCTCCATGGCATTAGTTGAGATAAAGGGGATGTATAACTTTAGCTTTTTGAAGAGATGTCCAACCCATAACCGTAGTTTTTCACAAGCTAAAATGTTACAAGAGGAAAAAAATGACCGCTTATATTCCAGATATCAAAAACCCCGAAGCGATGTACACTGTTTATATTGAGCGGTTCGACCCGGAAAAAGACGAAAAACCGTACCTGAAGCGATACACCGTACCGTTTGTTCAAACCATGACTGTAATGGAAGCGCTTGAATATCTGTGGGATCAGGGAGAATACATTGCTTTCAGGGCCAACTGCCGCGAGTTTACATGCGGCTCGTGCGCCATGCTGATAAACGGCAAGCCCCGGCTTGCATGTGACACCCTTTTTGAAAACAACATGCGGCTTGAACCTCTGTCGCGCTATGCACGGATCAAAGACCTGGTGGTTGATACAAATGAAGTTAAAGAAAAGCTAAAGGCCCTGCGGTACTGGCCGGAGAGCAAAAACAGAAAGCAAACCTATCGAGTAACCCAAGATGCCCTGGATAAATTTCACAGGATCTACTCACGCTGCATTGAATGCTATTGCTGCCTGGAAGCATGTCCGGCCTCTTCGTCTGAAAGATCCGGGTTCGACGGCCCCATGCACCTGCTTCAAATTGCACGAGCCGCCACACATCCTCTTGATACCCTCGACCGCACACGGCAGGCTTCCGAACATGGAATCTGGTCGTGTGTAAGCTGCTTTGAGTGCGCCGGGGTATGTCCCATGGAACTCAGTCCGGGGACGGTTATCGCAGAGCTTCGCAAAAGGGCGGTTAAAGAGATGATTTTAAGATTCATAGGGGTTGGGAAGGAAAAATGACACACGGTAAACCCAAGGGAGTAATCAGGCGATTTGTAACAAGGACTCTCAGGGGAGAGGCCCTGGGTTTTGAGGCTTACATGTGGGCTGCCCAGAGAGTGAGCGGAGTAATTATCCTGGGATTTCTCATATGGCATCTTTATACCCTCGGTTCGGTGCTATCCGGAGCGGAGGCATTCGACCAGGCGATGAAACGCATGCAAAGCACTGTTGTCAGGCTCGGGGAACTGGTTTTCGTCTGGATCGTCCTGCTTCATGCTTTAAACGGACTGAGGTTGATTATGCTTAACCTTTTCCCGGCCCTTAATCATAAACGGCTTGCATACTGTGTATCTTTACTGAGTATCGTTTTGATTCTTTTCAGCATCCCGATGATATTTTAACCACACAAGGAGCATAAGAATATGCAAAATATCGACCGCGATTCGCCCGGCGACATTGTCTCTATACAGCCGCAGCCGCCGCAAAGAATAGGGCCGATGGCATGGCTTGGTTTGTATTTTACAGGTATTTTGCTTCTTTTTTTCCTGCTGGTTCATATATGGATGATCCATTACGCATCATCCGAGCCCGTAAGTCTTGAAAGAACACTTTCATCCTTAAGCTCTTCCTATGTAAGGTTTCTGGAGCTTGCGCTGCTTCTTATCGCACTTGTGCACGGGCTTACAGGATTGAGGCGAATCCTTCTTGATCTTGAAATCTTCGGCAAAAAAGCCGCGAGATACTTAAGCCTTGGATTTTTTGCAGCAGGCTGTATGCTTTTTATCTGGGGGATTAAGATTTTTGATTCCTTCATTGTTTTAAGTCTTAAGTAAACCCCGTTAGAGAAAGATGTTCTCTAACGCGACTATAGGTGGTGGCATTAAACCACCATCTATAAGGAATTATCTATACAACCGACAGGAGTCGGTGGCTTTCTCTAACGGGGTAAACGTCTGTAATATCCGGGCAGGTGCACAGCAAGGATTAAAAACATCAAAAGGAGTAAGGAGAACATCATGCAAATAAGAATTCCTGCTGTTTTAATGAGAGGCGGCACAAGCCGCGGGCTGTTTTTTCACGAAAACCATCTCCCAAAGGATCACAAGCTCCGGGATCGAATCATACTTGCGGCCTATGGAAGCCCGGATCCGAATCGGCGGCAGATCAACGGCATCGGCGGAGCGCACTCCACTACCAGCAAGACCGCCATTATAAGTCCATCGAGCGATCCCGATTATGATGTAGTTTATAATTTCGGCCAGGTTTCAATAGACCGCCCTATTATCGACTATAAGGGAAACTGTGGAAACATTTCTGCTGCTGTCGGTCCGTTTGCAGTGGATGAAGGCCTGGTTGCAGCCAGGGAGCCCATAACAACGGTTCGCATTTATCAAAAAAATACACGTAAGCTTATCGTTGCCGAAGTTCCGGTAAAAAACGGCTGCTACAATGAACAGGGCGAGTTTGCTATCGACGGTGTGCCGGGAACCGGAGGGAAGATTACACTTCATTTCTTTGAACCTGCTGGAGCGGTTACCGGAAAGCTGTTCCCCACCGGAAACCCGAAGGATGTGATGGATGTACCCGGTATAGGCCGTGTAACCTTTACGCTTATCGATGCGGCCAACCCGCTTATTTTCATTGCACCAGAAACGATCGGGCTTTCCGGCACAGAAATCGAAGAGATCGATACCAGTGAAACGATAAAGCAAAAACTGGAGGCCATCCGAAGCCGGGCAGCTGTGCTTATCGGTCTTTGTGAAACCCCGCAAGAAGCTACCATCAGCTGCCAGGCGGTTCCGAAAATCGCCATTATCTCTGAACCCAGGGATTATAAAACCACAGGCGGGCGGCTTGTTACAAAAAATGAGATCGACTTAGTCGTCCGGTCCATGACCATGGGCACGCTTCACAGGGCCTATCAGGTTACAGGAGCGATACCCACTGCAGGGGCCGCGATGATGGAAGGCACAATCATCTACGAGAGAGTGAACAAGGAGGTGCTCGAAAAAGGAATAATCCGACTCGGACACCCCGGTGGCATCATCGAAGCCGGTGCTGTAGTCGAAAAAATAAACAACCAATACGTATTTAAAGAAGCCACAATAGGCCGCACAGCAAGGCGTCTTATGGAGGGCTATGTAATGGTTCCAGAAGCTGTGGCAAAGGCATGGTGAAGCCCTGTTTTAAGGTCGTAAAATGCCAATGAATCTTGAGTCGAATAAAATTTTTAAAGGCAAAATAATTACACCGAAGCTTATAGGCGGCCATCCAATCGGAAACATCGAGCTTAAGGCAGAAAGGAAAGCGGTGCTAAGTAGCTGAAGATCTTGATAGCTCTGGTTTAATCGCTTTGTTGACTCCCATTGTGCCGTCATCGAAGGATAGTAAAGTGTATTTTGCCTTTAAAAATTTCATTCGACGCCATCGTATGCGGCGTTTCATAGAAATGGGGGGATGCGAAGTTATGCTAACCCCAAACCCTGAACCTGGAACCGATCTGTTCAGGTATCATTTCAACAGCGAAGCGGGGACATACACCCTTCCGTCCATCAAACGTCTTGCGGTTCTTGCCATTGAAACACGCTTGAGCTCTCCATCTTCACCGCCCTCGACTTCAACCTCCATAAGCCCCGAGGGATGGCCAAACCGGATAGTG
>JAFDFZ010000191.1 GCA_019309565.1 Deltaproteobacteria bacterium
GGATCTTTTAAGGAACATTGTTAAACGCAGAGCAAAAGACGGCTGGGCCGTTGGTATCAATGACGTGATGGATCAGGGCGGCAAGTCGTGGTTTGGCAGGACGGCTACTCATCCCGGACGATTAGGTAAGTCTAAAAGTATTGGGATGTACGCGACGGTCATGGAGTTTGGCGGTGATTTTGGACAGGGTGGAAAGCATCCTTCCCGGCCGTTGTTTACTCCCACGAGAGAGGAATATGCCAAAGGCGAATGGCCGAAGATGGGTGATAAGGCATTGCGGAATATTAAAGGAGCGTGGCGATGACCGCGATTCAAATATTGAGCATACAGCCAAGAGATATTTACATAACTCTTGGGATAACTCGTACTGCCCTGGAGTATCTTTTGGAGTATTTAGAAACATGCACTGCTGATCCTTTAAAGTCTGAATGGAATAATGAAAAATTTCAAAAAGCGGCTAAGTTTGTTGAACAAGAATTGTTTCCCGGTCTTGACAGGTTATCCGAGGATATAAAAAATGAGTTTGGACCCGACAGCACGCAGGGCTAATTTTAAAGATTCGATCAAACGGTTTTTCTGCTCCGGATACACCGGGGAACTTACGTTTGATAAATCTTTGAGCAGCCCGGATTTATTGAACGACAAGTCCGTAGACCGGTGGGTGAATATCGATCTGGGAGAAATCGACAGGGGATATATGTCCACCGTCCCCTTAGAGGTGTATTGCGCGTCGCGCAAGGATCCCGAAGGATTTAAGCTGGCCCAGTTAACGGACACCATGGTCGATCTGCTGAGCGATACGACAATGACCGACGGCATGAAGCGCATCCCGTTTTACCGAAGTGTTCCGTCCGGGCCTGACGACTGGGTATTGCTCGGATCATTCGTTGTTCAGGATATTACTGAATCCAAGGAGCTGCGCGCTCCAGACAATACGAAATATATTATTCTGTTCGTAACCCTAAAAACGGCGTCAAAGATATGAATGATAAAAAGAAAATGTTTTATAACTGCTCGATTTGTGGTAAGCGAACACTAGAGCGCCAGGAAAATGGGCTGTGGCGATTTATCTTCGGGCGCGACTCGGTTCACGGGTTTGCTCCGGTCGATATGATCGTTTACGGGTCCATTAAAATGAGATGTTTACGGCGCCGGTGTAGAAAAGAAAATCCGGACCACTGGAATATCTTTAACATATTTCCGAACCAAGAATTTCCCTCAATCGGCTCAACGCCGAATCAATCAACCATATCCGGTTGAAAATCTCCGCAAAAATTTAAAAAAAAAATAAACCTCGAAAGGAGGTGAAGTGTAATGGCACGCAAGGGACCTGTTTGTACAGATACTACCACCATAGCTTTGGGTTTGGCTCAACTTCGAGTGCTGAATTCAGCGGATAACATTGGAAAAATCAATGGTCAGGGTGCGTCAAGCGATTCTATCGGATCTTTGGCAAACACAAAGTTTATTGGTGGCGCGGATTATTTCGACCTTGAGGGAGGTTTTCCGTTAATCAAGGAGTTCACCACTGCGATTCGTGAGTCAGCATCCATGGAGTGCGCTTGGAGAGAACTCACACCGTTTAACGTAGCAATGTCTTACGGTATTGATCCGACTTCCGGATATGCTGATGCTCATTCCGGAGAAGTCGCTCTGGGCGGAAGAACAGCCCCGGCATACGTTCGGATGGAAGCTTTGTATACCTACCCGGATGGTACCAATACGATGAATATTATTTTCCCGCGAGCCCAGGTTAAATCTGCACTTGAGATTGATCTTCAAAGTGAGGATGCGGCTGCGGTTCCGGTTACGTTCGAGTCCATGAACGCATCGTCACCAACCTTAAAAGGAGTGTGAAACATGGCGGAGAATCAAGACAGACTCAATCCGCAGATTACGGAAATCGATATTGGTAATCGTAGTCTGCGGAGCATTAAACTTTATCCCATGTCCCTGGCGGATGAAAAATTATTCGGGGATGTTATCCAGAAAGCGTTGCAGAAATATTTCGAACAGCAGGTGAGCGAGAAAGAAGATGAGCTTATCGGGTTTGTTGATTTTTTACTGAAACTGATTGAAAAAAACCTGATCAAAATTTTGGGTTTAATTACGGATGAAGATAAGCCTAAAAAGGTTTTTGATGAAATGACAAACTATCAGCTCAGCGATCTGGTCAAATCAATTTACGAAAAGAACTTTGAAGAACCGTCAAAAAACGTGGAGAGCCTTCTCGGGACGATCAAGAGTATGTTTCTTTCGGGGAGGCTGTTACCACCGTCCTTGAGCGATACGGACAGTACGATCTCAGTCACTTCTATGCCAGAAGTTTCAGAGACGGAGGACTCACCCGAGGACAGTTCTTAACACTGTATGAACATACTCAAAAACGCGAAGAGGTTCGGATGCGGTTCATGATGCACATGCATGGGTTTACATTAAATGAGGATGCGGAGATTGAACCGAAACCGAAAAAGCAATCCGGCGGGTTCATGTTCCAGGATCCATCGATGTATGAAGACATGACCCGGGAAGAAAAGGAGGCGGAAACTAAACGAATGATGGGCATGCACAAACAATGGGCCACCGGTAAGTCAGTGCGTCTGGGAGTGAGCTAAAATGGCTGATAAGACTTTAACACTGGGAACTGTTTTTACATCTGATATCTCGCAGGTTATTAGTGCGATCAAACGATTAAGAACTGAGATGCAGGGTCTGAACACTCGCATGCAGGGTCTTAGCACCAAAGCTACCAGTGCGTCTAAAGCCACCAAGTCCATGTCCACCAGCATGACTAAAGCAACAAAGGATACCAAAAAATTAGGTGAGACTCAACAATGGACCGGCAAGCAGATCAGTAAGGTATCCGGTGCGTGGGAGCGTATGAAAGCGGCTATGAAAGTTACCGCGTCATACGGCCTTGCATCCAAGGCCATCTTTGGTATTTACACGGCCCTGACTGCCGGCACCCAGGAAATCATAAATTTTGATCAGGCATTAAAAAACCTGCAGGCCATCTCCGGAGCGACTGAAGCTCAGGTATCCGTGATGGGCGATACTATTAAACAGGTGGCCAAGAACACCAAGTTTTCTACGGTTGAGGTAGCCGAGGGTATGGTTCTTCTCACCCAGGCCGGTTTCTCCGCTTCCGAATCCATGGCCGCGATTCAAGCGGTTGCAAACCTGGCCACCGGTACCTTGACCAGCCTGAAAGTTACGTCGGACCTTTTAACCACAACAATTCGCGCGTTTTCCCTCGAAGCTACGGAGGCCTCCCGTGTCGCCGATGTGATGGCCAACGCCATTAATAAGTCTAAGCTCACCATTGATAAACTGCGTATTTCTTTCAACTTTGTTGGGTCAGTCGCGGCTCAGACCGGTTTGTCCTTAGAACAGACCGCCGCGTCCATGATGGTGCTGGCGAACAGCGGTTTGCGTGCCAGTACGATCGGTACGGGTCTTAGGCAGGTTCTTGCCCGGTTAATGGCACCTACTGGCAAGTTAAGGGAAGCCTTCGAATCCCACAATATCGAGCTGGCCAAAGTGAATCCCCGGATCGTCGGTTTTCAAACAGCGATCAAGAACCTTCTCCCCGTCATGTGGGATAGCAAGAAAGGCGCTGTTGACATGACTAAGGCGTTTGAGTTGTTCGGCTTGCGGGGGTCCCAGGCCGCGGCGATTCTTGTGAAATCATTTGCCGGTACCGAGTATGCGAATATGCTCAGCAAGGTGTACGATGTTGGCGCTGCAGAGGCCATGGCTGGTATTCAGGCAGAGGGTCTTGGCGTTAAGTTAAAGAACCTGGCGGATAGATTTAAGCTGGTGGCGATCGCGGCCGGCGAAGCAGGGGTTTCCAGCGCGATTGGGTTGTTGGTGGATACTTTGAAAGGTCTCTCTTATGTAATGGAGGCTGTCGCAAAGAACGTTATTGGTACCACGCTGATAGGGTGGGGTGCGTGGTCATTAACTATCCTTGGGGTGGTTAAATCGTTGCAATTATTAATTGGTTTATTGAAGAGCGCAGCAGCGTGGGCCGGGCTGCAGGCCATGGTGTCTACCACGTCCCACCATTTTCAGCTGTTAAGCATGTGGTTAACGACAACTGGTGCCAAGCTTCCTAAACTACGAGCTGCATTGTCTGCTTTTTGGGCAATGCTCGCTAATTTATCACCATTAACAAAATTTGTTTTGGGCCTTGGTGCTGTAGCAACTGCTTTCGGTATCATTGTTAATTGGTCAAAAAAGCATCGGGAAGAGCTTGAGAAAACTGTCGAGGTTCATAAAGCCGGGATAGGATCACTTCAGCAGCATTCAAAAGCCTTAGAAGATTTGAACGAAAAGCTTGAGGACGGTGAAGACGTTACCGAGCAGTACAAAGCTACGGTGAAGCGATTACAAAAAGAACACGAGGATCTGGCCAGGTATGTAAATTTTAATACTGGTAGTTATGAAGAATTAAATCGTGCGATTCAGGATCTTTCGTTTGATAAATTCAAGAACAGCCTGCCGGATTTAATTAGCCTGATTGCCCTGCAGACAAAGCGGGTTAAAGAATTAACTGCCGGTTTTGATGCGTTAAAGGTCAGCACAGACGCTGCCGCTGACGTGTGGATCAACAATGAATTTGCCGGGAAAGCTTCTGTTGAGCAATGGAAAACAGGTCGCATTGCTATAAATAGTCTTGAAAATGCCAATCAGGATTTAACTTCTCAGTTAGTTCTTTTTGTTAAACAGGAAAAAATCACGATCGACGAGGCAAAAGAATTAATCACAAAATACTTTGAGACCGAGGGTGCCACGGACAAGCTGGCCGATGCCATCAAACGGCTTGAAGATGCAATGGCCGCACTGAACAAAGAAACATCGATGGTGAGTGGTGGAGCGTTGCGGAGTATTACTGATGAATATGAAGCCTATTACAAAACTTTAAATGATCTTGAAAAAGCCCGCATGGTTGTGGCTACTGACACCATGCTTAAAACTCAGAAAAATAGAGCGAGCACGCTTAAGAAAAGACTGCGGGACGAACCGGACGCGGAGCGTTTAATCGGAGTTGCAAAGGGTGACGAGGCCGCTAAAACCTTATTGAAACAGATTGATAATAATAAAAAAGAAGAATTGAGTTTTCAGGCTTTAATAAATTTCAAGAAGAACGCGCTTCGTGAATATGCAGGTGATGTTGACTCACGCTATAGTGAGGATCTTAAAAAGATTGATGAATATTATGAGGAGGAAATTGACAAGGTAAAAGCAAAGGCGCTTACAAAAGTCAGCGTTGAAAAACTTTCTCAAATAGACAGGGACAATATCAGCAAACAGGCAATTGCCAAAGAAACGGAGTTGAGAAAGAAGCGCGATTCAAAATTTCAAGAGATGGCCATGAGGCATGCAGGGTTTATGGCGGCGATTGAAGGATCTGTCTCTAAAGTCAAAGAGAAAAAACAAAAGGGAAAGTCCGCGGCCGAATTAAAATTAGAGTCCGACAAACAATACTACACGGCTATGGAAAGAGCCAGCGGGGATGCGTTTGAAAAGTTACGGATGCAGCAGGACAAACAATTGTTGGCGGATCAGAAATGGCTGGCCAAAAGATTGACAAACCACGAAGCTTTTAACGAATCCATAGCCGATGTTATGAAAAAATACGGCAATCTTCGAACCGCCCATGAGAATGAAGCGGCGGCTAAATCATTGAAGATTGTAAAGGATCAGGCGGATCAGGCGGCAAAGATTGAAGAGGATAAGGCCAAGACCATCCTGGAGGCTAAAAAGAAGATCGCTGTTGGAGATAAAGATGAAACCGCTCGGCTTGCCCAGGAGGAGCGGGATCTTGAGTTAGGATTTATGGAGGATCGTTTAAATCGGCACAGGACTCATTATGAGAATTTAAAGATACTCCACGGGGAATATCATTCGGATGTTAAAGCGGTCTATCAAAAACTGATCGAGGAAGAAAATAAGGTCGAGGAAAAACGAACGTCCAACGCCGAGTCTAATCATCAGGATCGAATCAATGCGCTGAAACGATATTTCAATGAAGGATTATCTGCCACACAGTTATACTCAGATAAGTGGCTTGAAATTATGAAGTTCATGCACCAGGAACATATGATCGAAACGCATGATTTTTTGAATCGTATGAAATCCTATTATGTTTACTGGATGGACGAACATGAGAAACAGTGGAAGCGCGGGGAAATTGCGGTTGAGGATTATGTTGCCAGTATTCAGGAGGCCTTTGATCATGCGGCGATAACTCTGGAAGAATATAAAGACCGTATGGCAGCGACTTCAGGCTCAATAGGGGATGCTTTAAAATATGGATTTGAACGCGCCAAAGAAAAACTGCAAAGCATGCAGGAGATGTTTATTGAGATTGGTGAGAATTTTGTTGATGTTTTTGCAACAAACATGACAGGCGCCCTTGAAGACTGGATTGACGGCACCAAGTCCGCCGGGGAAGCTTTCGAGGATTTTGCACAAGACACAATCAGGTGGATATCCGAAATAATGACCAAGTGGCTTATCATGCAGGCGCTTACCGGGCTTATGGGTATGGGTATGAGTGCGGGGGGAGGTTTAGGGGCTCCTACAGAAACGGGACTTTTGGGTGGTAAAACAGCCTATAAATTTCATACAGGCGGCATAGTCGGCGTTACTCCTCAACCAATGCAAATTGTTAACCCAAACATTTTTGCAAATGCCAAGCATTACGAAACTGGTGGGATAATTGGAGCAAAGGAAGAACCTGTCATTGCCCATAAGGGCGAAGGCGTATTTACCCCCGAACAAATGAAAGCACTCGGCGGGGGCACTCATATCGAAACCCATGTAAATGTTGACGATGCCCGGCTTGCGACAAGACTCCAGTCTGGCATTGAAGAAAAAGTTAAAGAAATTTTGCGGGAGGAAATGCGATGATGTCTTTAGGATCATACACGTTTTATCGCAATCCGGAAACTTGCACGTATCCTCAGAAACGTAAGAGGGCCAGTGCTATTGAAACATTGGGAGGCGTCGCATATTTTTCATGGGGGTGCGTACTTCCAGGGCAGCCCCTTGGATTAAAGTGGCCCGGTATGGAAACAACCATGTTCGATGAGCTCATGACGTTGTTTGAAGCAGATGTACAGGTCCCATTTGATCCGGACGTAGGACTTGGAACAACTTATAATGTCGAGATTCAAAGTTTGCTCGGAGAGTTTCTGGCGCCGTATTCCGGAGCTGCTGAATATAAAAAAAATGTTGAATTAAAATTAGTCATTATG